>NZ_JBEWZI010000007.1:0-204042 GCF_040566545.1 Uliginosibacterium flavum
GGAGACGACGCTATACGGGACTTCAATGCCTCGCTTGGCAAGTTCGTCGGCAATCGCTTCACGCACCTTGTCGGCAGTGCCGACCGGTACGGTGCTCTTGTCTATAACCACCTTGTGGTCAGTCATGTAACGGCCGATATTGCGGGCAGCGGCAATTACATATTGCAGATCTGCTGATCCATCTTCGTCGGGCGGGGTGCCCACGGCGATGAACTGGACTGTCCCGAAGCGAACAGCTTCTTCCACATCGGTAGTGAAATGCAGTCTGCCGGCCGCGACATTGCGGACTACGACCTGATCAAGCCCTGGCTCGTGAATGGGAATGCCCCCATCTCTAAGAACGCGGACCTTTTCCGGGTTTACATCCAGACATAGCACGTCATTGCCCACCTCTGCCAGGCAAGCGCCTGAAACCAAGCCCACATAACCAGTGCCAACTACGGTGATTTTCATTAAATATCTTGTTTACTTTTACGCCAGAAACATCCAACCCAGCGTGTCACTCAAAGGAATCCCGCGCCAGTCGCCAAGCACGCCCTGCAAACGCTCCGCACTGCCGGTAAGTGTCTTGACTTCATTGGCGCGCACAAAGGCTGGGTTGACCTGCACATCAATACGATAGCCAGCAATCGCCTCCATCATTGCGATGACTTCGCGCAAGGAGGTGGCTTGGCCAGAGCAGACATTGAAGGTGCGCCCCACTGCTTTGGACTGAACGAGGCCACGATACGCGGCGGCAACGGCACGCACATCGCTGAAATCGCGCCAGACATCGAGATTGCCGAGCTCGATCTGCGGGGCACGGCGTTTGAAATGGCTGACGATCTTGGGTAGCAGGAAGTTTTCAGTCTGACCAACCCCTGTGTAGTTAAAGGGGCGGGCGATCACAATAGGCAGCTTGTCTTGCCACAGGCGTGCCATGTATTCCATGGCGAGCTTGCTGACGGCATAGTCGTTAGCAGGATCAGGCAAAGTGTCTTCGGTAATCACGGCGTCGGCCGAGTTGCCATATACGTTGGCGCTGCTGGCAAGCAGAATGCAATCGAGCTTCTTGGCGGTTTCCGCCAAGGCTGCGAGAAGGTTACGTGTGCCAACAAGGTTAACTCGGTAAAAAGCTTCGGCGTCGCCATGCCCTACAAAGGCAATGCCGGCGAGGTGAACAACGGCAGTTGGTTGCACAGCTTCGATGACAGCACGCAGGCCGGCGTGGTCAGCAAGATCAGCCTGGTGATAGTTGGTCAACGGGCTTGGGCCGGAGCCCAAGCCGTGCACTTCGTAGCCGGCGTGTTCAAGCTCGCGAGCCATGTAATGACCGGTAAAGCCGGCCAGGCCGGTGATGAGTGCGCGCGGAGCTGACATGTTAAAAAGAGAAGCCGGCCTGATTACGACGCAGATCGGCGTCCACCATCATCTGGCAGAGCTCTTCGAGCGTGGTCTTGGGTGCCCAGCCAAGAACGTCCTTCGCTTTGGCTGGATTGCCAATGAGCAGTTCGACTTCTGCAGGGCGATAGAACTTCGGATTGACGCGAACGAGGACTTTGCCAGTTTGGGCGCAGACACCTTGCTCGGCTTCGTCCTTGCCGCTCCAGTTGATCTGAATACCGACGGCTTTGAAGGCCATGGTAACGAAGTCACGCACGGTTTCGGTACGATTGGTGGCGAGCACGAAGGTGTCTGGTTCGGCAGCCTGGAGCATGCGCCACATGCCTTCCACGTATTCTTTGGCAAACCCCCAGTCACGCTTGGCGTCCATATTGCCGAGCTCAAGGACATCGAGCTTGTCGAGTTTGATCTTAGCCACCGAATCAGTGATCTTGCGCGTCACGAACTCACGGCCACGCAGCGGGGATTCGTGATTGAAGAGGATGCCGGAGCAGGCAAACATACCGTAGGATTCGCGGTAATTGATAGTCATCCAGTGGGCATAAAGCTTGGCGACGCCATAGGGGCTGCGCGGATAGAAAGGTGTACTTTCGATCTGAGGAATGGCTTGCACCTTACCGAACATTTCGGAAGTGGAGGCTTGGTAGAAGCGGATCTTGGGATTGACGATACGAATCGCCTCAAGCAGGTTCACTGCACCCACGCCAGTGATATCAGCGGTGGTGATAGGTTGCTCGAAGGACACGCCGACAAAGCTCTGCGCTGCAAGGTTGTAGACCTCAGTCGCACCACTTGCCTGCAACAGGCGGATGCTCGACGAGAGATCGGTCAGGTCATACTCGACTAGATGCAGATTGGGATGATCCTGAATACCGAGCTCCTCGATCCGCCAGAAATTGACGGAGCTGGTGCGGCGGAAGGTGCCGTACACCTCATAACCCTTTTCCAGCAACAGCTCGGCAAGATAAGCACCATCCTGACCCGAAATTCCCGTAACAACTGCTTTTTTCACACACCCTCCCTATTTCAGGCAATCGTCAAAAATAAACACTCAAAAATAAAAGCAAGTCAAACACAGCGCGCAATCAGCGATAGCTCAATTTCACAAGACCAATCCCCAGTTTTCGCTCGTCCCCGCTCATTCCCAAATCCTTTGCCGAAATGGGGTCTGGTATGACGATCTTGATCGAATCACTACCATCAGGATTGTCAAAGGCAAGAACAATTTCACTATCCGAATCCGACAACCTGAATTTACGAACACCACCACCGACAATCGCGCTGAATTCGCCATCACGATTGGGACCAAAAGCATGAGCGACGAGACGCAACTCAAACCTTTTCGGCAAAGGATCTGGAAACCGCAACTCAACCACATCGGAATCTGACCACACCCCCCACGCCTCACCCGACGAAAGACCAGACGCCCGAACCTGACTCATCCAGCCGGATGACGAAAAATCAACAACATGGAGAACGGGAAGCTTTAAAAGCGAAAACCCGACCATTGAAACAGCGGGAGAAAAATATTCTGGCAAGGCGTGTTCCCCGACGAGCAGAACCCACTCCATTCCAGCAGGCAGATCACCAGTCGCGACACCAGCACCTAGGGGAATGCTCTTCTGCCTGGCACCAGGATTGTCAAGATGAAAGAGGGATCGAAACACTCCGGCCGCGTCCGAGCCCACAACCACCGTCTTGGCTGCCTCATCTTTTGACAGATACTGCTTGGCAAACAAACCAGCCTTGTCATAAACATTAGCCACCAAAACATGGCGCTGTTCGTTTGCAACATTGTAGCAAGACGTCACAACAAATACCGGCAACGCAAGGCGCATATAGAGCCTGACACTCAAACCGTCACGAAACACCCACAAAATTAGAGAAATCAATAGCAATCCACCCGCGAATCGATAGGCTGCCAAACTGACAAGCACCCCTCTAACTTCAGGGCTGTCGACAATGGTTGGGACATAGGGCGTCAAATTTGAGTAGAGGGCATAGGCAGACAAAAAAACAAGCAGCCCAAAAAGCAAAAACTCCCAGATACGTCTAGAGAACTTATGCGCCACGCCAACGCCGCCGGCAGCAATAATGTAAAAAATAGGGAGTGCGAAATTGTAATACCGCATATGGAGGCGGTAGGGCGTCTCATACGGCCCTGAGTTGGCAACAGATGCAGTAAAAAAGGCTGTCACAACAACAAGATTCGCCACGACCATGAGCGCTAGAAACGAAACTTTCTCGAACTCAACTTGAGCAGAAACTCCGGACTCCAACACCTTGCTTCTTCTGAAGAGTGTGCCAGCCACCGCAGACAAAGCCATGCAAACTGGCAACCCATAGATGAGCGCCAGAACGAGGACGTGCCCCCACATGCTTTGCATGGCGAGCTGCGCAAGCTCTACATATCGACCAAAATTCGACGCGGCCGAACTTGCGACAGAACTGTACATCGGTCCAAACAAAGTTACCCCGGCCGCCCCTGCCAGAAAATAACCGAGAGTCAACTTGGTCAGAACTGCTGCGAAAACAAACACCCCCGCCGCATAAATGGGCCGCAGAGAAAACAACACTCCCCTCTGCCGAAATAAAAACAAGATATAAACCAATACAGCAGGCAGAAAGAAAATTGAATGCGGCTTGACAAGTGCTGTCAGCCCATAAACTGCTCCAACCCCAAACCAACGGAGTTTTGTTGCGTCAGCACCAAGCCCAAGCAAGGCCCAGACAAATACCCAGAATCCAAAAAAATAAAAACTTTCCGGCATGAAGTACGCCGTATAGCTATTCATCGGCCCAACAAGCGTCAGAAACGCCACAAAAATAGAAAGGGCATGCCCCGCTACACGCCGGGTGGCCAGGTAAACAAACGGAGCAGCCAGGATAAAAAGCACGACATTAATAACTCTGGCGCACCCCAAAAATCCGTCGCCGCAATAATTGGTCACGCTGTAAACCTTGAAATACAGAAAGTCAGGGACAAATGCTTCGCTCAACGGCATCAGCCTGGCAAGCATGCTGTAACTGTATTCATCAGCAAACACCAGCGGATACAAACCGATGTTATGAAAAATCAGAAACACCCCGACCGCAGCAAGCAGGACACATCCAACGTAATTAAGGACCAGGTCTTTTTTAAAATCAATCATATTAAACAACAATTGAGTACCTCGAATAACCCAGAATTTCCGAGAAGTTCATCAAGCAAAGCAGATCCGGGCCTGATGTCTGTTCACATTTCCGCGAGACCGCCTGATCCCGTCGACCTTGCCATCTCAACCTTGAGGCCGGCCTGACCGGGATCAACGACTCAGGCAACCTGCCATCTGTAGAGACTTTTTTACAACTTTAATCAAAACGCTACGCGTTGGATTGGGGTTTTCGAAGCCTCCTCATAACTAAAAACCCCGCGAAAGACCTTTCTACCCAGCATCCCCGCGTCAACGAATTCACGCAACAACGGGGCGGCTCGATATTTTGAGTCTCCCGTCTGTTCGAGCAACACATCCATGATTGAAAGCAACACATCCAGACCGATCAGATCGGCCAGTCCAAGAGGGCCAATGGGATGATTACATCCAAGCTTCATCCCCTGATCAATCTCTTCAGCAGAAGCAACCCCTTGACCAAGAATAAAAAAGGCCTCATTGATCATTGGACACAGCATGCGGTTGACTACGAAACCGGGCGAGTTCTGCACAACGATAGGCACTTTGCCTACTTTTTCAATTAGCCGTACTGCGCCTTCCTTGATAGTCGGCGAAGTATGCACTCCCACCACCAACTCGACCAATGACATTAGCGGTGCGGGATTGAAAAAATGAAGCCCCACAAGCCTGCTAGGATCTGAAAGAAAGCAGGCTAGACGCGTAATGGAAATCGACGATGTATTTGTCCCGACAAGCGCGTCCGGACGCAGGTAATTGTCACAAGCCTCCAGAACAGTCTTCTTGACTTCTATCGACTCTGGAACAGCTTCAATAACAACACCAGCCTCCGCTATCGCCTCCCAGTGATTAACAAACTTCACGCGGCTTAAAGCCCCCTCTGCGGCCCCCTGCTCGACAATGCCCTTCTTGCACAGTCTCTCCAAGCTAGAGCGGATGGACGCAAGAGCACCGTTCTTTGATCGCTCAGATGTCGCATAAAGACTCACATCATAACCAGACAAGGAAAACACCTGGGCAATACCAGCCCCCATCGTGCCCGCACCTACAATAACCACCTTGTTGTTATCTGACAATTTATTTTCCAGATTCAGATAAAGCATCTAAAGAGCCTGACGGCCTCCACTCCCGTGTAAAACGGGAAATTTTCGGGCCCAGCACATCCCACCTAGCGAACCCACGCCTCTCGTAATAGAGGGGGCCTGCATGAGGAGGCTCATGAACCCTAAAAATTTCCGTTTCCTGCAGCGCTAGGTGATCATTACGGATATAACGCCACACTAATGCGGGAAAAAGTCCAATCCATGATCGCCACTGCGAGCGGTACTGAAAACATAGCGCGAGAAAACAAACCCGTCTCCAGGCAGAAACATCTCTGAAACAACACGGCCCATTCTCTGGCAGTGGTGAAATTATCCTAAACATTCCACCTGGAACGCCACGACCATTATAAAGGGGATACTGTAATATTTTTACTGCACGGTTCAGTCGGACAGCGACCGACAAGACCAACGCGTGCACCGAGTCATGATCAGGATGCCCTCCCTCCCAGGCAGGAATGAAGATTTCGCTAATCTCCTCATGCGAAACCAAGAAGTCATGCAACCAGTCCGCGATGACGCCCATCCTATCGCTGACACGGCAGTCCACGACACCGAGATTTTCGCCAACAAACAAAATTCTGTCATCGCCAACCCCAAGTCGCCTCAAAACCCGCATTGATTCCGAATTTCTGATCGCCGTGGCTCCTGAGCCACATGGACTGCACGTCAAGAAAACACACAACGGAACAACACCATCCTCGCCGCAGTTTTCCAGCAAATCAAAAACAGCAAACTCATCATCCTGATGAGGAAATAAAAACAATCGCGCAGCAATGATACTCATCATCAATACGCATCAAAATCAATGAAAGTAAAAAAAACCGACCCTTTTTCTATCTTACGGCCACACCCGGTCAAATCCCTGTAGATAAAATTCAAGGGTGAAGGCCTTAGCTTGTCGGGGATGTCAAAATAAAGAGGCTTTCTATCCAATTCGCTCGGCAGCAATCCAAGAAACAACCTCAAGGGACTTTCCAAACCAGAGCAACTCGCGACAAAATCCTCTGAAAAAGGCAGTTCAGCCTGTACAGGCAGCCAACGCCCCTTGGTATTTCCGCGAACGATCAAGCCACTTTCTGTTGAAGAGCAACGAAGTAGGCTTATCGGGTTTTCGACTCTCCAAGTCAGAGCCTCCTTGTCCCACGCGCGGAAGAAGTGCGACTTTGAATGAACTTCATTCAACCCGTCTACCATCTCACCCATAAAAATTCGGGCCAACAAAGGCTCAAGCAAGGAGAAGCCAAGCTTCCGCACAAACCCGGGCGTGCTGTTTGCATTAGCAACGCCATAGACAAAAGAAAATCCCGCCTCAGCCGCCGCCCGGTAAGTAAGTTCTGCGAGCTTTACAAAAAGCCCGCGTCCCTGGTAGTCGGGGTGCGTTGCCGTATTAAGTGAAAGCAACGCACGCGCCCTCCTACCCAGATAGCTAATTTCTGTCGGGATACAAGCGTAATGAGCAACGAGTTTTTCGCCTTCATATGCATCAAAACCGAACACAACGCCTGCGGGGTTCTTTTTGTACAGCCAGCAAAGAGAATCCGGATGAAATTTAGGCTGCGATCCGAATGCAGCATAAAATAGCTCCTGGTATCGCTGAAGACTTCCTCGCTCAACACAAATAGGTTTTATGTTCATCAGTCCCGGAACACCCATACTTTGCTTAAAAAATAGCCATTACCCGCAACCACCGGCAGAGAAAAGATTTTCCCAAGCAAGACATTGCCAAAAAATTCACTTGAGAATGCAACACAAAGCATGGTCAGCAAGTAATTGACTGCCACAACAACCATGAATTTCAGAGCTCCTTTTTTTTCCAGCGATCTTTGAAAAGTAACCTTTGCGTGACCCAAGTAGTTGGCGAACAACCCCGCCAAGAACCCGGCAGTAACAGCAAAAGGATAATCGAAGGACCAATGAAGCAAGGCTTGCATCGTGAGAATGTCGATGGCTGCACACACCATGCCGACGCATACAAAGATAAAGAATCGCCTTGCAGAAGGCATATCAGACATCACCATCCAATCAAGGCAGGACTTTATGACACACCTGTTTGGGAGTCGATGCGATGTCATACGCCAGAAATGAAAGCAGCAACTGCCCGCCCATCAGTACCGGCAGCGCAGCGACCATCACAGTCCCGGCAGGCGTTTGTAATCCACCGACATAGGACTCATACCAATGAAACGCACCGAACAGAACTCCGAACACAAAAAGGCTGGCACCAAACGGCAGTTCAACTGAAGCCACCGACAGGTCACGCAGGTAGTAATTGTAGAAAATCCTCTTAAAAAAGTTCCGGCAGTGCTTGAACATAAACTCACCAACAATTTTTCCAATCTTCAACCCGCTGACTTCATCGGCATAACGCGCCGCCATGGGAACATCCATAACAACAGCCCTGAAAGTATTTAGACGAAACAACATGTCTGTCTCAAAAAAATACCTGCTGCTGATTTTGTCGAAGGGGAGTTGCTTGGCAACTTTCGCATGGATCGCTGTATAGCCATTGGTGGGATCGAAGTTATTCCAGTACCCGGACGACAGCTTGCACATGAATGACAAGACCGCGTTGCCGAACAAGCGTATTTTCGGCATAGAACGAACGGCCTCAAGATCGAAAAACCGGTTACCCTTGGTGTAGTCCGCCACCCCCTCCAGAATCGGCGCCACGAAAATCGGAATCAATGCCGGATCCATCTGGCCGTCGCCGTCGACCTTGACGATCACCGACGCACCATCGCAGATTGCAGCGCGATAGCCCGCCATCACCGCCCCACCCACCCCCATGTTCTCCTCATTGAAGAGCACATGAACCCGCGGATCCTTCGCGTTTTCCCGAACGAATTCACCGGAGCCTTCGGGGCAGGCATCGTCCACCACATAGATGCGCCAAACTTTCGGAGGGATGGCCTCAATCACATCAAGAATGTGGCGTGTTACCCGATACGACGGAATCACGACTGCAACGCGCTCACCGTTATTTTTGTCTGAGACCATGGAATCCATTTGCAAAACCTTGTAACCCGCCACCACTTTTGATTTTTGAATACACCAAACCGCCCTGCATCCGGCGTTTCACTCAAATTGCTTCGCAGATAGCCGGAAAGCTCCGACAATCGTATTTCTAAGCAATGCATGATTTTTCTTATTTTCAGCTAAAAACTCAACAACCTGTTCACTTGCACCGAGTCGCCAGTTTGCTGCATCGTTCATGCCATAAAAATATTCAGCCACAAACCCTGCCGACTCGAACAACTCACGCACTTCTACCGGCGTCCACTCCCGATTGTGGCGATCAGTGCCTCCGTAAAAAATCTTCGTTGGCCAGAAAATATTCTTACCAGTCGCCAGAGCGAGAATATTACTCAGATTGCAGACGTTTGGCGTAGAAAACAAAACCACTCCGCCGGGTTTCAAAACCCGCCGGAATTCCGGCAGTAACTCTTCCGGCCGCTTGGTAGCGATGTGCTCAAGCACCTCTGTAAACACAATTCCATCGAAACTTTGGTCCGCGTAAGGCAGCGCCTGTTTCTCGATATCACAAGCGATGACTTTGAATCGCTCCAGGCAGCCGGAGTCCGGATACTGATCATTGTAAAGATCATTCAGATTGAGTCCCGTCACGTCATAACCCCACCTGTGCAGGGCCTCGGCCAAGTAGCCCGGCGCGTTACCAATATCCAGCAGGCGACTGCCACGTGGCAACAGATCCATCGCGAGTTGCACAGCATGGGCAAACCTCTCGCTCGAAGTCTTGAAGAAAACAGAATCAGCGACAACTCCTAGCTCGGCAGCAAGCGATTCGATCACCTCAGAAGCATTAACGGTATTCAAGTTCTCAGGCTTGGGAGGTAAACCAATGGCACCCTCGTCAAACGCATCGAGGATTGCATGAAGGACAGCATGATTTTTACGACCCGCATCTATTTTCATAAAAACAATCCCCAATCAAAAGCCGTTCCAGACGAAGAACACAAAAAATCGCACATTGAAAACATCCTCACGAATCACTCAGGCTGCCCAAACGCCACTAGCCTGAATCTGGCTCAGGATTCCAAAGTTATTTGTATGACAGAAACTTCCAAGCTACATTGTCCCAGCCGTTCTCTCGGGCATAGGCAACAGCGGCGTGGGCGAGTCTTTCATACTGCTCCGGCGCGCGAAGCAAGGCGACGATGGCATCAGCGAGATGCTGGCTGTCGGCCGTACTGGTGATTGCAACCCCCCGTATGCCATCGAAGACTTCGGCCTCGGAGACTACCACGGGCAGCCCAACGGAAAGCGCATCAGCCGCTGAGGCGCTTGCCCCTTCATCACTCAAGTCGTAGGGAAACACTGCCAGATCGGCCTTGGCGACTTCCTGCAGCACCGCGGCCTTTTCTAGGAAGTCCGTATGCATGAGTACGTCATCCTGCAAGCGGAGCTCCCGAATTGCCGTTAGGCAGCTCTTCAGTTCTTCCTGCGAGTCTTCGCTGGGATATACCGGGCTCTGCACAACCAGCTTCGCACCAGGGAAGGCCTCAATGACGGCGGGCATGGCAGCGATCAGACGCCCCCCCCCTTTGTGCCTGCGCAGATAGCCGTTGGTGACAATGACGGGGGGCTGCTTGCGCCAATCCCGCCCCAAGATGCTTCGTTCGACCAACGGGTCGTATCTGTCGATCCCAAGCGGGGTGAATTGCAGGCACACCCCGTCTTTTCGCGCCACATCCACTTCGGTTTCCCGGTGAGAAAAAACCGGGACGCGGAACTCGTTGAGCGCCTTGAATGCCGACATGCACCTCGGGATGTAGTTGTGACTCACCACGGTCACCCGCAACCTCGCCGCAATGCAGGCCCTGACAAAATCCAGCAGAACTTCTGGGGAATAGTAGGCCCAGTGGTACTGAATGACGACATGGGTCGCTCCCCAGTCTTTCAATGAATCGACCACATCGGGTTTGATGTGGCTACCGGTCCAGTGATGGTTGTCGAAGAACCAGGCCTGCCTGGCCGGAACGCCAGCCGGCATACTATCGACCGAGTTCACGGCACTTTCGCAATTCAATATGAGGTTTTCAATTCCATTGCGGTCGTATTCCTCAATGATGCGCTTGGTGTACTCACCGATCCCGCATTTGATGCCGGTGGTCGTAAGGTGCGCCACCTTTAATTCGTTGTTTTTGGCATTTTTTATGATGCTTTCAGCGCTGACCGATTCGCGCACATTGCTGCGCGGCTGGGCCGGGTGAAACACGCGCACATTGCTGGCGTAGGGCAGCTTGCCGAGTGCCTGCATCCGCCAGCCCAGATCGGAGTCTTCGCGAAAATGCGGGCGGTCGAATTGCAGGTCGAAGCCGCCGAGCTGCTGGAAGGCGGCTGAGCGCACGAAAAGGTTGGCGGTCATGAAGCCGATGCCTTCGAATCCCACGTTCGTGACCGGACGCCAGTCCGGATCGCCCCAATCACGATCCGAATGGATCAGGCCTTCCACACCTACTACCGCCGGGTCGGCAAAATAGGGGCGCGTGTTCAGCAGCCAGTCTTCGGCCGGCTGACAATCATCATCGACAAAGGCGATGATTTTCCCCTGAGCGAGCATGGCGCCCGTGTTGCGCGCCCGCACCGCGCCCTTGACCGGGCTGTGGTGATAGGTGAGCGGAAAACCGTGGCTACGCTCGGCGCCCGGCCAGCGCAGGGCACTCTGGTCCACCAGCACCACCTCAAAATCGCGCTCGATCTGCTTTTGCAGATGCGCAATCAGGGCTTCCAGCTGATCGTGGCGCTCATAGGTGGGCACGACGACCGAAAACAGCGGCTGTGACTGACCCGCCAGGCGCTGGCGCGCCTTGATAAAGTCGCCCAGCTGGGCCGAAATGCGCTCCCACGCATACCCCTCCTCCACGCACAGTCGTGCCTCGCTCCCCATCAGACCACGCAGGTCCGCATCCTGCAGCTGGCCGATGGCGGTAGCGAAGGCATCGGCCCGCGGATCGGCCACCCGCATGGCGCGCCGCCCGCCGGTGTCGATGCCACGCGCGCCGATGGCTGTGCTCACCACCGGCAGGCCCATGGCCATGAAGTCGAACATCTTGATGTTGGTGCCCGAGCCCGAGAGCATCGGGTTGATGGCGATGTCACTTGCGTAGAGCCAGCTGATTTTGTCGGCCTCATCGAGCGGGCCAGTAATGCGCACATTGGGCAGATCCGACTGCATTTCCTTGCCCACGCCACCGGCGATGACGAACACCACCTGCGGCATGGCCGGCGCCAGTTGCCGGACGATGAAGTCGGCCGCCTGATTGTTGGGGCCGTAAGCGCTGCCGATGAAGATAGCGAGAAAGTCAGCAGCCGCCACGCCCAGCGCCCGGCGCGCCTCGAAACGCCGCTCTGACGTGGCCGGCGGGTCGCGGAAGGCCATCACGCCGTTGGGCACCACGCGCATCTTTTCCAGCGGGAAGCCGTAGGTCTCATGAAAGCGCAGCAGGTCTTCGTGCGAGCAGGCAATGATCCAGTCTGCCCCGTGGCCCAGCGCGGCTTCGTCGTCCGCCACGCGCTGGAGCAGGTCGGCCTCGACCGGGTTGCTCTGGTCGAGCAGCTGGGCGCGCAGATGGCTCTCGACATTTTGTGCGTCGTAGATCAGCACCTGGCCTGGTCGCAGGCGATCCTTGACGAGGGGATACACCCAGGGGTGGGAAAAGATGGCCACGTCTGCGTGTGCCAGCTGCTCATGTGCTACGGCCATGAACTCAGGGGAGAGCTGTGCCTGCTGGCTGAAAGCGAGGTCGATCAGCACCTTGCCGCCCGCCTGCGCGGCCAGTGCCGCCGCCGCCGCATGGTGGGCTTCGCTCAAGGGCACATCAATCTCGCGCAAGGTCGAGCTGAGCATGTGCGAGCGGAATTTCTCACCTGGCCAGTCGTAGGTGCCCACATAGGTGCACGGGGCGTTTTCACCCAGATTATGATAGAGCCCGAGCAGGCGCAGTCGGCCACCACCCACGGGCGGATCGATGGGTTGCATGTCCAGGACGGTCACACCGGTGGCCTTCGGCATCGCCGCCACACCAGGATTCAGGCCCGCAATAGCTAGCGAACGCGCGGTTTCGGCCCAGGACATGCCCTTGAGCATTTGCTGCGCTTGCTGCCCCATGTTCGCCGCACGCTCACGATTATTCCAGAACCATTCCAGGCCACGCCTGATATCTTCAGGCTCTGGTTCCGCAATCAGGCCCGTTTCAAACGGACGCACAAACTGCACGGGCTCGCCGGAATCACTGCAGGTGAGTACAGGCTTGCCACTGGCAAAGGCCTCCAGCGTGATGTAGCCGTAATCCTCACGCAAGGGCACGAAGGGGACAGCCAGGCAGTCGGCATACAAGGCCGTCAAGCGTTCGTCATCAATACGGCCGAGAAACTCGATGCGGCTATCGTCGCCAGCCAGGGCCCGCAGATCGGCTTCAGCCTCCCCTACCCCGGCGAGCAGCAGCCTCATTGGCAAACGGGAGCTTTTTATGGCCTTGATGACAAGATCCACCCTCTTCCATGAGTGCAAACGGCCGGGCAAGAAAAAATAATCACCGCACTGACCTGCCCTGAAGTTATTGAATGCCAGCGGCGGGTGAATGACATCACAGGAAAGCCCACGCCAGCGGTAAAGCCGCCGGGCCACTTCGTGACCTATTGCAAACCGGGCTTTGATGCTTGAAATGGCGTCAAAGTCGATGCGATGCAACTCTGCTCGCTGCTTGTAGTGCGTATCAAGCAATGGCTTGAATACCGTATCGAACATGTCATCAAACACACGAACCGTGTGCACGAGATAGAGCACATGGTTGGGGTGCTTGACGGCATAGGTGGGGACTTTGCTGGATACAACCAGATCGAAAGATGAGAGGTCCAGCGCAGCACACTTCCGGTAGTTGGACACAATAGTGTCGAAGTCCGGCTCATCGGCATCAATAGCGATCAGTTCCGCTTGGCAACCGATTTCAAGAAATCCCGCAAGCAAGCCTGCATAAAAACGCTCAGCCCCTCCCGTAACCCCCGTCGTTGGACCCGCGGTGAGAATGGCAACGCGCTTTCCCTGAAAATCCTTTGACACAATTTCGCCCCTGTTAGAATTATTCACTTCTGCTATCCACATCCAGCATCGCCAGCGCCCGCCGAGCCGACGCCTGCCAACTGACGCACTCAATACCATCAGACCGAGGATGACGGCCTTCCGCGAACAGAGCCAGCCAGTCGGAAACAGCTTCGGCAAGCCGGGCTGCACTCTGACCCGCAAAGTAATGCGCGTGAGCGCCACAGACCTCCCGGAACACCGGAATGTCGCGGGCGATGATGGGCACTCCGCGCTGGGCGGCCTCAATCAGCGGCAGGCCATAGCCTTCGCCATAGGATGCGGCGATCAGACAGGTGGATGCCTGGTAGATATTTTCCAGATACTCGTCGCTGACGCCCTGCAGCCAGAAAATTCGCCGGTTCAGCTCGGGGTGGCTCTGCAGGCAGGCCGCCAGCGGCTCCACCATCCAGCCCCGCTTGCCCACGATTACCAGATTGAGGTCGTGCCCCTCACGCCATAGCTGCTCAAACGCGAAGAGCACGGCCTCATGCCCCTTGCGCGGCTCCAGTGTGCCTACCATCAGGAAGGAGGAGCGCTCGCCCAAGCGGGCCAGCACCTCGGCCGCACCCTCCGGAAGGCCCTGGGACTGGCGGGCTGGCATGATGTCCGCACCGAGAGGCGACGAACCTATGCGGAAGCGCCGGTAGCGTTGCGAATGGTGCTCCCCGACCCACTGCTTCAGGTCGTTTGCTACGGTTTCGGAGATGCAGATGGCGCCGTCGCTTTCTGCCACCACCTCAAGCCAATCCGCAAACTCCTGCTTGTTTCCGGCGGGGAAAAATTGGGGCATGCGAACGCACAGAAGATCATAGACCATGAACTGCACCTGTACGCCCTGGCGACGCATAGCTTGGTAGGCTGCGCGTTGCGCCACATGGACTTGCGGTTGCAGGTCGAGCGCGAAAAACACGTCGCCCGGCGCATAGATGACCCGGTCGTCCTGGAGGCGCGACGCCCCCCCCCTCAGAAAGCGCTGCGTAAATTGCCGTGCATAGCGATAAACATGCTCGGTTGTCGCATACACAGGCTCGACCCGGAACCCCTCGGGCGGATGGCTCAGCCATTCCTTGAGGATGCTGCGCACCACGCGCTGAATGCCCGTTGCAGCGTCTCTTTCAACAAGCTCGGAGATATCGACCAGAAGCTGCCGGCACGGGTAGTTGTGATTGGTCAGTGCCTGCTTGAGCTTTTCGGTGCTTTCCTGCCAGGTCAGCCAGACCAACGGAGCACGTGGCAGCGACGAGAGCTGCGCGGCATGGGCCAGCCAGACCGAGATGGCCTGCACCAGATCGCTCGCAGCAAGCCCGGTGAAATAGTCGGCATAGTCGCCGGCCACCTCGCGAAACACAGGGATATCGCGCGCGATAACAGGCTTTCCGTAGCGAGCAGCCTCGATCAACGACAAGCCAAAACCCTCATTGAGGCTAGCCGCAATCAGGCAGCTGCTGGACTCATAGACTTTCCCCAGGTATTCGTCGCTGATGCCTTCGAACCAGAACAGGCGTTGCCCCAGCTCCTGATGCACGCGGATCTTCTCCGCCAGAACATCAATATTCCAGCCCTGCTTGCCAACAAAAACAAGATTGGCCTCCACGCCCTGCTGCCACAGCAGTTCAAAAGCATCGAGCACCTGCTGCTGACCCTTTCTAGGCTCCAGCGTGGACACGCACAGGAAACAGGGGCGGCGGCGCAGTTGCTCCAGCACCAGAGCGCTGTTTTCCGGCAAGCCCTGAGAGGGGCATGAGCCCTCGATATCCCCGCCAATGTGCACCCAGGTGCTCTGAAAATTCGGTGCGGTCGCTATTCCGTGCTCCACGACCCAGGCGTCGAGCGCCTCCTGCGTTGCCCTGGATATGCAGATCGCGCCATCGGTTGAGGCCACCAGGGTCATCAACTGCTCATGCAGCGCGCTGGCGTCGGAATCCTTGAACAGGTCGGCCAGTTGAATCGGCAACAGATCGTAGACCAGGAATTTGACCGTCACGCCATGTGCGCGCAAATGCGCAAAGAAATTTGCATGCGCCAGTTGAACGTGATGCTGAAGATCGAGGCAAAAAAAGATGTCGCCGCGTCCATACAAGACCGGCTCATCAATAAGCGCCTCCGCTGGCTGGCCGAGAAAACGCCGAACAAACTGCCGGGCATACCGGTAGCCGGCGTCGCGTGTCGCATAAACTGGCTCAACCCGGAAACCCGCTGGCGGATGCGCCAGCAGGCCTTGCAAGTAGCTTCGGACAACGCGCTGCACTCCGGTAGCCGAATCGCGCTGGCACAGTTCGGACACGTCAACCAGCAACTGTCGCTCGATGCCAGCCTGCCGGTTGAGCGCCAGACAGTTCCCTAGGGCATCGCCCTGGAAATCATCTGGATTGCCCCGTGCACGCGCCAAGGCTTCCAGCGCATGGGTGTGGCCAAAGGAAGATAGCGCCTGCCCTGCAGCCACCTCTCGCTGAAGGTGCAGTTCTTCCCAGGCAGACAGCGCACGCCGACCGGTCTCGTCCCATGAGAACAAGGGCGCACGACGCAGGCCATTGTCGATCAGCGCAGCGCGAAAATTTTCATCGGCCAGCGCATGGAGCATCTTCTGCATGATCTCTGGCGCGCTGAACGGGTCAAAGAGGGCTTCGTCCCACTTGATGACTTCCGGTACGCTAGTCGTATTTGCGCCAATCACTGGGGCTCCACAAGCCATGGCCTCCAGTGCTGGCAGGCCAAAGCCCTCGTCCCATGACGGGAACACATACAGGCGACACGCATAATACAGATGGATCAGTTCGTCATCAGTCACATAGCCGGTAAAAAGCACGTCGCCGGGCTGCAGCCCAAGGGACAACGCGTGCTCACGCAACGGCGCGACATTGCCCTCCGGCATTTTGCCCGCCAGCACCAACTGATGCTGTGAGCGTACATCGCCAGGCAAAAGGGCGAAGGCTTCGATCAGCCGGAAAAGATTCTTCCGGGAATCAGCCCCCCCGGAGTAAAAAACGAACGGGCGCTCCAGCCCGATCCTGCCACGCAAACCGGACAGCACCGACGGATCTTCCTGACCAGGGCAAAAGGCAGGCTCTACCGCACTCGAAACGTTGACGACCCGGTGCTGCGGCCAGTGAAGGTTGTCAAGCGCCTCTTGCCGGGCTGACTCCGAGATTGCCAGCAAGAGGCTGGCGCGCTCCAAGGACGCCAGCTTTCTCTTGTAATGCAGCTCATATGGCCAGTTAGCCTTCAGGTAATGTTCCGGATTCCGGAACGGAATCAGATCGTAAAACGCTACCGACACTGGAACAGATCGATCAAACCGACCAATGCTGCCCACCGCATCATCGCTATAACCCTCAAACAGGCTGGTGACGTGCACCAGGTCGGGATGAAGGCTGGCGATAAAAGCTTCGCGCATGTACTCCGCAAATTCACGGCGCCGATCGTTTCCATCCCACATGTCTGACACCGGGCCAGGGACATGCCAGACACGGATATTTTCAGGGGGTAACAATCCGGCCAATTCGAGGCGGATCGGCTCGATCGTCTCGGGAAACAGTCCGTTGAGCACGACGAAAACCTCGTGTTCCCCGCGATTACGCAGAACAGCCTTGGTAAACGACATCGCATAGCGGCCGATTCCGCGAAAACGACTTCCCGTCTGTGCGCCCTGAAGGTCAATCACTATTCTCATTGCAAAACCTGCTGTTCCTTATCCTTGATCGCAAGCCCCCTCAGGGCCAACCCCAACTCCCGTGGATCCGCGCAGCGAACTACCGAATCAACGGGCGTCACCTCGAAAACAATCTGCGAGCGCCCTCCAGGGGTTGCGGGGTGCAGCCGAATGCTCGCATGCGACCACTCTGTCCCCACCTCAAGCTCGCTCCACAACAAAACCCCATCAACCACCACGCTCACGCGCGAGGGCTGAGCCGCGCGCCAGTCAAAGCTCAGAAGCCCGGAGAGGTCGCAGAGCAACGCTGCCCGTCGTCGGCTCCAGACGAATAGCCCGGAACCGTCTTCTTCAGCGCGATGCCACCCCTGACCTTGCAAGCCCAGCAACTCAAACAGCATTCCTGCCGCCCGCATTTCTTCCTCGCCCGTCAGGAACCGGACTTCCCTGAGCATGACGCCCAAGCTGCGTGGATCGCCGGAGGCCTGCTCAAGCTCCAAGGGCTGCACCTCGAATTCGACCCGTGGGCGCTGCTCACCTGGGCCGAGCGGTGCGGCCAACACCATCGACGAAAACTCCGTCCCCACTTCAAGATCCGGCCACACAAACTCGCCATTCACTTTGACCGCCACCTTCGAGCGCTGCGGTGCGCACCAGTCAAAAACAAGCACACCAGATTGCTCACAAATCAACGCAGCCTTTTTCTGGCTCCAGATGAACGGCCCGACACCGTCTTCCTCAGCGCGGAACCACCCCTGACCTTGCAAGCCCATCAGCTCAAACAACATCCCTGCCGCCCGCATTTCTTCCTCGCCCGTCAGGAACCGGACATCCCTGAGCATGACGCCCAGACTGCGCGGATCGGCGGAGGACTGCTCACGCTCCAGGGGCTGCACCTCGAATTCGACCTGCGGGCGCTGCTCACCAGGGCCAAGCGGTGCGGCCAACACCATCGACGAAAAATCCGTCCCCACTTCAAGATCCGGCCACACAAGCTCGCCGTTCACTTTAACCGCCACCTTCGAGCGCTGCGGTGAGCACCAGTCAAATTTCAAGAATCCCGACCGATCGCACACGATTCCGGCGACACGCTTGCTCCAAACGTACCTTCCCAGAAGGGGATCGAAGGCCGATAAATAAAAACCGCGTGCGGAGAGTGCATGGCCGAAAACATCCCGGTTCAGATACACATCAAGCAAGCGCTCAACAACCACGGGCCAAGTGAATTTCTCCCGGACGAGATCGCGGGCAGCATCGGAGTCCGGGCGAGCCAGCCCGCGCCGAAGCCCTTCGACAATGGAGTCCACCGACATTGGCGCAACATAGACAGCGCTGGTCTGAAAATACTCCTGAGTGCAACCGACCTCGGTAACCAGCACTCTGGCACCCACGCACGCGGCCTCCAGCGCGGCAAGCCCTGGAGTTTCCAGAGTGCTCGGCAAAGCAAAGATACTGCACGCAGCATAGGCCGAGCGCAGCACATCAGAATCGTGTGGCAAGGCCGGAATGTAGGTCAGGCAGCCTCGGCCAAGCTCCATGCATTGCTCGAAATACCCTTGGTCGCGGACGCCTCCTATCATCACCAGTTTCATCCCGAGCCGTTTCACGGCCTCGATCAGGCGAAGCTGGTTTTTCCGGGGTTCGACATTGGCCACATTCAGCACGAAATCGCCACGAACACCTGAGAACGACCGGAAAACTTCCGGATCCGTTGGCCGCATGAAGGACAGGTCCACGCCGTTGTAGACGGTGGCAAACTTGTGCCTTGGCACTGAAAAGGTGCCAGCCAACAAATCGCACTCCATATCAGAATTGCAGACGATGCGAGCGGCCATGCTGAGCATCTGGCCGATCTGCGCCATCGGGTAGCCCGTCGCCCCCTCTTCGATCCACAGCGTCGGCGAGAGAATGATCGACATGCCTCGACGGTAGAGTTCATCAATAAAAATCTCGGAGCCTCGATAGCAGGAGAAATAATGAAAAACGTCAACACCGCCGAGGCTCGGCTTCCAGGGATCAAAGAAGGTCACATCAACTCCGAGCGCCGCCAAATGCTTGCGGTATTGGAGAATCTGAATCTCGCCCCCTCCCGGAGTTTCGAAAGCCGTCGGATAAGTAGCGTAGGTAATTGCCAGGTCAGTCATGGGAAAAATTCCCGCATAAAGGTCGGCATCCGCTGATCCCCCTCATTTGACGGCCAGCACCAGAAACCCGCGCACGAGAAGATCGCCGGGGTCGCAATTCAGGATGGCCGCCGCGCGGGCCTGGTTATCGACCGTCAGAGCGTCGTCATAGGCAAGCCCGCTCCAGTGCTCGACGTGGAACGCTTTCAGGCCCGAAGCGGCCAGAACCCGGTGCAGCTCCGTCTGGTAGTCGCGATAGGCGATGCGGTTCGGGCCCAGCATGAAATCGGCAATTTCCCCATCCGTCGCCCCGGCCACACGCATCCGGAACGCGAACTCGTCCGCGCTGCACAACAGATGCGCCCACGGCTGCGGGACGTAGTGGCCATATTGGCTTCCGCTGTCACAGGTCCACAGCGGATCGAAGCTCAGACAGGCCACTCCGCCGGGCTTCAACACGCGCAAGACCTCCTGCAGGGCGGCAAATGGGTCCCGTATCCTCTGAAATGCATTGTTCGACAGGACAAGATCGAACAGCCCGTCGCGGTAGGGCATGTCCATGGCGTCGACGGAGTGAAATTCGATTTTTCCCAAGTCCAGGGCGCGGCCGTTGCGCTCGAACTTCTCCTTCAGCAGCCGCGGGAACTGCCCCTCGTACTGACGCTGCGCATCGAAGCTGTCCGCCACGATGGTTCTGGCGGTCGCACCGGAAACCAGACCGCCGAGCATTCCACCAGCCCCGCCCACCTCAAGAACGCGGGCATTTGCGAAATCGACGTCAATATCGAAGCGAGCGAAATTCCGGCGCATGCTGAAGAAAACAGCGTCTTGCTGCTCGAAATCTTTCTGTTCTGTGTAAGACATACTTAACCTTGTTCGATGCCTGTCAGTCGGGATGCGCTTACCTACGCGTATTGTTCAACACGCGCAGAGAGCCTTCTCGTACAACAATCTGTCGAGCCAGAAATACTCCTCGACTAATTCGCGCACATCTTCAGGTGCGCCCTCGCCATCCTTGACCGTATCACGACGCACATTCTTTCGTTCAATCCTGAAGGTCCGCCCGCTTCTTTCCGAAACGAGTTTCTCCAGCAGATCAAGCCTGGCCATGGGGATAAGGCGGTCCATTCTGATGCCACCCACATACTCGTACTGCGGCGCAAAGTGAGCATCCAGATCGCATCCACGCTGAGTCATGATGTATTTCATTACTTTAATCATCCCCGTGCTGGAATTGGCGTCGAAATCCTCGCCAAGCGCGTCGAGAATTACCTTTGTGTGGCGAAGGCCGAGCGGGTGAGTCCGCCATTGAATAAAGAAGTGATTAAAGGCGCTCAGAAAGCGCGCCACAGGATCCCTCAACACCGCCACGCGCAACCACTCTGTATCGCGCAGAATGCGGTCGGCGAACTCCGGCGAATGGTCTTTCAACAGAAGTCCTGTTTTGTTACTACCCAGCACATAATGCAAAAATTCATCGTCAGTGCCACTTTCAAGAACCTCGGCATCCGAAACATTCAGCGTCCGCCAATCGATGTTCTTGAAATCGTACAGTGCCGACACAACTGCGGTATGCGCACATTTCGCAATGGGCACAAAGACAATCTTGGCCTCCTCAAGCACGCAAGTCTTCCAGGAATGGAATGAGCACGGATAGCGAAGCACACGCTCTCTACTGAGAAACTCCTGGGAAGCAGCAATCTCGTGTTCCACATCGACGATGGACTCAAACTGAGCGTAATACTTCAGTCCACCTTGCTCAGCCGGTCGTCCCAGATATTTGACGTAACAGCCATTAACCAAATCTTGATCGATACTCATCCTGTCAGCACTCTCTCAAACGCATCGTACGGTAACTCATTGCAAGCCCTGAACAACTCCACTGCCGATTCCCGCCAGGTCAGGAAGCGAATCTTCGATGAATCCGGTAGCGCCCGGGTCTGCCAGTCCTGCAGCCACTGCCGGAGGAAGCGCCCCAGGTCGCCGGGCGCATCAGAACTGAAGTAGCAGGCAAATTCGCCGCAGACTTCCCAGTTGACCGGTAGGTCGCGGGCAATGACTGGCAGACCGGCGCGCACAGCTTCGACGGTCGGTAGACCGAAGCCCTCGCCTTCCGACGAGGCGACCAGACAGGTCACGCTGCGGTAGACCTGCAACAGATACTCATCGCTGATGCCTTCCAGCCAGAAGAGGCGTCGGCCCTTCTCAGGATGCTGGCGCAAGCGCTCGACAAAGTCGTCCATCATCCAGCCCTGCTGCCCCACGAACACCAGGTTGGCATCGCCCCCCTGCGCCCAGAGCCATTCAAAGGCGTCCAGCATCTGGCGTTGCCCCTTGCGCGGTTCGATGGTGCCGACCACCAGGAAGGCGGGGCGTGCCTGCAGATGCGCCAGGGTGTCGGCCGCGTTGTCGGGCACTCCGCGCGAACACGGGATGCCCTCGATATCCGCCCCAATATGGAAATGGCTGATGACGAAATCCGGGCGCAGCCAGCCGGCCTGGCCGAGCCAGCTTCTCAAATCCTGTGCGACCGCCCCCGAAATACAGACCGCGCCGGTAGTCTCTGAAACTAACTTTAACCATTCCACAAACCGCTCGTTGTGTTCCCCCACCGGAAAATACTCCGGCATCAACACCGGCAGAAGGTCATACACCACGAAACGCACATTGACGCCCTGCGCCTGCAGCGACCGGAGGTAGCGCCCGGCCTGATCGCAGATCAGCTCGGGGTTGAGAAACAGCAGATCGAGGCTGAGCAGGATGTCCCCTGGCCCGAAAACCACAGGGGCTTCGTCGTTAACCGCCGTGTCACCCGGGGCGTAGCGCCGGCGCAGTCCCCGGGCGTAGCGGTAGCCATCCCCTGCCGACGCGAGAAAAACCGGCTCGACCTGGAAGCCAGGCGGCGGATTCTGCAACCATTCGCCCAGAATCGATTTAGCCACACGCTGAATACCGGTGCCCCGGTCGGCGCAAGCGAGATCGGACACATCGACCAGCAGTTTCCGGGTGGTCTCTTGTGGAGCGAGAAGATGGCTCATAAGGGCTGCTCCTCACGCACGGACTGGCCGCATAAGCTGGCCGCGTAGCGTTCGGCAAGCTGCTGCCAGGACGGGCAGGCGGGCAGATCCCGCACTTCAGGGCGGCAGGTGCCCAGCCTGAGGTATTCGGGGCGCGGAGCCCGCCCGTTGGCGGCCGGCCCTGCCAGAGCAGGCTGGCGCCGCAGGGACGATACCGGTGCCGGGGTGCAATGTGCGAGCAGGCCGGCCATCAGGTCGAAACGGCTGCCGGCGCCGACAGCGCTCAAGTGCACGACACCTTCGACACCCGCACACATGAGGCCGGCGAGGCTATGCGCCACCCAGCGCGCATCGGTGGGGAAGCGCAACCCGTCGTCGACCGCTGACTCGCCTTGCTGAAACTTGCGCCAGAGCTGGCGGACGGGGTCGGCGGGGTGCGCAGTGTTGCCGATCAGCCAGGGCAGGCGCACGATCAGGTGCCGGAGCCCCGAGGCCTGAAGCCGCTGTTCGGCCTGCCATTTGTGCCGCCCGTAGACCGACAGGGGCTGCGGTGCATCAGATTCGCAGAAGCCTGCGGGCGGGCACTGTTCACCGAACACGTAAATCGACGACAAGAGCACCACTCGCACAGAGGGGCAGACCGTCCGGACCGTGGCAATCCATTCATCTAGGGTGTCGACGTTGGCCTGCTGGCTGAGTGCCGGGTCGCGCTCACAGGCGTCGAGCTCGGCAATTCCGGTGGCGACCAGCAGCACGTCCGGGGGAGTTCGTTGCAGCAGGTCGTGAAAAGCCCGGCCATCCGCGCAGGCCATGACTGGCAGGCCCCCTGGCGTAGCCCCACCGCGCCGGCTGAAGCCGCTGACCTGCCAGCCTGCTGCAGCAAACGCATCGGCGCAGGCCGATCCGGCGTAACCGCTGGCCCCGGCCACACAGACGCGCGGCGCCGACCCGCCCTGGCGAGTTTCCGGACGCATCATTCAACCCCCACGATCTGCCGGGCCGCCTGCCGGTTCTTGCTCGCGTATGCCTCATACGGCACGTAGGTGGCCGGCGCGGCGCGCAGGGCATCGAGCACTTGGCCTGCATCACCGTCGCTGAGGACGATGCGGGAGCCGATGAACTCCGGATAGGAATCGGCACCGAAAGCACTGGCGAGTACTAGATGCCCAGCGCCGAGAGCATCGGCGACCTTCAGTGGCACGCCACTGCCGGACTGGATGGGTGCCAGCAGGACATGCATCCCGGCCACGGCACACGCAAGGTCATCGACATGACCGTGAAGAAAGACCCCTTGATCCGCCCCCACAGCCTCAACCGCATGGCACACCGACCCAAATACGTGGAATTCGTCGGCACCGGGGCGTCCATTTTCGAGAAACCACTCGTGAGCACGAGCCATGGTCTGGCGATTGACGAAATTATTGACCCCGATGAAATAAAACCTGACGGCGGTTTGCTCCGCCAGTTCGACTAACCGCTGCGGGCGGGCGATCGTTGGCCGAAACAGGACAACTTCGCATCCCGTCGCCAAGCGGCTGAAATGGGTCTGCTCCTCGACCGATATGGTCACCAGTTTGCCGGCCTCCGCCACGAATGCGCTCTCGATCGCCTGTTCCACATGGGTGAGCGGCTGCGCCGCGCCGTAGTTCTCTTCGTAAGAAAGTTTTCTTTGGTAGTGCGAATCGTGGGTAAAAAAAACCAACTTCCGGTCACACAAGCCCGGGTGGCGTGACAGGAAGAAATGCTCCTGACGATTTAGAACTACTACTTCGCAATCGGTTTCGGCAAGGATGGCGTCGAGTCGGCCGGGATCCACCGCATTAGCCAGCTGGAAAACACGATAGAGCGAATCGCGCGAGAAATCGCCCGCAGTCGGAGCCCCGAAAACACGGTATTCACGACGCCAGAACTCCTCAAACCCATGGGCACGTATCGGATTTTCGCGGAAGATACTGACTGTCCGGTGCCCCGAAAAACGATCCGGCCGATCGGTGACTACCGTGACTTCGGCAAATTCCGAAATCGCCGCTACCAGCATTTCGGCGATGGCCGTCGATCCATTCAAAACACCTTTGCCGTGCTCGATGCCTTCGAGCGCGTAGGGTATAGACAAGATTAAAACCCTCTTCACCAGCCCATCTCCCTGAGCGCCTGCACCATCGTAGCGGCGCCACCTCGCCGGAGCTGCATCACACCGTGCCAGTCAAAGCCATCGGCGTCCTTACGCAACTCATCCAGATACGTATCAATGATTGCCGCCCGCCTGAGCCCCCTGATGCAGGGCAGGTCGTTGCCGTTGTCACCAAAATAGATAATATTTTCCTCCACAACGCCGAAGACATCGGCTACATACCACAGGCCGGCCAGCTTCGTGGACTGCCGGGGGTGAACGTCAAAATAGTGAAAGCCGCGGTCGGGCGGGTTGTAGCTGACCAGATACTCATAAGCCGGGTAATATGTTTTAGCCTCGTTAACCAAGGCCCTGAGCTGCGCGAGCGCCTCCGTCCTGACGTAAAAAGCCAACTTGCCAGGAAACTGATGGCGTTCTTCCTGCAGCGTGACCGAGGCATTGCCCAGGAACAGCGCTATTAACGCGAAACGGTCCGAGTCCGGCATCTCCGCTCCGGGCCTGGCAGCAAAAGACGCATCCTGCATGAATCCCACTGACTGCCCGAAATAGACCTGAGCGCCGGAGTTGGCGACGATGGCGTCGACCGGCAAGCAATTCATGATCTGGTCCAGTTCCAGCGTTTCTTCGAGCGACCGGCCGGTCGCCAACACCGTGAACGCCCCTCTGTCGCGCAGACAATCGGCGAGTTCAGCGAGAGCCCCCCCCTCATCCTCCGCATCCCGACAATGCAGGGTTCCATCCAGATCAAAAGCCACCAGCATGTTGTTCATTCACTCAGGCGCCGCATTCCTGCAGCCCACCGGGGCAGGAATTCCGTCGTAGAAACAGAGACTGCAGTTCGCCGTGCTGTCGATCACCTCGAAGAACACTTCGGGCGGGCAGTGAATAATCTCCTGCGCCTGGGTGACGTCGATAAGTTTACGCCGCAGGTTCTCCACCTCGGTTTGGGTGGGTTTCCCGTTGAGTCCTTCAAACCAGCGGTCGGTATGTTTGATGTGGCCCCAAGGGCAGTGGCAAAGGGTGATCGGTGACATGAATGCGAACGAATAGCGCTTCAGGCCGATTTCCTGACAGGCATTGGCGATGATTTGCACGGTCAGTCCGCTAAGCAAAGCTTCGTCAACGAACAGGGTATGTGCGGCCTTGTCAACCGCATCCAGCGTCATCAACAGCGAGTCGTAGGTGGAAACCCGCTTTGTTGCCGTGGTGCCCAGCGTCCGCTTGAACAGTTTTTTCTCGAAAATTCTCGCGAACCGGCAATCCATGGCCTCCGCCAGTTGCTGGGCGTAAAAATAGCCGGTATTCGGTATTGCTGAAATACAGTCGTATGACTTGCTCCTGGCATGCAGGTATTCGGCCATGCCGAGCGACAATCCACGTCGGATTTCCTGAATGGAAATACCGTCGATGATGTGCTTCTCACCGAATTTGTAGATCTGATTGAATGCGCACTTGTTATCAAGCATCGGCGCCCCCCCCGATTGAATCGAATATTTTAGCGGCAATGAAATTGGCATGGTACCTGTATATCATATTCTGGACTTCGTGCCGGCAGGGCGCCAATGACGGCCAGATCGAGGGGTCTGCGCTATCAATAACCAGATCAGCCCCGATGACCGAATTGATGTAGTCCGCATGCGGTGAGAACACCCTCTTGCCCATCCACAGAGCTTCGAGGACCGCGCAGGTGAGCCGGGGATTGGGCTCATACAGCGACGAGCAATTCTCGAGGCGCATGTACCACTCGAGACTGCCATACGGCACCCGTTTTTCCAGCCTCACGTTATCAAAGCTTTTCAGGCGCTGCCCGTGTTCATCAGGTCTGTCGGATACCACATGCAGCCGCTGCCCGCGGTGCTGGAAAGTGGAAGCCATCTCCGCGAGGCCGGTGTCGCGATCAGCCGACACCATGCAAAGGCAATAACCCGCCTGCTTGTCGCTGTATTCGACAGGCGATTTATCTTGATGGATAAAGGGCTTCAGAAACCAGCCTTCGGCCAGCAAAGTCCGCCGACCCGGGAACAGGTTACCTAGAAGCCCGACTTCTTCAGCAGTGCGGCCGAGCACCGACAAATTCTCTAGGTGCTGGCTGCGTCGATTCAGCTCGACCGCGGCTGCCGCGTCCATGTCGTCGACCTGGGGAATGATGACGCAGTGCCTCTGCTGCGGAATTTTTCCAAACAGTTCAAGCACGTCCTGACGCACGGAAAAAAGGAAATAGGCGTCGTAATCGAAAAAGTCTCCAGAATCGAGACCCGCAATGTGGCACTCATGGCCCAGCAACTGGATTCCCAGCTGCAGCAGCTTGGCCTCGACCTCGCCACTACCGTGAAAAAACATCACGTCCCGGGACAGAACAAACAGAACCTTCATGCAAACCACCAAGTGTTATCCAGCATTTTCAGCAAACGTCTCCGCCAAGTGTTGTCGCCAATCAAGGTCTGGGCTTCCGAAGACTCATAACGGCCCCTTTCCAGTCGCAACCGGATCGCGGCCAGAAACCCATTGACATCCTTTGCAATGGTCATCCCCTGCGAGCTCCCGGTCGAAAACGCAAGGGGCGTGGAAACCGTGGCCATCCCCGCCGCCAGATACTCGTAGTACTTCATAGGGAACATGCTGCGGGTGTAGTCGTTGATCAGCGAGGGCAGGAGGCCCACCCGCATGCCGCGCAGGTAGTCGGGGAGTTGGGCGTAGGGCTTGTAGCCAAGAAAATGCACGTTGGGCAGGGTGCGCAGCTCGGCCACGAGCGGACTGTGCTGACCCTCACGCTCTTCGCCGATCAGAACCCAACTCCATTCCGGCTTGAGGTGGGCGCAGTCAATCAGCAACTGGAAATCCACCTTGAAGTCGGAAAGCACGCCGTGATAGCACAGGCGAGGTTCGGGAATGCAGGCGAGGTCGGCCGGGATGGGGCCAGGCTCGAGCGCGCGGCCGAAGTGCTCGGCATCCACCACGTTGGGCAGGAAGTGGGTGTTGGCGTTGTACTGCTTGCAGTGTTCGGCCAGCACGGGTGCGGTGGCGAAGACTACGTCGGCGCGCTGAAGAAGCTGTTGCTCGGCGGCGCGAAAGGCTGGGCCGTCCACACCGGGCACGGCGGCAAGATCATCCACGCAGTGATAGAGGAGCGGGCCTTTGCGCATGCCGTCGATCACATCGAGCATGAAGGGGTGGTAGGTCCAGATCAAAGGGCTGGTGAAACCTTGCTGTCGGGTGGTGCGGGCGATGGCAGACTTGAACAGCAGACGATTGATCCTGCGGGTGAATGCATGCAGATGCCCGGCCGGTACGAGCAGCGGAGACAGCACATAGATGCCGGGGGCGCGCTCGGGCGCGCCAAAGATCAGGGATGCAAGCCCTTTGTGCAGACGATTCCAGAGTCGCCCCCAGTCTTTGGCGCTGCCAGCCTTGGGGCTACGCAGGCCGACGCTTTCCACATAAAGCACTTTGGTGCCCAGTTCGGCGAGTGATTTTGCGCAGTGCTGTTTGTTGGTCCAATAGGGTTCATCCCAGTCGGCCGTGGCAAAAAGGATGCAGCTTTGCGGGGGAGTCACTTCGCGCTCAGCCATGGAAGGCCTCGCAGGGTTCGCCATACAGGGCTGCCACGATGCGCGCTGATGCGTGGCCATCGCCATAAGGATTCTGGCGAGCGCGGAGGGTCTCACATCTGGCGGGGTCGCTTAGCCAGCCATTCACTGCAGCCTCGATCACAACAGGATCTTGCCCGGCCAGCATGGCAAAACCCGCCTTCACGCCTTCCATACGCTCTGTGTGCTGGCGCATTACGACCACGGGGGTGCCGAAACTGGGGGCTTCTTCCTGGATTCCACCGGAATCGCTGAGCACGAGGCTGGCGCGGCTGATCAGATAGAGGCTGGTGTGGTAGTCGACAGGGTCAGTCAGCAGCAGGTTGGGTCGATGCGCAAGCAGACGATGCACGGGCTCGCGCACGGCGGGGTTGAGATGCACCGGGAAGATCCACTGGATGCCCGGGTGCTGCTCGCTCAGGCGGGCAAGCATGTGGCAGAAGGCTTCCATCACGCTGCCAAAATTTTCGCGACGATGGCAGGTGACCAGCACAACAGGGCCTGCGGCAAGGCGCTGACCGATTTCTGCCGGCACGCTGGCTGGCACGCCCTCGGGCCAGATGGCTTTTGCCTGCGCAATGGCGTCGACCACGGTGTTGCCGGTGACGCGGATGGCCGCTGCCGGAACGCCCTCTGCGCGCAGCGCTGCAGCAGCCATGGGGGTAGGCGCAAAATGCAGGGTGGCGATGCGCGCGAGCAGGCTGCGATTGGCCTCTTCGGGGAATGGGCTGGCCAGATCACCGGTGCGCAGACCGGCCTCGACATGCGCAACGCGAATGCCGCGCTGAAAGGCCGCCAGGCCGCCGCAAAAGGCCGTGGTGGTGTCGCCCTGCACCAGCACCCAGTCCGGCTGCTCTTGTTCCAGCACAGTATCCAGGCCTTCGAGCAAGCGGGCAGCAAGGATGTTGAGCGAGCGGCCGGGGCTCATGGTGTCAAGCTGGATGTGCGGCTGCAGGCCGAATGCGCCAAGGGCCTGCTGGAGCATTTCACGGTGTTGCCCACTGGCACACACGCGCACCTCCGCGCGCTGCTTCAGCGCAGAGATGACTGGGGCTAACTTGATGACCTCAGGACGAGTGCCGAGCACGACAAGCGCCTTCACGCGAGCACACTTCCGTCAGCCAACGGCTGCAGGGTGCCTCGATACTCGACGCCAAATCCGGCGGCGTAGCCTTGGGGCAGATTCGTTTCAAAGCCGACCGCAGTACGCCACAGGCGGATGGCTGCGCGTGCACGCAGAAAATCCATGGCTTCACGTTCGTCCATGAAGCGCGGGCTGCGGGCCTTGCTGCGAATGTGGGCAATCAGATCTTGGTGAGCCTGGATGCGGACGGTTTCGTCAGGCCAGCCATAGGCGTAACGCTCGGAAAACGGGTGATCCAGAAAACCAAAGAGCGTGCGGGTTTCCAATGCGCGATCGAAGGCGGCCTTGAAGACGGCCAACGGATCGCCTTCGGCCAGCATGCAGTCCCCGTGCATCATGGTCTGCTGACTGTGCCCGATAAAACCTTGTGGCAGACCGGCCAGCTCGCCGCCGCGCGCGAGCAGAAATTCGGGATCATTGCGGATGATGCCGCCGATGCAGCCTTTGTAGCCTGCCTCACACAGCCCCTGAAGGGCGTAGTGCGGCGACTGGTGAAAGGGGGAGACGGCGTATTCAACAGCCGCACCTGTGGCGTCGAGGATGCGCTGATACGACTCACGCCCTTCGGCAAGCGCCGCCTCATAGCTGCCACCCCAGTTCGGCGCGTGGGTGGCAGTGTGTGACATCAGCACGCCGCCGGCATCGCAGAATTCGCGCAAGAAGGCGTGGTGGCCGTCGTGATGCAGGTTGGTGGTGTGAATGGCCAGCGACAGCGGCACACCCATCTCGCGATAGAACTGCCACAGGGGGCGCGCAGATGCAATGTCTTCGTCGCAGTCGAGCCGCATGGTGATGGCTGCATCACACCCCCAAGGGAGTTCGCTGATCACTGGCACACAAGGCAGACGCTCGCTCTGCCAGTGGGCGAGAAAATGCTCGATCAGCCGCCACTCGAAGGAATCGATCAGGCCCACGGCGCGATTTACCCACAGTACCGTGCTCTCGCCCACCGTGAAGTGTGCAACGTAGGTCATCAGCGCCTCACCATCAGCTTCGACCCGGGCTAGCTCGGTTTCGGCAGGCGCCTGAACCGGCTCGGCCAGACTCCAGATGGAGCCGTCTACACGGATAGCACCAAAGGCAAGGTTGTTCCACTCGTTGGTGAAGTCGAAACGTTCCAGCGCTCGACCCCAAGAGGATGCGCCGAAGCTCGCAGCACCCTGCAGATACCGCACCTTGGCGGGGCTTTCGGCGCTTTCGCGTGACGGCGCTGATGGGCTGCACGCCCAGTCTGCGCCCTCTGACCATGACTTCGCCTGAAGCCCGAAACGGGCATGCAGGCAAGCCGGCAGCTTGCCGAACAGAATGAGCTTGCGTGGCCTGGCATCAAGCCAGTGCAGCAAAGATTGCGCAGCCGAGTCGTCTGGCGCGATAGCGACCACAACATCGTTTTGCGGCAGGCTCGCAGGTGCCAGTGGCATGGCAAGCGAACGACTGACGGAGCGGCGCAAGGCCGCCAGCACCAGCTCACCGGCCTCACGATGGGGGAACCCGGCCAGAACGCCGATCATGCACTCACCACATGCCGGAACTTGGCTCGATGCCCCACTCGCACAAATGCCTCATGCCCGACAAACTCGACATCGAGCGCACCAGGCCAGTATCCCTCGATCTTGGCCGCGATCTGCGCCGGATCGGCATGCAACTCGGGCACGATGCGCAGCACAGGTTTCTCGCCGCGAACATCGATCTGGAATTCCTGGATACCGCCCACACGGTGATCAAGCATGTCCTGAATGGTATGGGTGGGATAGGCCACGCCGGCAAGATGCACGATGTCATGAATGCGGCCAACGATATCGGTGAGATAGAAGCCGTCCGCACGTTGCTCGACGCGAGCCAAGTCGCCCGTGGCATAGCGGACCAGCGGCATGAGTCGGTTACGGAAGCCAGTGAACACCAGTTCCTGTTCGCCGCCAGCTGTCTTGACACTCTCGGGCCAGCCTTCAGAATCGAGCACCTGCAGGCCCTTTTTATGGCCTTCCAGCTCGTAGGCCATCACACCCAACTCGGCCAGACCGTAGCGGTCAACGACCCTGCAGCGCAGGGCACGGGCAATCTGCTCGCGCTGGTAGGGTTCCAGCAGCTCGCCACTGGATTCGAATACGCTGAAGGCTTTCGCACTACCGCAGTGACGCTCGATATAACAGGCCAGTGCGTAGATCGTGGAAGGATGCCCGTGCACCATGTAGGGCTTGCGGCGCTTGAGCGTGGCCCAGATTTCGGCGAGGCCCACATCGTCCAGACGATCAAAGAAGATGTTGCTGCGATTCATCGCGAAGCATTTGAAATCTTCGCGCGTGGGCCAGCCAGGGTCGGCAGCGTCAGGAAAACGACAGGCGAAATGCAGCTCGGAGCGCCACTTGTAGTTGCCAGCCCGCTCGCGGGCGTAGAGCGTGACAGCGGAAGAGTAGTCTGCGGCGGCCTGATCGTAAGCAATATGGCAAGAAAGCCCGGTGGAGCCGCCGGTCTTGCACATGTGGTGCCGCAAATCTGCCAAGGATTGCGAATACATGCGCTCGCCCTGCTCGCGCATGATCTCCTTGGTGAGATAAGGCAGGTCGCTCAGGTAGCGGATGTCTTTCGCGACAGATTCCGGATCGAAACCAGTCTGGGCAAACAGATCACGGTAATAGGGCACTTCACGACCGGCAAAACGCAGCGTATCGACGAGTGAAGCCTGCGCCTGGGCAAAGCGTTGCGCAAAAGGATGACGGTAATACTGCCTCAGCTCGCTGACCTTGGAGCGCACATCACGTTGCTCGCGCCGCTCGGCTATCGGGTAGGCAATGACAGCGCTGGCCAGACCTTTAATCAAACTGAAAGGTCGCAGGGAAAACAGTTTCTCGGAGGCCAGCAAGGCCGGATGATGAGCAGAAATTCTCATGTCAGGCGGTGGCGGCGGCATCGGAGGCTACGGGATCGAGTTTTTCGTCACTCAGGATCACGCCGTGTTCGAGATGGATTCTGCGATTGCAGACTTTGGCAATCAACTTTGGGTCATGCGAAGCGATCACCAGAATTGCAGCCTTGCTTACCAGGACATCCAGCCTGGACTGGGCTTTTTCGCTGAACTCCGCATCACCTACGCTGAGCCATTCATCCATGACCAAAATGTCGGCCTCCACACTGGTGGAAATGGCAAAAGCCAAACGCAACAGCATTCCGCTGGAGTAGGTTCGAACCGGCAGATTGAGATAATCACCCAGGCCGGTGAAATCGGCGATTTCGTCTGTCTTGGCGCGGATGATTGCCGGGAGCAGGCCATCCATGATGCCGCGCAGGTAAATGTTTTCGAAGCCAGTGGCGTCAGGATCCATGCCCATGGAAACGTCAAGCAGCGAAGCCACGCGACCACTCATGCTCAGGCGCCCACGCACCGGGGCATATACGCCAGAGAGCACGCGCAGCAAGGTAGTCTTGCCCGAGCCGTTGTGCCCTACCAGACCAACCCGATCACCCTCGCGGATCTCGAAATCGATTTCGTTCAGCGCCCGCACCACAGGATGCTGATTGGCGTTCATTCCAATCCGGCCACCGGTAGACAAATGCATCACCGTGTTTTTCAGTGAGCGGTGCGAGTTCTCGTAAATCGGGAACTCCACACACAGTTTTTCAGCTTGAATATGTACCGTCATGTCACAACCAGTAAGCAACGCGTTCGCGAAAACGGACCATCAGGTAGTGCGCTGCGGCGAACCCGAGAAAAATCAAGGCAAGCGACCACAACCAAGGCTCCAGCATTATCGGCGTCCCCAGAATGGGCGCGCGAATGATCTCGATCAGGTGATTAAAAGGATTGATGTCAGCAATCCAGGCTCGCTCCTTCAAATCGCTGGCTCGCCACATTACCGGCGTCAAAAAGAATCCCACCTGAAAAAGATTGCCGATGATGGGCATCACATCCCGATAACGCGCACAAAGAATACCAAACACGATGCCTGACCAGACTGCATTGAGCATCAGAATCAGCAGGCCTGGAACAAGCAGGAGAAACTCCAGCGTGAGTGAATGGCCGAAAAAAACCATCAGCAGCACCACGACAGGAAGACTGTGCAACAGAATGACGAGGTTTCGCCAGACCATGCGGCAAACGTGCGTAGTCAAAGGCATCCGGATCTGCTTGATGGTGGAGCCCGCTCCGATCATCGCATTGCAGCCTTCGTTTGCCGCTGTACTGATGAATTGCCAAACCACCATTCCAATCCCGAGATAAGGCAGGTAATCAGAGATCTCCTGACCCAACAATTCGGAATACATAAAGCCCAGCACTCCCACCATAACGAGCGTGGTAAGCGTAAACCAGAAGGGTCCCAGCACCGAGCGTCGGTAACGCTGGCGGATGTCGTGCCAGCCAAGCGCCAGCCAGACATGCATGGCGCGCAGACCGGTAATGATGTCATTGCGCCCGGTGTGGCTACGCCAATGCTCCAGCGAATGGGCCTGTTGCTGCGAAGTCGCATCTGCGTGTGGCTGCACAGCGAACTTGTCAGTTTCGGCCATAGGAGTCCTCAAAGCGCACAATGTCATCCTCGCCCAGGTAAGAACCAGACTGCACTTCGATGATTTCCAGCGGCAGCTTGCCGGGGTTGGCAAGACGATGTTTGTGGCCCAACGGAATGTAGGTGGATTCGTTTTCGCCTAGCAGCAGTACTTTGTCTCCATTGACGATTTCAGCTGTACCACTGACGACGATCCAGTGTTCGGCGCGATGGTGGTGCATCTGCAAACTGAGCGTGGCACCAGGATTGACGACAATGCGCTTGACCTGGAAGCGCGGCCCCATATCGATGCTGTCGTACCAGCCCCAGGGGCGATACACCTTGCGATGACTGGCGGCCAGGGTTTTGCCCTCGGATTTGATGCGGCTGACGATGGCTTTGACGTCTTGCGCGCGGGATTTGTCTGCGACCATGATGGCGTCAGGTGTTTCAACGACGATGAGGTCTTTGATGCCGACGGTGGCGACCAGGCGACTTTGCGAGAACACGAGGCTGTTATGCGTGTCCTCCAGCATGACGTCGCCTTGGGTTGCATTGCCGTTCTGGTCTTTGTCGCAGACGGCCCAAAGGGCATCCCAGGCGCCAACATCGCTCCATCCTGCGTCCATGGGGACGACAACGGCCTGGCCGAGTTCGGGATGGGCGCCGAGTTGTTCCATGACGGCATAGTCGATGGAGTTGGATGGGCAGGCGGTGAAGGCGGCTTTGTTGACGCGGATGAAGTCGGTGTCGCGCTTGGCTTCATTGACTGACGCCTGGCAGGCCGCGGCGATTTCGGGCGCAAGGGCGGCCAGGGCTTTCAGCCAGACGCTGGCGCGCATCATGAAGATGCCGGCGTTCCACAGATATTGGCCACTGGCAACGTATTCGGCAGCGCGGGCAGCGTCGGGTTTTTCGACGAAGGCGACCAGAGCGCGGGCACTGCTGGCGCTGGGCATGATGTCGCCTGTGCGCAGGTAGCCGTAGCCGGTTTCGGCACGATCCGGGACGATACCGAAGGTGACCAGCGCGCCGGTTTCGGCTTGCTTGAGGCCCTCACTCATGGCGGCGTGAAAGGCGGGCGTGTTGGTGACGATCTGATCGGCAGGCATGACAAGCAACACAGGATCGCCCCCCTCTTGCGTAGCGATCAACGCGGCCAGTTGCATGGCCGGGGCGGTATTGCGGCCCACGGGCTCCAGCACGATGCGATCAGACGGCTGACCAATCTGGCGCATTTGCTCGGCGATGATGAAGCGGTGCTCTTCGTTGGTCACCACGATGGGCTTGGCAATATCAGCCGAGAAGCCGTTCAGCCGCTGGGCGGTGATCTGCAGCAGGCTGTCTTCGCCAGTGAGTGGCAGGAGCTGCTTGGGATAGGTTTCGCGCGAAGCGGGCCACAAACGGGTACCGGAACCTCCGGAAAGAATGACTGGCTGTATCGACATTGGGTTGTAATTAATTTTAAATCTACACAAAGCCGCGCAGTTTAAGGCATAGGTAGGCTCTTAGCCTTGAGTTCTCTTGAATCCAGATCCGCTATCGAAAGAAATTTGCGCCAGAGCAACCTTCAATGCATGCAAGAACGCCTTTGTCTGAGCTCTTTGCCCAAAAGGGCATGATGCAATTTCGTGCCGAAAGTAGGCTGTGTAGCGATCCAGCTACACTAACGGCCCCCTGCCAGCGATCTTGACAAACCTCATGTCTACCGAGTGCCTGCTCGTCCTCTGCAACACGCCTGACACCGCCTGCGCCGAGCAAATTGCGCAGGCACTAGTGGAACGCCGGCTCGCAGCCTGTGTCAATATCCTCGCGCCCTGCCGTTCGGTGTATCGCTGGCAAGGCGCGGTCGAGCACGCGACGGAAGTGCCACTGCTGATCAAGACGACCGCCGCTCGTTACGCCGCACTGGAAACTGCAATCCGCGCACTTCATCCTTACGAAGTTCCCGAGATCATTGCCCTGCCCCTGAGCACTGGCCTGCCTGCGTACCTGGGGTGGATCACACAAGAGACTGCCGACGCATGAAACGTTTTCTGCTGCTTGCCCTGCTGTGTTTTGCCCCGTTCGTCGGGGCTGCAACGCCCGAGCCTCTGCCGCCGGAGAAGGCTTACAAGCTGGCGGCCAGCCTGCTGGACGAGCAGACCGTGGAGGTGCGCTTCAGCATCGAGCCCGGCTATTACCTGTATCGCGACAAGCTCAGCTTCAGCCTCGAATCCGCCAGCGCGCAACTCGGCACGGTAACCCTGCCGCAAGGGTTGGATCACGAGGACAAGTTCTTCGGCAAGCAGCAGATCTATCGCGACGCCCTGCGCTTCACCCTGCCCCTGGCCTCACCCGCCAACGGGCCAGTGACGCTGGTGGTAACGCATCAGGGCTGTGCCGATTTCGGCATCTGCTATCCGCCCAGCGTGGTGCCGGTGGAGTTGAAGCGCTCCAATATGTCCAGCATCGCTACGCCTGCGGGCAAAACAACTCCTGACTGGATAGCCGCACTGGACAAGCCTGAGCAGGCAGGCATGCTGGAGACGCCCGCCAGCAGTGCGCCTTCAGGCATGCAGACTGAAGAGCCAGAACAGGAGCGGGTCTCCAGACTGCTCGATGGCGGCAACCTGGCGCTGATCATGCTGAGCTTCTTCGGTTTCGGGCTGCTGCTGTGCTTCACGCCGTGCACGTTACCGATGCTGCCAATCCTCTCCGGCATCATCGTTGGCCACGGCCACAAGATCAGCCACACGCGCGCCTTCGTGCTGTGCAGTGCGTACGTTCTGGGCATGGCCTTCACCTACGCGCTGGCCGGCGTGGCGGCCGGTTTTTCCGGCCAGCTGCTGTCGGCCTGGCTGCAGAACGTGTGGGTGCTCGGCGCCTTCGCGCTGCTTTTCGTGATCCTCGCCCTGTCGATGTTCGGCGTATATGAACTGCAGATTCCGGCGCGCTGGCAGCACACGCTCTCGGCCAGCGCCCACCACCACGGCGGTTCGGTGCGCCAGCTGGCGATCATGGGCGCCATCTCGGCGCTGATCGTCGGCCCCTGCGTTGCGGCCCCGCTGGCCGGTGCCCTGCTGTATATCGCCAAGACGCACGACGCGGTGCTCGGCGGCCTGGCCCTGTTCGCGCTGGGTCTGGGTATGGGCGCGCCGCTGATCCTCATCGGCGTGGCCGCGCGGCGTTTCCTGCCGAAACCGGGCGCCTGGATGGAAGGCGTCAAGCGTTTCTTCGGCCTGATGCTGCTGGCCACCGCGCTGTACCTGATCTCGCCCGTGTTGCCGACCATCCTGCCCATGTTCGGCTGGGCCGCGCTGCTGATCACCGGCGGCGTCTTTCTGCGTGCGCTCGATTCACTGCCCGCCGAGGCGCGCCCCACCCAACGGCTGTTCAAGGCGCTCGGCCTCCTCGCCCTGCTGGCCGGCGGCGCCATCCTCATCGGCGCGCTGGCCGGCAACCGCAACCCGCTGCAGCCGCTCGCCGGCCTCGGCGGGATCAGCAGCTGCGCGGCCGCGCAAACCTGCGAAAACACCGCGCCGCGTTTCGAGCGCATCAAAAGCAGCGCCGAGCTCGACGCCCGCATCGCCGCCAGCAGCAAACCCGTGATGCTCGATTTCTATGCCGACTGGTGCGTCAGCTGCAAGGAGATGGAGCACGAGACTTTCAGTGACCCCAAAATCGCCGCCCAGCTCGCCGGCTTCACCCTGCTGCAGGCCGACGTCACCGCCAACACGCCGGATGATCGCGAGTTGCTCAAGCGCTTCGGGCTTTTTGGCCCGCCGGGGATTCTGTTCTTTGCGCCGGGCGGCAAGGAAATTGAGGGCAAGCGGGTGGTGGGGTTTATGGGGGTGGAGGGGTTTGGTAAAGTCCTTGAGGGCATCCTCAATGCCCACTGATCAGCCCACCTTGATACAAGCCACTCGCAACTCATGGGTGTTCAGCTCATGGCACTTGGCTGCGGCAACTGTTGTTTGTTTTCTTCTCAGCCAGCGCTTTGCACAGTTATGGCTGTTTCTGATTGTGCCGTCCCTGTTTGGCTGGCTCATCGCCGCAAGCGTCACCTGCTGGCGCACCCGCAGTCATGGCAAGCATTTCATTGGGCTTATCGCGGTCTGGATTTGCGCTTTGGTCGTCGGCACGCAACTACGCCATTGGCAGGAAACCAGGATTCGTGCGCACGCAGAACAGATTCTCGCCAAGACTGAAGACTATATGTCCAAGCACGGCAGCTGTCCCAAGCAGGCCGAAGACATCGGAGAAAGCAGAGAGAAATTACGCCGCAAATGGGGAATCGTCTACGCCTGTGGCGAGTCAGTGCCAATGCTGGCTTACATGTCTCTGGGCAATGGCTTTGACCGTTACTACTACGATTTCAAGAACAAGGTTTGGACGTTTCACCCGGACTGAAGTTTGGTCGCCTTGTATGAAGAACCATATGACCAGCATGGCCCCCGGGCCCAAGCACGCGCGGGTTACGCTGCGCTAACCCGCCCTACACGACCCTGCCTGAAGACCCGCTCCCGGCGACCCTCTGCAAGCATCATGCCGCAAGAGCCAGGCCCCATGCGCCTCTCCGACCACCCACCTTTGAAAGCCTGAAATGAGCACCGAGATCACCCGCCTCAACCCCGCAGCCCGCTACGCGGATGCGACTGTCTTCAATGGTCTGGTGCAGGCGGTGGAGGTGCCGGCCGAGGAAAGCGGCGATATCCGCAGCCAGACCGCGAGCATGCTGGCCCTGCTGGAAAGCACGCTGAACGCGGCGGGATCGGGCAAGGAGCGCCTGCTGATGGCAACGATCTACCTCGTTGACATGGTGGACTACGCGGACATGAACGCGGTGTGGGAAGCCTGGCTGCCGGTGGGCGCTGCGCCTTCGCGGGCTTGCGTGCAGGTGGTTCGCCTGGCCAAGCCGGGCTGGCGCGTGGAGATTGCGGTGATGGCGGCGCAGGGCGCGTAGGTGCGGCTTCAGCCGCACACCACCGTGGGAATGGCCGACTGAAGTCGGCCCTACGAAAACCCAGCCCCCAAAACCCGCGCTCACCTGCGGGTCGCGTTTGTCCGCCCGAAGCCCTAAAATACAGGCTCTGCCTCCCCAGGCAGGCCCATAAAACAAAAGACCCCCTACGTCATGCAACTCGCCCCCGAATTCGTCCATGCCCAGCCGCCGGTGCGCCTGCGCGAGATTCCGTATAACTACACCTCGTTTTCCGACCGCGAGATCGTCATCCGCCTGCTCGGCGACGAGATGTGGGCGGTGCTGGACAGCCTGCGTGCGGAGCGCGTCACGGGCCGCTCGGCGCGCATGCTCTACGAGGTGCTGGGCGATATCTGGGTGGTGCAGCGCAACCCGTATCTGGAAGACGATCTGCTGGACAACCCGAAGCGCCGCAAGGCGCTGCTGGAAGCCCTGCGCCACCGCCTGCACGAGGTAGACAAGCGCCGCGTGGATTCCGAGGCAGATGATGCCGGGCGCAGCGACAAGGTGGGCCTGCTGGTGCAGGCGGCGCACAAGGCCGTTGATGCCTTTGCCGCGCATTTTGAACACACCGCCGAACTGCGCCGCCGCACGCTGAAAAGCCTACTGCGCCACACGCGCCGCGACAACATCTGCTTCGACGGCTATGCGCGCGTTTCGCACGTGACGGACGCCACCGACTGGCGCGTGGAATATCCCTTCGTGGTGCTGTATCCGGATACAGAAGAGGAAATCGGCCATCTGGTGCGCGACGCCATCGAACTGGGCCTGACCATCATTCCGCGTGGCGGCGGCACGGGCTACACCGGCGGCGCGGTGCCGCTGACAGCCAATTCCGTGGTCATCAATACCGAGAAGCTGATCGACATCGGCAAGGTCGAACTGCTGACCGAACTGCCGGGCGTGGCCCAGCCTTACGCGACGGTATTCACCGGCGCAGGCGTGGTGACGCGCCGCGTGATGGATCTGGCCGACGAGACGGGGCTGGTCTTCGCCTGCGACCCGACCTCGGCGGATGCTTCCTGCATTGGTGGCAACGTGGCGATGAACGCCGGCGGCAAGAAGGCCGTGCTGTGGGGCACGGCGCTGGACAACCTCGCCTCATGGAAGATGGTCACGCCGGACGGCAACTGGCTGGAAGTGGAGCGCCTGAATCACAACCTGGGCAAGATCCACGATCAGGCCGAGGTGCTGTTCCGTCTGAAGCGTTTCGACAGCAGCGGCAAGACGCTGATCGGCGAAGAATTCCTGACCATTCCCGGCGCGAAATTCCGCAAAGTGGGCCTCGGCAAGGATGTGACCGACAAATTCCTCGGCGGCCTGCCCGGCATCCAGAAGGAAGGCTGCGACGGCATCATCACCTCGGCGCGCTGGATTTTGCACAAACTGCCGGCGCACACGCGCACGGTATGTCTGGAGTTTTTCAGCCAGGTACGCGAAGCCGTGCCGGCGATTGTCGAGATCAAGGATTTCATCGAATCGCTGCCCAAGACCGGCCCGGCGCGCATCATGCTGGCCGGCCTGGAGCATCTGGACGAGCGTTACGTGCGGGCCGTGGGCTATGCCACCAAGGCCAAGCAACATGGCCGCCCTAAAATGGTATTGATCGGCGACATCGTCGGTGACGACGAAACCGCCGTGGCGCAGGCCGCGTCGGAAGTGGTGCGCCTGTGCAATACGCGCGGTGCCGAAGGCTTCGTGGCCGTCACGGCCGAAACCCGCAAGAAATTCTGGCTGGATCGTTCGCGCACAGCGGCGATTGCGAAACACACCAACGCCTTCAAGATCAATGAAGACGTGGTGATCCCGCTGCCGCGCATGGGCGACTATTGCGATGGCATCGAGCGGATCAATATCGAACTGTCGATCAAGAGCAAGCTGCGTCTGTGCGATGCGCTGAGCGATTTTTTCCACGGCGAATTGCCACTGCGCGCCAGTGAATCGGCGCTGGACAAGGACGAGCTGATCGGCGACCGCCGCGTGCGCGCGCTGGAAGCTGTAGCGACGGTGCGGGCACGCTGGGCATGGGTACTGGACAGTCTGGATCTGCCACTGGCTGAAGCAGAAGCGCAATTCACTGAGCGCGGCGTCGAAGTCGGGCCGCTGAAAAATCGCGCCGACGAGCTGCGTCTGTTTCACCGCGTTCAGGACTATTCCCTGCGCATTTCATGGAAGACCGAACTGAAGGCGCTGATCGAAGACATCTTCGAAGGCAGCACCTGCCGCCCGGTGATCGAGCGCACCGAAGCAATCCAGAAAGAAATCCTGCGCAGCCGCGTGTTCGTGGCCCTGCACATGCACGCGGGCGACGGCAATGTGCACACCAACCTGCCAGTCAACTCCGATCATTACGCAATGCTGCAGGAAGCCAACGCCGCCGTCGAACGCATCATGCATCTGGCGCGCGGACTGGGCGGTGTGATCTCCGGCGAGCATGGCATTGGCATCACGAAGTACGAGTTCCTCACCGCAGAAGAGCTGGCACCTTTCCACGCCTACAAACAAAAAGTTGACCCGGAAGGCCGCTTCAACAAGGGCAAGCTGATGCCCGGCGCGGATCTGCGCAACGCCTACACGCCCTCCTTCAACCTGATGGGCCACGAGTCGCTGATCATGCAGCAGAGCGACATCGGTGCGATCTCAGCCTCGGTGAAGGATTGCCTGCGCTGTGGCAAGTGCAAGCCCGTATGCTCGACGCACGTACCGCGCGCCAACCTGCTCTACTCGCCGCGCAACAAGATCCTCGCCACGTCTCTTTTGATAGAAGCCTTCCTGTACGAAGAGCAGACGCGGCGCGGCGTATCGATCAAGCACTGGGAAGAGTTCGAGGACGTGGGTGATCACTGCACGATCTGCCACAAGTGCTACACGCCCTGCCCGGTGGATATCGACTTCGGCGATGTGTCGATGGCCATGCGCAGCCTGCTGCGCAAGATGGGCAAGCAGAGCTTCAATCCCGCCAAGACCCTGGCGATGGCCTTCCTGAACACCACCTCGCCGGAGAAGATCAAGTTCCTGCGCACGGTGAGCATCAAGTGGGCCTACAAGGCGCAACGTCTGGCCGTCGATCTGCTGCGTCCGCTCTCGCGCGGCAGCACCCGGCAGCCGCCCGCTTCGCTGGGCAAACCAGCACTGAAGGCGCAGGTGATCCACTTCGTGAACAAGAAAATGCCGGGCAACCTGCCGAAGAAGACCTCGCGTGCGCTGCTCGACATTGAAGACGACGATATCGTGCCGGTGATCCGCGATCCGCAGAAGACCAAGGTGGACTCTGAGGCCGTGTTCTACTTCCCCGGCTGCGGCTCGGAGCGTCTGTTCTCGCAAGTGGGTCTGGCCACGCAGGCCATGCTGTATCACGTCGGCGTGCAGACGGTGCTGCCGCCGGGTTACCTGTGCTGCGGCTATCCACAGCGCGGCTCGGGCCAGGACGACAAGGCCGAGAAGATCACCACGGACAATCGCGTGCTCTTCCACCGCGTCGCCAATACGCTCAACTACCTGGACATCAAGACGGTGGTAGTGAGCTGCGGCACCTGTTTCGATCAGCTCACCAAGTACGAATTCGACAAGATCTTCCCGGGCTGCCGCCTGCTGGACATTCACGAATACCTCCTCGAAAAGGGCGTGAAGCTGGAGGGCGTGAACGGCAGGCGCTACATGTATCACGACCCCTGCCACAGCCCGATGAAACAGCAAGATCCGCTCAAGACGGTGAACGCGCTGATCAGCACCGTGGATAGCGTGAAGATCGAGAAGAGTGACCGCTGCTGTGGCGAATCCGGCACGCTGGCCATCGCCCGCCCGGACATCTCGACCCAGGTGCGCTTCCGCAAGGAAGAGGAACTGGTCAAGGGCGCCGACAAGTTGCGCGCGGATGGTTTCGCTGGCGATCTGAAGATCCTGACTTCCTGCCCGAGCTGCCTGCAGGGTCTGCAGCGCTACAACGAAGATGTGGAAGGGCTGGACGCGGATTACATCGTCATTGAGCTGGCCAAGAATATCCTCGGCAGGGATTGGCTGCCGACCTACGTCAAGCAGGCCAATGCCGGCGGCATCGAACGAGTTCTGCTGTAATCAACCGGAAACACATCAAATGAGCCAGATCGACCCCTTCGTCCTCTTCCAGGAGTGGCTGTCAGAAGCTGAAAAGACCGAGCCCAACGATCCGAACGCGATGTCCATCGCCTCGGTCGGACCGGACGGCATGCCTTCCGTGCGCATGGTGCTGCTCAAGGGTTTCGACGAGCGCGGCTTCGTGTTCTACACCAATCTGGAAAGCCAGAAAGGCCAGGAGCTGATCGCGCATCCCAAAGCAGCGCTGTGCTTCCACTGGAAGTCGCTGAAGCGCCAGGTGCGCGTGGAGGGCGAAGTATCACTGGTCAGTGCTGCAGAAGCAGATGCCTACTACGCGAGCCGCGCCCGCGACTCGCGCATAGGCGCCTGGGCCTCCAAGCAATCTCAGCCCATGGAAGGGCGTTTCGAGCTGGAGCAACGCGTGGCGAAGTATGCGTTGAAGTTCAACATCGGCGCCATTCCGCGCCCGCCCTTCTGGAGTGGCTTCCGCATCACGCCGAGTAAAATTGAATTCTGGAAGGACAAACCTTTCCGTCTGCACGAGCGCATCATTTACCGGCGCGAGCCCGGTGCAGATAACTGGCACACCAGCGTCGTCTTCCCCTGAAATGAAAAATGGCCCGAGGGCCATTTTTCATTTCAGGGACCGATGCCTGCTCAGAAAACCGCCCAAAGCACCACGGTAATGACCAATGCAATGCCGATCAAGGTCGGAGCGCTGAACTTCAAATTCAGTTTCTGCGACTGCTTACGTTCCGACCTGCTCTGTTTGCGCAGCTGTGATCGCAAGTCATCACGCGATCTGGGCTGCGCAGTCGCAACACTGCTCCGCATCAAGGCCTGCGGCATATTTCCCATGACAGTTGTCGGTGAGGCGTAGGCAGACGCATCCATCGGAATCAACGGGCGCGGCGACGCACGGCGCATTTCAGTACCGCACACGCGACAACGCGAGCCCGGCGTCTGCCGGTGACCACACTGCTCACAACGCACATACTCCACCGCAGTGGCCGGCGCCGGCATCACAATCGGCTTGCTGCTGCGCACGCCAGGAGAAGGCACGACTGCACGCGGCGCGGGTGCCTGCGCAACCGAACGCAGCGGCGCACTGTAACTGGATTCGCCGACAACCATTCCGGCCATCACGCCATGCGCAGAATCCATCTCTTCTGCATAATCAGTCGTACCAGGCAATTCAAATTGGGTCTGTAGCAAGCCTGCGTACGCTTCATCATCATGGCGCCGGAAACCAGCCTGACGCTCTGCGGCCGGCACGGAAGCAGCTTTTGGAATGACAATCTGCACCGGAGCAGCGGGTTGGACCGCAGTCTCGACTTCGAGATCAATCTGCATGCCGATACGCGCCAGCTCAACCACATAGCGCGTCCCCACATCGGACGGCACGCCACGCTTGAGCACAGCCTTGTCGCCATTGAACATGCGTTCGATTTGTGCCGGTGCAGCCTTGAGCCGCACTGCGGCAGCCTTCATCACGGCAGAGCGTTCAAAACCATCGAGAGTCCGGCCCCAGAAGACGATCTTGAAAGTTGCCAGTGCCTGCACGGTCTCAGCTGCGCGTGGAATCCGCGCCATGCCGGCATCAAGTCCCAGACGATGCAGAACCGTAAGATAGAGACGCCCCGAATCTTCTGTAACGCCTTTTTTCAGAACAACGCGTTCACCGCAAAACAGGCGCTCAACCTGCTGGGCATCAAGATTCAGACGGCTTGCCACAGCCTTGCGCACGACTTGCGGATCGTAGCCGTCGAGCAGACGACCGCTGAACACTATGCAATACATTGCCCGCCCCCTTTATTTTTACCCGATATGTATCGAGCTGTTTGCAGCATGGTCCGCACATCACTCACAACCGCCCATTGGGGCATACGCTAATATGCCCCGCAAAGCCGCTGCCGGCAAGGCTTTAGGCTCCCTCGTGTTGCGGCAAACAGACAAAATAAAGATGGCGCGGCACCGCAAAAACCCTTGCGTATGTCAGCGGGCGAGCCAATAGATCAACCAGGCCAGAACCAACAGAACGGCCATGATCTTCAAATACGGAAAATCACTCACATTCGCCCGCGACGGAACGTCCTGCTGCACCAACTGATCATGCAAAGACTCTATCTGGCGCTTTGGGGCCGGCGCCCGCTCCTGCGGAGTAAACGGCTCGGCAGGATTCACCAGCGTAGTCGGCGCGATATCCACGAATCGATCCACACGGCCGACATAGGAACGAGGCTTGGGCAATTCGACACCGCACTTGCTGCAGGTGATGGCATAGGCCTGATAAAAACCACACCGCGGACAATTCAGGTAGCCATCAGCATTGGCGGCAGCAATCCCGACATCACGCGGTTTTGGTCTCAGATCACGTACCACAGGTGGAATCGGTATCGGCTCGTCATCGCGCGCCACACTTGAAGACATGTCATAGCCGGAAAATGCGGTGCCAGACAAATCACAAGCGGTTTGCAAAAGCGCCCCGTACTGTGGGTCATCTTCCTGCGTGCCTGCGGAAGGCAGCATCGGCACGCCTTGCGGGGTGGGTTGCAGCGAGACAGCAGCAAGAGGCGTGTCTATCTCAAGCTCGATCTGCATGCCAAGCAAAGCCATATCAACAACGATTCGCGCCCCTTGCTCGGCCGTGACGCCACGCTTGAGCACCACCTTTGCACCACCGAAAACCTGCATCAATTGTGCGGGCGGCACACGCAGACGTTTGGCCGCCGCGGCCATGACGGCCATCCGCTCAAAACCCGGGAGAACCTTACCCCAATACACCACTTTGTATTCAGAGGCGGCACTGGGCTCTGGATCTGCGATATCCAGAGGCACCAGAGTGGCGTCCAGGCCGATAGAACGAAGCTCCGCCATGTAAGCCTTGCAGCTTTCTTCGCTGACGGCCTTTTTCAGCACGACGGTCTGTCCGGAGAACAAACGCTCGATCTGCGCATCTCGCAAACGCAGGCGTACGCCAACTTCGAGGCGGACAAACTGCGGATCGAAGCCCTCCAGCAAACGTCCGTTGAACTCTATGCGATACATCATCTCCCGAACCCTCGAATTTATCCCGCCGAGCGGAACAGCCCCATGTGCCTGCGGCTTTAGCAATTTTGGTATAGAAAGCGATTATGCCTACGCATAAGCATCCGTGCCTTGTCGTCCCGCAACTTCCGACGAACGCAAGAATTAGTAGCACACAAACACAAAAGGCCGCATGACGCGGCCTTTTGTGCAAAAACAGTCAGGTCAGCGCGGCAAGACGCTGGCACCCATCAGGAAGGCATCGATCTCGCGTGCAGCCTGACGACCCTCGCGGATCGCCCATACCACCAGAGACTGGCCACGACGCGTATCACCCGCAGCGAAAACCTTGGCCACGTTGGTGGCGTAGCAGCCCTCACCGTCGGTCGTTGCCTTGGCATTGCCACGTGCGTCCTTCTCGACACCAAAGGCATCCAGTAAACCCGCCACCGGATTCACAAAGCCCATGGCCAGAAATACAGCCTCGGCTGGAATTTCGCGCTCGGAACCGGCGACTTCACTCATCTTGAACTGGCCGGTTTTTTCATCCTTGGCCCATTCGACATTGGCGATGACCATGGACTTGAGCTTGCCGTTCTCACCCTTGAATTCCTTGGTGGTCACAGACCACTCGCGGTTGCAGCCTTCGTCGTGCGACGAAGAGGTGCGCAGCTTGTTCGGCCAGTAAGGCCAAGTGAGAGATTTGTTTTCCTGTACCGGCGGTTTCGGCATCAGCTCGATCTGCAGGATGCTGGCGGCGCCCTGACGATTGGAAGTGCCGACGCAGTCCGAACCGGTGTCACCACCACCGATGACAACAACATTCTTGCCGCCCACGGTGAGCTGATCCTTGAGCTTGTCGCCCGCATTCACCTTGTTCTGCTGCGGCAGGAATTCCATGGCGTAATACACACCTTCCAGCTCGCGGCCCGGCACCGGCAGATCGCGCGGAAATTCAGAGCCCGCGGTGATCACCACGGCATCGAAATCCTTGATCAGTTGCTTCGGGCTGATCTTTTCCTTGGCATCGTTGCCAACACCCTTGGGCAGATCGGCATCGCCGATATACACCGAAGTCTTGAACACCACGCCTTCGCCTTCGAGCTGCTTGGCGCGACGATCAATGATGCTCTTGTCGAGTTTGAAATCCGGAATGCCATAGCGCAGCAAACCGCCGACGCGATCACGCTTCTCGAACACGGTCACACTATGGCCAACACGCGCCAATTGCTGAGCAGCGGCCAGACCGGCAGGGCCGGAGCCAACCACGGCGATCTTCTTGCCGGTCTTGACTGCAGCCGGCTGCGGTACAACCCAGCCGCTTTCCCAAGCCTTGTCGATGATGGCGTGCTCGATGGACTTGATGCCCACCGGCGCGGCGTTGATGCCCAAGGTACAAGCAGCTTCACACGGCGCCGGACAGATGCGGCCGGTGAATTCCGGGAAGTTGTTGGTGGAGTGCAGCACGTCAATCGCCTCACGCCACTTCTGCTTGTACACGAGGTCATTCCAGTCCGGAATGATGTTGTTGACCGGGCAGCCGTTGTTGCAGAACGGAATGCCGCAATCCATGCAGCGTGCGCCCTGAATCTTGGCCTGGTCATCACTCAGCGCAACGACAAACTCTTTGTAATGCTTCTTGCGCGTTTCCGCTGCTTCGTAGCCCTCGTCCTGGCGCTCGAACTCAAGAAAGCCTGTAACTTTTCCCATTTCTAATTCCTCACTCTTTCCGTGCTCAGGCGGCAACAGCTTCAGATTTGGCGCGCGCAGCGACGGCCAGTTCCTTCAGCGCGCGACGGTATTCCTTCGGCATGACCTTGACGAATGCTTTGCGCGACTCTTCCCAGCACTCGAGAAGATTCTTGGCACGCAAGCTGCCGGTATGGCGGAAGTGGTTTTCGATCAGGCGCTTGAGGATGATGTCATCCGCCTCGCCCACACCACCACGTGACACCGCATGCCACACGTCACGGTCGATCTTCGCGGTCTGCTCGGCGACCGGCAGAACGGCCTCCAGATCAACCATGCTTGTGTTGGCGCGTGTGGCAAACAAACCCTCCGGGTCATACACGTAGCTCACGCCGCCCGACATGCCTGCCGCGTAGTTGCGGCCGGTTTCGCCGAGAACCACCACCGTGCCGCCGGTCATGTATTCGCAACCGTGGTCACCCACGCCTTCGACAACCGCCGCAGCGCCAGAGTTACGCACTGCGAAACGCTCGCCACCGACGCCGTTGAAATAGGCCTCACCGGCAATCGCGCCGAACAACACGGTGTTGCCGACGATGATGTGCTCTGGGCCGAAACCACGGAAATCATTCGGGCAGCGCACGATCACGCGACCACCGCACAAGCCCTTGCCGACGTAGTCATTGCCTTCGCCAACCAGATCCAGCGTCACGCCATGCGCCAGGAAGGCGCCAAAGCTCTGACCTGCTGTGCCCGTCAGCTGCACATGGATGGTGTCATCCGGCAGACCGTCAATGCCGTACTTCAGCGCCACTTCGCCAGAGAGCATCGCGCCCACGGAACGATTGACATTGATGATCGGCTGGATGAAAGACACGCGCTCGCCTTTGTCCAGTGCGGGACGGGCCTTCTCGATCAGCTTGTGATCCAGCGCCTTTTCCAGCAGGTGGTCTTGGCTGGAAATCACGCGGCGAGCCGAATCAACCTGCGGCACGTGGAAGATCTTCGAGAAATCGAGCCCCTGCGCCTTCCAGTGTTCAATCGACTGCTTCTTGTCGAGCAGATCAGCACGACCAATCAGGTCTTCGAACTTGCGAATACCCAGTTGCGCCATCAGCTCGCGCGCTTCTTCGGCGACGAAGAAGAAGTAATTCACCACATGCTCGGGCTGACCAGAGAAACGCTGACGCAGCACCGGATCTTGTGTCGCCACGCCCACCGGGCAGGTATTGAGGTGGCACTTGCGCATCATGATGCAGCCCTCAACCACCAGCGGCGCGGTGGCAAAACCCATCTCGTCGGCGCCCAGCAGGGCGGCGATGACGACGTCACGGCCGGTCTTCATCTGGCCGTCAGCCTGAACCACGATACGATCACGCAGGCCGTTGATCATCAGGGTCTGCTGGGTTTCAGCCAGACCGAGTTCCCAAGGAGAACCCGCGTACTTGATCGAGGACAGGGGCGAAGCGCCCGTGCCTCCGTCGTGTCCGGCGATCACCACGTGATCGGCCTTACACTTGGCCACACCTGCAGCCACCGTACCAACACCCACTTCAGACACCAGCTTGACCGAGATGCCGGCCTTCGGATTCACGTTCTTCAGATCGTGAATCAGCTGAGCCAGATCTTCAATCGAGTAAATGTCGTGGTGCGGCGGAGGCGAAATCAGGCCCACACCCGGCACCGAGAAGCGCAGCTTACCAATGTATTCCGACACCTTGCCGCCGGGCAGCTGACCACCCTCACCGGGCTTGGCGCCCTGAGCCATCTTGATCTGAATCTGATCAGCCGAAGTCAGATACTCGGTGGTCACACCGAAACGGCCCGAGGCGACCTGCTTGATTTTGGAGCGCAGGGAGTCACCTTCCTGCAACGTCACATCGCGCTCAATCACATCCTTGCCGACGATGCCTGCGAGGGTCTCGCCCTTCTTGATGAAGATACCCTTCATCTCATTCTTGTAACGATTCGGGTCTTCGCCGCCTTCGCCGGTATTTGACTTGCCGCCGATGCGGTTCATCGCAATCGCCAGCGTCGAGTGGGCCTCGGTCGAGATCGAGCCCAGCGACATGGCGCCTGTGGCAAAGCGCTTGACGATTTCCTTGGCGGACTCGACTTCTTCCAGCGGAATCGCCTTGGCCGGATCAAGCTTGAACTCGAACAGGCCGCGCAGCGTCATGTGACGCTTGCTCTGATCGTTGATCAGCTGGGCGTATTCCTTGTAACTCTGGAAGTTATTGGTACGCGTCGAATGCTGCAGCTTGGCAATCGAGTCTGGCGACCACATGTGCTCTTCACCACGGATGCGGAAAGCATACTCACCGCCCGCCTCCAGATCGTTGGCCAGCACCGGCGAGGCGCCAAAAGCATCCTCGTGCAGGCGCAGCGCTTCTTCAGCCACTTCGAAAATGCCGATGCCTTCGACGTTCGAAGGTGTGCCGGCGAAATACTTGTCGATCACATCCTTGTTGAGGCCAATCACTTCAAAAATCTGCGCACCACAATAAGACATGTAGGTCGAGATGCCCATCTTGGACATGACCTTGCACAGGCCCTTGCCAACCGCTTTGATGAAGTTGTAGATGGCCTTGTCGCCATCCACCCCCGGCAGGCTCGAAGCCAGATCGCGCAGGGTTTCCAGCGCCAAATAGGGGTGCACGGCTTCAGCACCGTAGCCAGCGAGCAGGGCGAAATGATGCACTTCGCGTGCCGAACCGGTTTCCACCACCAGACCGCTCGAGGTACGCAGCCCCTTCTTGACCAGATGCTGGTGAATCGCGGACGTTGCCAGCAGCGCGGGGATCGCCACGTTCTGCGCGTCGAGCTTGCGGTCGGACACGATCAGGATGTTATAGCCCGAGCGCACGGCATCTTCAGCCTGCGCGCACAACGAGGCCAGACGCGCTTCGACACCGTCCTTGCCCCAGGCCACCGGGTAGCAGATATCGAGTTCGCAGGACTTGAACTTGTTGTCGGTGTATTGCCCGATATCGCGGATCTTCGCCATGGCCTTGAAGTCCAGCACCGGCTGGGAGACCTCTAAACGCATCGGCGGATTGATGTTGTTCAGATCCAGCAGATTCGGCTTCGGTCCAATGAAGGACACGGTCGACATCACCAGCGCCTCGCGAATCGGATCAATCGGCGGGTTAGTCACCTGCGCAAAGAGCTGACGGAAGTAGTTATATAGCGGCTTGTTCTTACTGGACATGACCGCCAGCGGCGAGTCATTACCCATCGAGCCGATCGCCTCCTCACCTGTCGCGGCCATCGGCGTCATCAGGAATTTGAGGTCTTCCTGGGTGTAGCCGAAAGCTTGCTGACGGTCGAGCAGCGAGGCGCTGGATTCAACTTCCGACTCCGGACCATCGACTTCGTCGAGTTTGATCTGAATGCGTGAAATCCACTCACGGTAAGGCTTGGCATTGGCCAGCGCGTCCTTGAGTTCCTTGTCGTCGATGATGCGGCCGGCTTCCATGTCGATCAGGAACATCTTGCCTGGCTGCAGACGCCATTTCTTGACGATCTTGCTCTCCGGCACCGGCAGCACGCCGGCTTCGGACGCCATGATCACCAAGTCGTCGTCTGTAACGATGTAACGTGCCGGGCGCAAGCCATTGCGATCCAGCGTGGCGCCGATCTGACGGCCATCGGTGAAGGCAATCGCGGCGGGGCCATCCCACGGCTCCATCATCGCAGCGTGGTATTCGTAGAAGGCGCGACGGTTCGCGTCCATGGTCTCGTGCTGCTCCCAGGCTTCCGGGATCATCATCATCGCAGCCTGCGCCAGCGGATAGCCCGCCATGGTCAGCAGTTCGATACAGTTGTCGAAGGTCGCCGTATCCGACTGGCCTTCGTACACCACCGGATAAAGTTTTTGCAGATCGTCTGCCAGCACGGCCGATTTCATCACGCCTTCGCGGGCGCGCAACCAGTTGAAATTGCCCTTCACCGTATTGATTTCGCCATTGTGGGCGATCATGCGATACGGGTGAGCCAGCGGCCATTCCGGGAAGGTGTTGGTCGAGAAGCGCTGATGCACCAGCGCCAGTGCGGAGATACAACGCGGATCAGCCAAGTCCTTGTAATACACGCCCACTTGCGTGGCGAGCAGCAGGCCCTTGTAGATCACCGTGCGTGCCGACATCGACGGCACGTAATATTCCTTGCCGTGCTTCAGGCCCAGCTGCTGGATCGCGTGGCTGGCCATCTTGCGGATGACATACAGCTTGCGCTCAAGCGCTTCGGTCACCATCACATCCGGGCCGCGACCCACGAAGATCTGGCGAATAACGGGCTCTTTTTCGCGCACGCGCGGCGACATCGGCATTTCGGCATCGACCGGCACATCACGCCAGCCCAGCACGATCTGGCCTTCGGCACGCACCGCACGGTCCAGCTCCTGCTCACAGGCCAGGCGCGAAGCCGGCTCCTTCGGCAGGAAGATCATGCCCACACCGTACTCGCCAGCTGGCGGCAACTTCACGCCCTGCTTGGCCATCTCCTCACGGAAGAAGGCATCCGGAATCTGGATCAGGATGCCTGCGCCATCGCCCATCAGCTCGTCTGCGCCCACGGCGCCGCGGTGATCGATGTTCTTGAGAATCTGCAATCCACCCTGCACGATCTCGTGGCTCTTCTTGCCCTTGATATGGGCAACAAAGCCCACGCCACAGGCATCGTGTTCATTCGCGGGATCGTAAAGCCCCTGACGCTCTTGCATGCTCACACTCCTGAAACTGAAAATCCGCGATCGCGTAGGCCGAAAGGCATATCTTGCGCAACCATAAGGGTTTGAACTATAGGACGAGCACTCTGCAGCCTCAAGCACAATAAAACAGGGTCAGAGTGCAATTTGACTCACGCACCGTCACAGCGCCTTATTATTTAGGGACAGAGTATTTTTGGTGCATTCACAATGCCTTTTGATCCGATCCGATGACGCCTGAAACCTGAAACGGACTTGGGCGCGCCGGCATGAGCTGCGATGCGTTGGCCAGGAGGCAACGCTGCAAACCTTTGCTCGCACGGTCAAATCCATGCCATCCGAAGACCCTCGCCAACACTAGCTCTTCAGGCATCGCCAAAAAGTACCGTTCCGCCAGGCTGACGCAGGTCCGCCGCGAGAGGCTTCATGCATTCAAAAGGAAGGGCGCAAGCACCGAGTAGAAAAGCAAGTGGCTCAAGCAAGGACAGAAACGCACCGACGCATCAGATTCCGCACAGTTTTCGTACGAATGTTTTGATCGACTTGTGAATCATTGAATTTATGGCGCACCCGACACGATTCGAACGTGTGACCCCTGCCTTCGGAGGGCAGTACTCTATCCAGCTGAGCTACGGGTGCGTAAGCCACGGGGAGGTGGCAAGAAGCTTCATCTCTGGCAACTGATGGCCAGCTGCGAGGTGGCGATGATACTGCATGGGCCGTGTAGCCGTCCATGCGCAGCTGCGGCGAAGGCCGTTATAATCGGGACTTCCAAGCAAAATAATATTGAGAGGCTTTCCCATGATCAAGTTCGCACGCCTGTTGCTGCCTGTAGCCGCCGTCCTGGCACTGATGGCTTGTGGCAAGCAGAAAGTAGATGAAGAGAAGACCGCAGAGCTGATCCAGCCTGTCGCGCGCGTCGAACTGGCGGGCGCAGAGCAGAGCTCCGGGCCGAAATCGGGCGAGCAGATTGCTCAGACGGTTTGCGGTGCCTGCCACACGACTGGCCTGCTGAACTCACCCAAGACCGGTGACAAGGCGGCATGGGCACCGCGTATCGCGCAGGGCGTCGAAGTGCTTTACAAAAATTCGATCAACGGCAAAAACCTGATGCCGGCACGTGGTGGCAACCCCGCGCTGAGCGATGACGAGATGAAGGCTGCGGTGGATTATCTGGTGAAACAAGCCAAGTAAGACTTTAGCCTTCCAGACGTAAAAAAGGCGACCCGCTGGTCGCCATTTTTACGTCTGGAAAATACTCAGGCGCTAATGCCTTCGAGCAATTTTTGCAGCTCGCCGGACTGATACATTTCCTTGATGATGTCGCTGCCGCCGACGAACTCGCCCTTGATGTAGAGCTGCGGAATTGTCGGCCAGCTGGCATATTCCTTGATGCCCTGGCGGATATCGTCGTCAGCCAGCACATTGACCGCGACATAGTTGGTAACGCCGCACAGCTTCAGAGCCTGAGCAGCTGCAGAGGAGAAACCGCATTGCGGGAAGGTGGGCGTGCCCTTCATGTAAAGCACGACGGGGTTGCTGGTAACGGTCTGGTGAATCTGGTCTTGGATGCTCATGGGGGGAATCTCCGGCTGCGCGACACTCGGGAAAGGTGTCTATACCCGACTGATTTTATCGGATTTACAGCCCGGCGCAAAGCCTGTCTTTATCCGCCCACGCCGTCCGGTGCCGGCAAGCGCTCAACCAGCAAGGTATAAACCCGGCGGCTATCGGCACGCAGGATCTTGAAGCTGAAACCATCAATTTCGACACTTTCGTCGCGCGCGGGCATACGGCCAAAATGATGCATGACAAGTCCACCAATGGTGGCTGCGTCCTCGCGCGACATCTTGCAATCAAAGGCCGCGTTGAAGTCTTCAACTTCGGTCAGCGCCTTAACACGCCAGCGCCCGCCGGGCGTAGGAACAATATTGTCGGCATCCTCATCAAAGTCGTATTCGTCCTCGATGTCGCCAACAATCTGTTCAAGCACGTCCTCGATAGTGACAAGACCGGAAACGCCACCATACTCGTCAACCACAATGGCCATGTGATTACGACTGACGCGAAACTCGCGCAGAAGCAGGTTCAGGCGCTTGGATTCCGGGATGAAGATCGCCGGGCGAATCAGAGCCTGCAGCGTGAGCTCGGGGTGACGCAGGGCCGGCAGCAAATCTTTGGCCAGCAACACCCCAACCACATCATCCTTGTTCTCGCCCACCACCGGGAAGCGCGAGTGCGAGGTGCGAATCGCGAAATCGATCAGCTCGTCGATGCTCTGGTCAATCCGGACAACTTCCATCTGGGCGCGCGGCACCATGACTTCACGTACCGGAATATCCGCCACCTGCAAAGCGCCTTCGATGATACCCAAGGCATCGGTATCGAAGAGCTGGCGCTGGTGAGCGGCGTGAAGGAGTTCGACGAACTCGGCGCGCTCGTCCGGCTCGCGGGTCAGGAGCGCGGAGAGGCGATCAAGAATACTGGGGCGGCTACTGGCTGGATCCATGGTATTGATTGAAGAACCGGGAACGAGTGACTTGCGCTGGCTACAGCGCCGGGCTCACTCAAACCTCAGCACTCATTGCTCAGTCCTTTTCATTTGAGTAAGGGTCAGGATAACCGAGTACAGCAAGAATCGTGCGCTCCTCGGCCTCCATTTCTTCAGCTTCGGCATCATCCTCATGCTCCCAGCCCTGCAAATGGAGCACGCCATGCACGATCAGGTGGGCACAGTGCGCCTCGACAGTTTTTTCCTGTGCAGCGGCCTCCTCTTGCACCACAGACCAGCACAAGACCAGATCGCCAAGCAGAACCGGTTCGGCCTCGTACGGGAAAGACAGCACGTTGGTCGCGTAATCTTTGCCGCGATATTCTGCATTCAGCGCACGCCCTTCCGCGCTCTCCACAAAGCGCACGGTCAGCTGGGCAGCGCCCGGCTCGGCGGCACGGATCCAGCGACGCAGCTGGGCGCGGTCAGGTAAGCCCGCGTCTTGCAGGGCGTATTGCACGCTGAGATTGAGGCGACGCGGCGGAGTAGCAGACATAGTCAGGAGATAAAAACGAGTGAGCGATCTTCAGGCATCAATGCCTCGCAAGTCAATCCGGACAAAAACAAAAGGGCCGCCTGTGCGACCCTTCCTGTTACGGCGTGACTACCCGATTTACTTGATGAAGTACCACTGCTGCATCATCGTCGGGCCCGGCGTCGGATAGGTCCAGCTCCAGGGCATTTTCTCGAACACATTGGCAAGGCGGTTGCTCTTGATCCCCACCGCCGGTGCCGGAGTCACCGTGCCAAGCACTTCGAGTTCATCGGCAGCAATCGCCAACAATTGTTTGAACAGTACATCGGCTTCGGCATCGGTCTTGGCGTCTTTCCACTGGTCATACAGTTCCAGACGCTTTTTCATGCTGGCTGGCGGCTCTTCGCCTTGCTTGCCACCACTGTCATACCAACGCACCCATGGCAGGCTCTGGCGTGACTCCTGCGCATGCACCGAGAGAAAGCCTCGCGGATTCTGAGTCGGGTCACGACCGCCAGCAAGACTGTCCACGCTCAGATCGTAGTTGTTGTTATTCGCGCGGTCATAGTAAAGCGAGCGCTCGGAACTCTGAATTACCAGTTCCAGCCCCGCCTTGGCCCATTGCTTGCGAATAAGCTCCAGCGCCTCGATCTGATACGGCGAAGCAATACTGACAATCGCCCCCAGCGATACCCGCCCACCGGACGGGTACAAGCGATAGCCCTCCGCGTCACGCTTGCCGAGGCCGAGCTTGTCGAGTATTTCATTGGCCACTTTCAGATCTTGCGTGGTGTATTGCTTGGCAAGCTTTTCGTTGTAGAACTTGTTGACGCGCGCCGGCCCGATCTGCCAAGGCTCGCTCTGCCCCACGAAAACGATATCGTTGATCTCCTTACGATCCATTGCCAGGGACAGCGCCACGCGAAAATCCTTCGTGCGCATGAGGGGACGCAACTTGTCGTTTTTGGTCGATTGATTCATGAAGACCGCCAGCCCCGTAGCGTTGCTGTCAGCAAAACTCATGACTTTGTAATTGCCTTTGCTCGCGTATTCAGAAAAGACAGGCCGGTTCTGAATGTTGTTGACGTGACGAACCTGGAAGTCGATCTGACCATTCATAATCGAAAGAACGATGGCTTCCGGCTCGGAAATGATCGGAAAATTTATCGCGTCGATATACGGCAACTGATTGCCTGCCGTATCCACCTGCCAGAAATACGGGTTGCGCTTCATGCTGACACGCGTCGCATTGCCATTGTAGGGATCGACCAAGACCCAAGCATCCAGGGTTGGCTTTTCGATATTCGACCATCGCGTCGACACTTCAATGTCGCCGCACTTCTGACGCATCAGCGCAGCCCAGTCATTCAACTTGGCCGCCTTGACCTGCTCATCCACCTTGGGGTTGTACTTGGGATGAAACTGCTGGCAATAGTGTTTGGGGTACATCACCGGATGCTGGCCAAGCGGCGTAGCCAGTTGATCGATAAAAGCACGATAGGCGCCGGAGAATTTCAGTTTTACCGTGAAATCATCGATCTTCTCGGCCGTCAGGACCTTGCCATCATTAACGTAATGGGCTGGCGGTGAGGTAAAAAACTGCTTGTTGCCGAGCAGATCTTCCACGGCAAACACCACGTCGTCCGCGCGGAAGGCCTGACCATCCGACCACTTCATGCCCCGGCGCAACTTGAAGGTGAACTCCTTGGCATCCGGGCTCAGCGTCCAGCTCTCGGCGACGTTCGGCTGCACAGCCGAAAAATCCATACTCCAGCGCACCAGGCCTTGCGGACTGAGCATGCGCAGAATGCCATTCATGTCGCCATTGCCGCGCAGGGCGGTACGCACGGTGCCACCGTATATGCCAACGCGATCAACCGGCTTGATGACCTCGGGCTGATCCGGCAGGCGCTTCTCAACAGCAGGCAGTTTTCCCTCTTTAACCTGAGCGGCCAGTTGCGGCGCCTCGCTGAACGCCATAACCCCAGCGGACAGACTCATGACAACAACCATCACGCCGAGCTGGCGTGCCGTGCTTGCAACTCGCATCCTGTTCCCCTCTATGACTGAGATTGGCTGTGAATCCTGCATCGCAGTGATGCAGACCGACGGCATGACAACACAATTCAAGTTGTCAGACAATCCGCATTCAGCCAGAGAGATCAGGCTCCCAGCGCGGCAGCCTCTCGGTAGTGGCGCTCCGCTTCGCTCTTGCGCTCCAGGCGATCCGCCAGACGGGCAAGTTCCAGATGAGCGGCACGCGATACCTGCTGCGACAAGGATGCTTCAAAGTAGCTTTGTGCTTTCCCCCACAATTGTGCGCGCAGACACAGTCGGCCCAGCGCGAGCAGCAGTCCGGAATCTTCCGGATGCGACTTCAGCCAGCCTTCGCCCACAGCGAGCTGCGAACGCAGATCGGTGCTCTTGCAACGACCATACAGGCTCGCCAGCTCAGGCTCCCAATCGGTTTTCAAAGCCTGTTCAATCGCCTCGACCGCCAGTTTTTCGTCGCCAGCGCCAATCAGGTAAGGCAGGCCGCGCAGGAGGAAGCCGGTATCCCGACGTTCACGCTCTGGGATCGTCTGCCACACGCGCTCCAATGCATCCAGATCACCCTCGGCATCGCGCAACTGCTCCACCTGGGCGCGGCGCAGCAAAGGTGCGGCCTGATCATCGGTCAATGCATCGTGCTTGCGCAGGGTCCGCGCCAGACGCGCCACCTCGGCCCAGCGTCCACGCCCCTGCTCGGTCTGCAGTGCCAGGCGCAGCACCGCCAGATGACGGTGACCACTGGCACGCAATACGTCCAGGTGCTGCGCGGCATCATCGAAACGGCGGTCGGCCAGCGCCATTTCAGCCTCACTCATCAGCCGCGCAAAACGGATATCCCCATCGTACTCAGCCGCATGCGCCAGCCAGGCATCGCGCCGCTCGGTGTCGTGCATGGCATGTGCCGAGCGGGCGGCCAGCAATGCTGCCAGCCCCGGACGGGAGATCCCTTCATAAGCCTGAGTGGCGCTGCGAAAGGCTTGGCCATAACGGCCTTCATAAAAGAAACGCTCGGCTTCATGCATCGCGCGCTGTGCGACTTCGCGCCGGCGCCGCTGCCGATAGGCGCTCACCTCGCCCGGCATTTCCATGCCGCGCACGACCAAGCGCACCAGTTTGTAAGCAATCACGAAACCGCCCGCCAGCAACAGCACCAGCAAATTCATGGCGATCTGCACGCGATGCGGCCACCACACGACGAGCGCATACGCCTCGTTGTAACGTGCTGCCACCGAAAGGCCTACCGCCAGAGCACCCAAGCCCAGTAACCACAGAATGATTTTCATGGTCGCCTCAACGCTTGCCGCCGAGCTTGAAGCCACGCAATGCTGCTTGCGTCGCCTCCAGACTGGGCAGGTTCATGCTCAGGCGGGCACGTTCGATCTGCGCCAGTTCCGCCAGCGTATCGGCCACCGGCTTGGCTTGGGCATCGAAATAGCGCTGCAGCCATTCGCGCGACTGGCGAATATCCTCGGCGAACAATTTGCCTTCACGTTGCATCAAGGCCAACCGAGCCGAGAGCAGGCGCAAACGCAGATTCTGGCGCAAATACGCCGCCTGGCCGGGCGCCAGCAGCACCGCATCCGGCTGGTCGAGACGCTCGATACGGATCAGCTGGCGGAACTCACCCCACAGATCCTGCGCCAGACTCATAACGAAGCCCGGCGAAGGCTTTGCGGGTTCAGCCGCGGCGGGCGCGGACGCATTTGCCGGTTTCGCGGCTTTCGCAGCAGCCGGCTTGGCGGCCAACGCCGGGCTGTGCTCAAACCCCAAGGGCAGGCTGTCGATCCGCCCCATGATGGTTTCCAGTTGCAGCGCCACGCTGGCGACATCGGAAACCGGCAGCGACTTGAGGCGTTCCATGTCTGCGGCGATCAGCTTGCGCAAGGGCAGGAAACGGCCTTGGTCCAGCAGCGCGAGGCGATTGTCGGCGCTCTGCAGGGCCGCCAGTGCGGCGGGTACGTTACCGGCCAGCTGCAGTTGCTGCGCGGCGATATTCACAGCTTGTTCAATCTCGGCCACCGCCCGCTCATCGCGCGCCCGCGAGAATTCGGCATACAAAGCCTCCAGCGCAGCGGACTGGCCTTGCGCCTCTTCCAGCCTGGCGTCCACGCCGCCCATCTTGGTCTGCAGGGCATCGATATTTTCCTGCCCCTGTTTGGCCAGCGTCCGCGCTTCCTGAGCGGCTTTATCGCCCTCACCCAGACGTCGGCTCATCTCGGCTTGAACGTTGCGCAATTCCTGGCGGGTGTCGTAGGTCTGCCAGGCCAGCACGGCGACGATGGCAATCGCGGCAGAAGTAAAAATGCGGTTCCAGCGGGGTCCGGTGCGATGCACGGGCGCCGGCGCGGCAGGTGGTGTGAGGGCTTGATTTTCCATGGCCGAAGTTTAACCGATCAATCAGGGCCTGAAACAGGGCATTTGCATGCGTGACGCGCTCACAAGCGGCAGCGGCCCGAAGAACCGCTTACGGCGGGGCTCCGCAGCACACCTGCCGCAAGAGGCAGGCGCATCGCGCATCTTCAAGGCACGACCGCTACAAACCCAGACCTGATGCAATCCCCGTCGCAATCCCCACATCCCCCGCCTCAGTCAGGATCGGAGCGGGCGCACCCGCCGCCTGCAGCGCCGCGCAGATGCGCGGATGCGGCGCAAAGCAGGGCAAGACACGCAGCATTTCGCGGCCGGTCTCGCCGCTAATTTCCAGAAAGAAACGCAGGCCTTCGCTGGCCGAGAACACCAGCGCGGCCAGCTCGCCACGCGCAAAACGCGCCAGCAGCGGGGCCGGGTCGAGTGGCGCACAGACGCGTCGATAACAGCTGACTTGCTCCACCATCGCGCCACGCTCGCGCAGTGTATCCGCCAGCAAGTCACGCCCGCCCTCGCCACGCAGCAGCAGCACGCGTTTGCCCGCCACGGCTGCGCTAGAAAACTCCGGCAGCGCCAACACCGCCTCGCTGTCAAAGCCGCTCTGGGGGCTGATCACAGAGGCATAGCCTTGCTGAGCCAATGCCCGCGCGCTTGCCGGACCGACCGTGGCTACACGCAAGGCGGAGGGCCACTCTTCAGGGAGGCGGATTTTAAATGCCTGCTCGACGGCATTCGGTGAAACGAAGAAGGCCAGATCGAAATCGGCCAGATCCAGCGCGCGCAGCGGCGCCGGATCGGCCGCCTCAATCGCGATGACGGGGAAATTCAGCACCTCGGCACCGAGCGCCTGCAACTCGCGCGCCAGACCCTCGGCCTGCCCGGCGGGCCGCGTCATGACGATGCAGCGCCCGGCCAGCGGAAGCATCAGAGTTCCCGCAACGCTGCAAGAATCGCCGCCGCGCCTTGCGCCAGCAGGTCCGCCGCCAGCCTTTGCCCCAGCGCTTCGGCCTCCGCCGCAGCCGCCTGCCCGGCGCTGCACACGATGGTCGCCCCATCCGGGCTGGCCACAAAGGCGCGCATGCTCAAACTGCCATCGGCCTGCGGCTCGCAGAAGGCGCCAATCGGCACATCGCAGCCACCCTGCAAGGCATGCGTCAGCGCGCGCTCGGCGGTCACGCAGGCGGTCGTGACCGGATCAATCAGCGGCGCCAGCCAGGCCGCCACTTCGGGCCGGTCGATACAGGCTTCGATGCCCAGCGCGCCCTGCCCGGCGGCCGGCAGGCTATCCTCGGCCGACAACTCGCAGCGAATCCGCGATGCCAGACCGAGGCGCTTGAGGCCCGCGGCGGCGAGGATGATCGCGTCGTACTGACCTTCGTCGAGCTTCTTCAGGCGCGTATCCAGATTGCCGCGCAAGGGCAGCACGCCCAGATAGGGGTGCAGGGCATGGAGCTGGGCTTCGCGGCGCAGGCTGGAGGTGCCGACCACGGTGCCCGGTGGCATGTCGGCCAGGCTTTCGTAGCGGTTCGAGACGAAGGCATCCAGCGGCGTTTCGCGCGCCAGCGTGGCGATCAGCGCAAAGCCCTCGGGCATCTGCGCGGGCACATCCTTCATCGAATGCACCGCGATGTCGGCGCGACCATCGGCCAAGGCCTGTTCCAGCTCCTTGACGAAAAGCCCCTTGCCACCGACCTTGGACAGCGAACGGTCGAGAATCTGGTCGCCGCGCGTGGTCATGCCCAACAGCTCGACCTGACAGCCCGACCAGGTCGCCTCAAGGCGCGCCTTGACGTGCTCGGCCTGCCACAGGGCCAGGCGGCTCTCGCGGGTAGCGATGACAATGCGGGAAGGGGCTTGCAGCGGGGCTTGGCTGGATGTCGGCATTCTGCGTGGGTAGCCGGCGGAACGGCTCTTGCTTATTAAACACGAGCAAGGATGTTAGCACGGCCGCCCGGACGGCCCGCCGGGCTGATATATTCCCGGCTTACCCAAAAAACCAGACAGCCCCGAGAGCCCGTATGAACAGCCAAAACTTCCCGAGCGATCAAGACAAAGACACGCCGCTGCGCGACGATACCCGCATGCTCGGCCGCATCCTCGGCAACACCGTGCGCCAGCAGGAGGGTGCCGAAGTTTTCGACCTGATCGAACGCATCCGCCAGACTTCAGTCCGCTTTCACCGCGACGATGATCTGGAGGCGCGTCATGAACTGGAAGGCATGCTCAAGGAGCTGGCGCGCGAAAACACCCTGAACGTGGTCCGCGCCTTCAGCTACTTCTCGCAGCTCTCGAACATCGCGGAGGACGAACACCACGTTCGCCGCTCGCGTGCCCACCTGCGGGCCGGCTCTGCACCACGCGAAGGCAGCATGGCCCACGCGCTGAATCTGGCAGCCCACGCCGGCATCAGCGAAGCGCAGCTCAAAGCCTTCTTCGACACCGCGATGATCCGCCCGGTGCTGACCGCCCACCCGACCGAAGTGCAGCGCAAGAGCATCCTCACCTGCCAGCTGCGCATCGCCCAGTTGCTGGACGAACGCGACCGCGTGCAGCTCACCCCCGAAGAACAGGACGACAACGAAGAGGCGATCAGCCGCGAAATCCTGCTGCTGTGGGAAACACGCATGCTGCGTCTGACCAAGCTGTCGGTCATCGACGAAGTGGCCAACGGCCTGTCCTTCTACGACTACACCTTCCTGCGCGAACTGCCGCGTCTCTACGGCCGCCTGGAAGACATGCTCAGCGTGCGCAGCACCTCGGGCGAACACATTGACCTGCCCAGCTTCCTGCGCATGGGTAGCTGGATCGGCGGCGACCGTGACGGCAACCCCTTCGTCACCGCCGACATCCTGCGTCAGGCGCTCAAGATGCAGGCGCAGACCCTGTTCAACTTCTATCTGGACGACATCTCGCGCCTGGCCAGCCGCCTCTCGCTGTCCAGCGGCCTGGTCGCCGTGAGTCCGGCGCTGCAGGCCTTGGCCGACAGCTCCCCGCATCGCAGCGCGCACACCGAAGACGAGCCTTACCGACGCGCCCTGCGCGGCGTGTATGCCCGCCTGTGGGCCACGGCACTGCATTTCGGCCTGCAACCGACCGGGCGCAATCCCGGCGTTGCTGCCGACGTTTACCCCGGCGCCGAAGCCTTCCGTGCCGATCTGGACGTCATCCACGATTCGCTGCTGCAATACACCTCGCCCGCTCTGGCCCACGGCAAATTGCGCGAAATTCAGCGCGCCGCCCACGTCTTCGGCTTCCATCTGGCCAGCATCGACGTACGTCAGAACTCCGACGTCCATGAACGCACCGTCGCCGAGCTGCTCGAAGCCGTGCACCCCGGCACAGCCTATCTGGCTCAGGACGAAGAAGGCCGCATCGCCATCCTGCTGCAGGAGCTGGCCACGCCACGGCCGCTGGCGTCGCCCTGTGTGAGCTACTCGGAAGAAACCAGCGGCGAGCTGGCCATCTTCCGCGCCATCGCCGAAGCCCAACGCACCTACGGCAAATGCTGCGTACAGAACGCCATCATCTCCAAGACCGATGGCGTCTCCGACATGCTGGAACTGGCCGTACTGCTGAAGGAAGTCGGCCTGCTGCGCCCGCACGAGGCGGCGCTCGACATCAACATCATCCCGCTGTTCGAAACCATCGGCGATTTGCAGAACGCCGCCGGCATCATGGATCGCATCTTCAGCATCCCGGCCTTCCGCGCCTGGGTCAGCTCGCGTGACGAAGCGCAGGAATGCATGCTCGGCTATTCGGATTCGAACAAGGACGGCGGCTTCCTCACCTCCGGCTGGGAACTCTACAAGGCTGAAATCCAGCTGATTGGCGTGTTCAAGAAACACGGCGTGCGTCTGCGCCTGTTCCACGGCCGCGGCGGTTCGGTCGGTCGTGGTGGTGGCCCCAGCTATCAGGCCATCCTCGCCCAGCCGGGCGGCGCCGTACAGGGCCAGATCCGTCTGACCGAGCAGGGCGAAGTCATCGCCTCCAAGTACTCCAATCCGGAAGTGGGTCGGCGCAATCTCGAAGTGCTCGCCGCTGCCACGCTGGAAGCCACGCTGCTGGCGCACCCGGAGGCCGCGCCGCGCCCCGAGTATCTGGAGACCATGGACGAGCTCTCGGACTTTGCCTTCAAGGCCTACCGCAATCTCGTGTATGAAACCCCGGGCTTCGAAACCTATTTCTGGGAATCTACCGTGATCTCGGAAATCGCCAACCTGAACATCGGCTCGCGTCCCGCCTCACGCAAGAAGAGCACCGCCATCGACGACCTGCGCGCGATTCCCTGGGTCTTCTCCTGGGCTCAGTCCCGCGTCATGCTGCCGGGCTGGTATGGCTTCGGCGCCGCCGTCAAAGCCTATGTCGCCAAGCACGGTGAAACCGGCATGCAGCGCCTGCAAGCCATGCACAGCGAGTGGAGCTTCTTCGCCACCCAGCTCGCCAACATGGACATGGTGCTGGCCAAGAGCGACATCGCCATCGCCTCGCGCTATGCCGAACTGGTTCAGGACGAAGCCCTGCGCAATGCCATCTTCTCGCGCATCAAGGCCGAGTGGGAAAGCACTCTGGAAGTGTTGCTGAGCATCACCGGCCAGAAAGAACTCACCGAAGGCAACCCGCTGCTGGCGCGCTCGATCCGCAACCGCCTGCCCTACCTGAATCCGCTCAATCACGTTCAGGTCGAGCTGCTGCACCGCTACCGCGAGGGCGACAGCGACGACCGCGTGCGCCGCGGCATCCTGCTGTCGATCAACGGCGTGGCGGCCGGGCTGCGCAACAGCGGCTAAGCCACCGTCTCAAGATCCGCACCCAGCAAGCCTCTGCAAGCACTGTACCTACAGAGGCTTTCTGCATATAGCTCTACGAGAAGACCTGCCGGAGAGCTAGACCAAAAGCGGCTCTCAAGCCATTCACGGTCTGGGCATGCAGCGAACCACATCCAGCGATCCACCCACCGGTAGCAACCAGGTGCTGTCGGGTGCGGAGTACTGACAGGTCAGGCAACCGTCCTGCGCGCGGGAATCCGGCTGCCAGCGGGACTGATCAGGCAGGGCAAACACGCCTTCGAGGGTAACGTAGTGGCCGCTGTGGCATTCGCTTGCCGACATGCCGCGCAGTTGCAAGGCGTGACGTAGCAACTGGGCCTGCTGATCCTCGCGATGCAGGAAGGCCATATCCTTGCCGTCAGCATGATCCAGCCAGGCGACCGTGCGGACGCGCTTGCCATCGAACTCGGCCGGATTGGCGAGCAGACGCAGCATCGACACGTCATGCAGCACGCAGTTCCAGACGCCTTGCTGCACGCGGCAGGGATGCATGCCGGATGCGGCGGCGGGCAGTGACAGGCAGGACAGCAAAGCGCACACGGTGACGAAGATTCGGGTTTTCATGTCGTTCTCCTCAAACAAGTGAAGGATGGGCCACAGCGCAGGCCGCGACCCGTACAGTCCAGGCCTCAGCGCGGCACGAAGCCACTGGCGCGCATCCACTCCAGGCTCTGGCGGGCCCAGTCGGCAACCGGCAGGGCGTTGTTCTTGCGCAGCGCGAAGCCGTGATCGCCGCCTCGATAGATGTGCAACTCGGCGGGCACTTTCGCGTTATGCAGCGCAGCGTAGAAACGCGCGCTCTGCTCGGTATTGACCTTGGGATCGTCATCCGCCGCGACTATGAAAGCGGGCGAAGAATCAGCCGCCGGCACGGCCGGATAATCGTGGATCGCCAGGGCGCCCTCGCTAGCCTTGGCCGGCAGCGTGCGGCCAGCAAAATCAAACACCCCGTAGGCCACCACGATGACATCTGGACGCGCACTGAGCGCATCGATGGCATCGCGTGCTTCATAACTCTTCTGCTTCCAGGCCGTGCCCAGCAGGGCAGCGAGATGACCGCCGGCCGAGAAGCCCATCACGCCGATGCGCTGCGGATCAAGATTCCAGTCGGCCGCATGGGCGCGCAGCAGACGCACGGCGCGCTGACCATCCTGCAGCGGCATGTGGCGACCAACACCTGTGGGCCACTCGACAGGCAAGCGATGCTTGAGCACGAAGGCCGTGATGCCCAGCGAATTGAGCCAGCGCGCGATTTCCACGCCTTCCTTGCCGAAACACAGCTTGCTGTAGCCGCCGCCGGGAATCACGATCATTGCTGCGCCATTCGGGCTGCGCGGCACGAAGACACTCAGCGTCGGCGTGGAGATGCCGGCGACTTCAGGCTCCTGCTCGAAGGGTTTGTTGCTACTGACGTCGGTCCATTTTTCTTCGAGCTTGACGCCGTTGGTGGCGGGCGCGGCCTGATCGCCCCACAGCGGAAACTCCGCCTGCCCCTTGAAACTGGCAGCGGAACACAGGCCGGTGTACAGCACCAGCAGGGCGGAAAGGGCGAAGCCGGCAAACCGGACAGGGCGGGACGAATGCAGGGTTTTCATGGCTGACTCCTCGTGATGTGATCTGGATGAGTTCAGCTTAGTCCTGCGGGTAAACCCTAGATACGGGCCAACAACAAGTTCTTTGTGCGGATCTGCAATCCGCGCAAAGAGGCCTCAGAAAATGATGTTTTTCTCGCGATAGGCGCGCGGCGTATCCCCGATGCTCTGATGAAAGGCCCGCGTGAAATGGCTCTGGTTGCCATAGCCGACGCGCGTCATCACTTCAGCGACCGGAATCTTCGTATCCCGCAGCAAGGCCGCAGCCATCTTCATGCGCAGTGCAATCGTGTAGGCGCGCACGGTCATGCCGGTGGCGGCACGGAACTCGCTGTTCAGCGTGGTGCGATTGGTGGCGCAACTGCGGGCCAGATCGCCCAGCGTGAATTCCTGCTGGTAGCGCTCCTGCACATAGCTCAGCGCCCGTTCGATGCGGCTCGTGCGCGCATCCTCCGGCATCACCGGCAAGGCCAGCGCAGGCGCCGCATCGCCCTGCAGCAGACGCAGCTGGAACAGCAGTTCAATCAGGAAGGAGCGGCCGCGACAGGGCCAGTACTTGTCCGGCTGCTCGCCAGCCTGGGTGATGATCGCATCCAGCAAGCTCGCCACCTGCCCGGCCAGATGCGCGGGCAGCGGGAAAACGCCCCGCGCGCCGGACTGCTTGATGAAGGGTTCGAGCAGGAAATAATCCTGCTTGGTCGAACCCGCCAGCGCGCGTCGCGCCGCTTCGTCATGCAGCACGCAAGGCTGCAGCGCGTCGTTGATGTAAGCCGGATTGAAGTACAAGGTACTGACTTGCAAGGCATGAGCATTGCGCAACACCGGCCGGGTGCGTTCATCCAGGATGAAAATCGCCGGCGCCGCCACCGGCACTACCTTGTCATCAAACGCCAGCACCACCGAACCGGCACGAATCAGACCGATGGCAAAGCAATCGCACTCGACCAGCGCCACCTCGCTGCCCTGATCATGGCGCCAGCCCAGCGGCACCGTCAGCAGTTTGTGGGTTTCACGTCCCGTAACCGAAAACACTATTGACATGTTCGTATCCATTTCCAGGCAGCGGTGCCGCCGCGCACATGCCGGGATGGTAGCGAGCCTGACGCCCGGCCTCAAGCAAAGATCAGCCTGCCCGCAGAGCCGCGTACCACAAGGCTCTACACACGATATGCCTGCAGAGTGAAGCGCAGCGCGGATTTTCGGCCATCAGCTCCCGCCGGGCCAAGCCCGCTTGCAGACCTCTCAGGCCTCAGGCGACTCGACATCGCAATCATCGCCCAAGGCAAACTCGCCACGCTCGTACGCCGCCAGCAGCGCCTTGGCGTCCTCCAGCTGCGATGCGGGGACACGAATCCTGACGCCGCCCAGTGCGATGGCGAGCAGGCTGTGAGCCTGGACCAGATTCGTGTCTCCCGCGCTGGCGGCGATGCCCGCTGAATTCAGGAGCGAGCACACGATATGCGCATCGGTTGGCGCCAAATCACGCTCGAGGATGAGCATATCGCCCAGGTAAGGTTCCTCATCAGCGCCGCTAACGTTCAGCGCCGGAATAGGCAGCCCACGCTGCGTCAACTCGGCCAGCGCCAGATCCTGCGCGACGTCTGTGAATCCACCACTCGCGACGCGACTCGTCAGATCCTCGTCTGACAATGCGCTGATGTGGGCGGCAAGCTCGGCGTTGTGCATTTTATAAGGTCCGATGTGAAGTGAACAGCGTGGGCGCGGGGCAGCCAGGCAGAGTGTCAATGCCATGGGATCATACGCCTCAGGAGCTCGCCAAATTACCCCTGCTTCCGGGCACTCAGCACTGGCGACCCATGACTTCATCCGGCACGGCTGAAGAGCATCAATCAGCAAAAATGCCCGGCTCGCGAAGAGACCGGGCGTTTTCTTTGATACTAAAGCCTCAGGCGGGGCCGGAATCCGCCAATTGCTGGCGCCGGTAGCCGCCCTGCCGCTCCAGCATCCAGCCAGGGTACTCGGGCGGCAGCGCGCTCACCGCATCCAGCGTCGCCAGTTCCTCAGCCGTGAGGCGCAGGCCACTGGCGGCAAGGTTGTCGTCGAGCTGATCGACACGCTTGGCGCCGACGATCACGCTGCTCACAACCGGCTGGTTCAGCAACCAGGCCAGGGCGATCTGCGCCACCGACACCCCGCGTGCGGCGGCAATCGGGCGTATTGCGTCGATGCAATCGAAAGCGCGCTCCTTGTTCACAATCGGGAAATCGAAAGTCGTGCGGCGGCTGCCAGCCTCGGCCTGCATGTCGCGGCTGTACTTGCCGCTGAGCAAGCCGCCGGCGAGCGGGCTCCAGACCATCAGACCGACGCTTTCACTGCGCAGCATCGGCACGATTTCGCGTTCCAGCTCACGACTGGCAATCGTGTAATACGCCTGCAGCGAATCAATGCGCGCCAGGCCCAGACGCTCCGAAACCCCCAGCGCCTTGGCGATCTGCCAGGCCGCCCAGTTCGATACGCCGATGTAGCGCACATGGCCCTGGCGCACCAGGTCGTCGAGCGCACGCAGCGCCTCCTCAATCGGCGTGGCCGCGTCGAAACCGTGAATCTGGTACAGATCCACATGATCCAGTTGCAGGCGCGTTAGGCTGGCTTTGAGCGAATCGATGATGTGATAGCGCGACATGCCGCGTGAATTCACGCCCTTGGTGCCGGATTCGCCAAACACCTTGGTCGCCACCACCACGTTCTCGCGTGGCACCTTCAGATTCTTAAGCGCCTGACCGGTCATGATTTCAGAGCGGCCTTCCGAATACACGTCAGCGGTGTCGATGAAATTGATCCCGGCGTCCAGCGCCCGGCCGATCAGCGCTTCGGCATCATTCTGCTGCAAACGGCCGATGTGGCCCCACATCTCGCCCTCTGCGCCGCCAAAGGTCATCGTGCCCAGACACAGCTCCGACACAAACAGGCCGGTATTGCCGAACTTCCTGTAACGCATGCTTAGAACTCCTTGATGGACTGCCGCGCGGGCGACGGGATTGAAAAGGGGAGAAGCCCAGTATGGGACGCGCGGTGCGGGGTGACAAATGCGAATGCAGCCAGAAAAGCCGTCTTGCCCCACGGCGCGTCACAATCATTCACTTGAACGGTGACCCCATCAAGGATTGATCTCCGCTTTCAAACGGGACAATGACTACAATCAGTTTTCCCCCTTCACCAAAACAGGCTGAATATGAAAAAACTCATTCTTGCTACAGCGATGCTGGCTTGCCCGATGCTCTCGCAAGCGGCTGACGTCAATATCGATATCGGCAACATCCGGGTACAGGCGCCTGGTGTTACCGTGACCTTCGGCAGCCAGGACAGTCGCGGCTATTACTGGGACGGTGACGCGTATCGCGAGCCCAGCTACTGGAAGAAGCACGGCGGCCCGCGTGGAAAAAAATACTATACCGGCCGTGGCAAGAACGGCAGTCACTGCCCACCGGGTCAGGCCAAAAAGGGCCGCTGTTAAGCATCTGCGCAGACGCAATAAGAACGCCCGGCTCCTCACGGAGACCGGGCGTTTTTTATTGCGCTACCGCCATACGTGCCCGAAGAGGCGCGTCGGGCGGACTTACGCGGACAGGACAATTGCAAAGTCAGGCGGGGTGCGGCTTTTCAGGTGGTGCAAAGTTGTAACTGGGATGAGTCGAAGGTAAAAATGCCTTGGCGTCGCCCGATGCAAAGGATGATGCTGGCTGAATGCTCGGCAAATTGCACCTGCATTCGGTTTGAGGAACTTTACCTGGTAAGCCCGACGACAATATCCCGATAGGCTTTGCTTTTTTTAACCTTGGGTATCGATTTGTCGATGCGCTCGCGCAAATCCGGAGGAAAATTGTTGCTGAACATGATCCAGCGAATGTTCCCTGCCGTTGGGGTATCGGCAAGCATCTTGACGCTGATGGCTGCGCGGAACTCCGGGTTTTTCCTGAGGTTGTAGGAAGCCTCCTCACCACTTGCAAAAACATAGTCGAAGCGCTTGAGCACCAGCATCTGCATAAAAGCACTTTGATTGTCGCCAATATTCACTACCGTGGTAGGCGGATTGTAGAGTTTGACGTTTTCGTCAATCCAGGTCCCGTAGGAATATTTTTCCGCTAGCCCCACCGTCTTGCCTGATGTGAGCAAGTCTTTGATGTTTTTGATCGAAGCATAGTGCGCTTGGTCAGCGCTGCGGATCAAGTAGCGGGGCGAGCTGTCCTGATAAATGTAATCCGACGAAAAGAGATAAGTTTGCTCGCGTTCAGGTGTCCTGAAGGCCCCTGCGACACAGGATATTCCTGGCTGCGCAAGTGTCGCAAAGATGCGGCTGACCGGGACTTTCTTGAACACATAGGGGACTTTTGCGTCTTCGAATATAAGCCGGGTAATCTGATTGATGAAGCCTTCGGCATCGGTATTAATCTGACCGAAAAATGGCATGCGCTCGTAGGTATAAATCGTCACCACCCTGTCTTGCGCCAAGAGCGGAAGTGGGGCTACGGCAAGCAAAGCGGTCAGGAAGATTCGAATTTTCACACCTACCTCGGATCCGAGAATCAGCGATTGCGACGGGACTGCCGCGAGAGCATCTCTTCTAAATCGTAGTTGTGGCTCCATGTCTTTCTGATTGTAGAACGGCTTTGGTTCTTGCCGTATAACCCGCCCTTTTTTCCTGTCAGGCGGGCGCCAGCACACTCTCCAGCGCAGCCAGAAACACCCGCGTGCGTGCCGGGATCAGGCGGCGGCCGGGCATGACGGCCCACACCGTCATGATGGGGAGTTGCCATTCCGGCAGCACGCGCACGAGCAGGCCGTCAGCCACCGCGCTGGCGACAAAACCTTCGGACAGGCCAGCGATGCCCAAGCCATGCGTGGCGAGCAGGCGCAGCAGGCTGACCGAGTTGGCGGCGAGCGGGCCGGCCGGCAGGTCTTCCCACACGTCTTTGCCCTTGCTGAGGCGCCAGCGCTGAGCCTCGCCGCTGCTGCCGATGATTTGCAGGGCGGTGTGGCGCATCAACTCGTCCGGGTGTTGCGGCGTGCCGAACTGCCGGAGGTAGGCCGGGCTGGCATACAGGCCGCTGCACAGATCGCACAGGCGGCGCGCGACCAGAGTGGTGTCGTCGGGCAGACGCGCAGCAACGCGCAGGGCCAGATCGAACTGCTCGCCAATCAGATCGACGCGACGCGGCGACAGGTCCAGCTCCAGCTTCACCTCCGGATAGCTGGCGGCGAACTGCAGAAAAAGCGGGCCAAGAATCCACTCGCCGAAATCCGCCGGCATCGACACGCGCAAGCGCCCACGCACGGCAGCCTGGCGATGCTGGGCATAGGCGGCGACGGCCTCGGCTTCTTCCTGCAGGCGACGCGCATGCTCGAGGATTTCCGTGCCGAACTCGGTCAGCGCCAGACGCCGCGTGCTACGCGTGAGCAGGCGCTCGCCGAGGCGCGCCTCCAGCGCGGTGATGCGCCGCGACACGGTGGATTTGGGCAGGCCGGCACGCTCCGCCGCGAGCGAGAAGCTACCGGCATCCATGATGCGGGCGAAGAGCAGGAGGTCGTTGGCGTCGAGGTTCATGGTCGGTGTGGGAGTTCCGGGGCACTCATTGCCCGTGAGTTCGTCTGGATTACCAAAACTGCTTTCCTAGGGCCGACCCTTCGACAAGCTCAAGAGAGCCTTCAGTCGGCCAGGAAAACGCGGCATGCGACTGAACTCGCAGCTAAGACGAATTGTTCCATAAACGGAACAATACTATCCATTCCGTGGGCTTCTGATGCTTTGGTGAGAAGAATACAGTGGCGTCACTCCCTCCCCCCAACCCCTAAGAGATACATCATGAACATTCTGCAAATCAATTCCAGCGTCCGCGGCGCCGCTTCCGCCTCCACCCGTCTGGCCAGCAGCATCGTGACCCGCCTGCGCGTACTCGACCCCAGCGCCACGCTGACGGTGCGTGAAACCGGCTCGCAGCCGATCCTCGACGAAGCCGCGCTGGGCGCGATCTTCACCCCGGCCGAGGCACGTACGCCCGAGCAAGCCGCGCGTGCCGCCATCGACGACGCAACCATCGCCGAAGTGCAGGCTGCAGACGCCATCGTCATTGGCGTGCCGATGTACAACTTCGGCGTACCGGTGCAGCTGAAGGCCTGGATCGACGCGATCGCCAAGGCGGGCGTGACTTTCCGCTATACCGAGAAAGGCCCGGAAGGTCTGCTCAAGGGCAAGAAGGTGTATCTGGCCCTGGCACGTGGCGGCCTGTACCGCGACACCCCGGCCGATGCGCAGACGCCGTACCTGAAGAACGTGCTCGGCTTTCTCGGCCTGAGCGACATCACCTTCATTCATGCCGAAGGCCTGTCGATGGGCGAAGAGCCGGCGGCCAAGGCTTTGGCTGATGCGGAAGCCGAGATCGCCGCACTGGTATAGCCAGCTGCCTGCGGCAGAGGACTGAGCAATGAGTGCTGAGGACTGAGTGGGCGTGCTTGCAGAGCCTCGCAGGTATTGATTCTTCGGGCAGGAGTGTTGCAGAGGCAATACAGGCGCAGTGCTTCGGGAGGGTGGCGTAGGAGCTAGCGCAGCTGGCGATTGCCGACGTGGATCGCCAGCTGCGCTAGCTCCCCCGATCACGTCGATGGCAGGCTCTACGGGGCATGCTTGTAGCGCCGCGCGGGCATTGCTTCTTCGGGCAGGCATGCCGAAGAAGATTGACAGGCGCGGCTCTCCGACCACTCTGCCCCAGTCCTCAGTTCCCAGTTCCTAACCCAAGGATCGTTCCATGACCCAAATTCAGAAAACCTCAGCCACCCCCTTCGCATCGCGAGGCGTGGAGCGCCTCGTAGCCGGGCGGGCCACGTCCGACGGTGCCGGGGTGAAACTCACGCGGGTGCTGACGCAGGACCTGCAGCGCCGCCTCGATCCCTTCCTGATGCTCGACGCTTTCCGCAACGAAAATCCGGACGATTACATCGGTGGTTTTCCCGATCACCCGCATCGCGGTTTCGAGACCGTGACCTACATGCTCGCCGGGCGCATGCGTCATCACGACAACGCCGGCAATGCCGGCCTGCTCGGCCCCGGCGGCGCACAATGGATGACCGCGGGCAGCGGCCTGATTCATTCCGAATTGCCCGAGCAGGAAGAAGGCCTGATGGAAGGCTTTCAGCTGTGGGTGAATCTGCCGGCGAAGAACAAGATGATCGCACCCTACTACCGCGACATCCCCAGCGCAGCGATCCCCGAGTTCACCACGCCGGAAGGGGTGACGGTGCGCGTGATCGCCGGCGAGAGCCAAGGCACGGCGGGCGCGGTGCAACGGCCAGACACTGAACCGCTGTATCTGGATGTGCATCTGCCGGCTGGCACACGTTTCGCGCAGGCCATCCCGGCCGGGCACAACGCTTTTCTGTACACCTATCGCGGCGAAGTGACGGTGGCGGGCAAGGTCGTGGCAGATCGCTTCATGGCGATTCTGGCCAATGACGGTGCGCGAGGCGTGGTGATCGAAGCGGCAGAGGATGCGCGCGTGATTCTCGTTGCCGGCGCGCCGCTGAACGAACCGATCGCCCAGTATGGCCCCTTCGTGATGAACACGGCAGCTGAAATCCAGCAGACCCTGCAGGATTATCGCGACGGTCTGTTTGAGGCGGGGAAAGTGCAGGCGCTCTAGGCTTTTGATGCTCGCGCTATTTGAGCCTGCTTGATTACGTCGGCCAAGACTCCTTCGTCAAATCTTGACGCAATCAATTCCTGCACCAGCAACCGTATCCGCTCACTAAGCCCGTGCAATTCGACTGCTTTGGGAAGTGCTTGCCATTCTCCACTTTCGTAGCGGCGAGCAGAGTCTCTATCCAGCTCTTCTACCCAAACGCTATGCACGAACTCATTTCTCTCATTGGAGACTAGTTCGCACCGACCCAACAAGGAACAAAGGACTGAAAAGTCCTCTCCGTTACCAAGAAATTTCTGCCCTTGTTTCTTTATTCCCTTGCGAAGACTGGCGGATGACCGAAGACTCCTGTCATTGAGAATCTCGTCAATCTCCCGTCCCTCAAGTGCTCGCACCGTCATCCGAAGGATGTGATCCAAGTGTTCATGTCGCAGAGTCAACTCCCCAACAGCGGCAAGCAGGTCTTTATCCGAAGGCAGCTCAAGTCGCATCATGTGGACATTCCTCCTGAGCTTACTTCGTGAGTGACTGAACCTGCAAAGAAGTCAGGTCTCATCATCCTCGGCACCCGAGCCCACCACCGCGCGCCCGAGGCGGTCAAGTACCGCATCCCATTCGCTGTCATCCGGCAGGCTTTCGACCAGGATTTCGCGGGCGCCGCTGGCATCCAGCGCGCGCAGATTGGCGTACAGATCATGCGCGTAGCCGTGCGCATCAAACGGCGCATCAATGCTCATGGCGTAGCGGCCGGGATCGCTTTCGCCGGCGTGGCTGAGCACGGCGCAATCGGCCGCAGCCGCTGCGATTTCGGCACGCAAGGCCATGCGCATCGGTGTGCGCGGCGCGTAGTGCGCCGCCAGTGCACCAGACACGCGCGGCGCGCTTTCAGCTTCGTGTTTCAGGCGTGGCTGCCGGCCTATGACCGCCGCAATCGCCGCGCGGCCGATCATGCCGGGGCGCAAAATCACCGGTTCGCCGCGCGACAGATCAAGAATTGTGGATTCGATGCCCACGTCGCAGGCGCCGCCCTCCAGAATCATCGCGACAGATTCGCCGAGTTCTTCCCAGACGTGCTGCGCAGTGGTCGGGCTGATCCGGCCGAAACGATTGGCCGAGGGCGCGGCCACGCCACCACCGAAGGCACGCAGCAATTCCAGCGCCACCGGATGATCCGGCACGCGCAGGCCGACCGTGTCCTGCCCGCCGGTAACCACGTCGGAGACATCGGCCTCCTTCTTCAGGATCAGGGTCAGCGGGCCCGGCCAGAAGGCGCGCGCCAAGGCGATGGCTTCCTTGGGAATCTCGCGCGCCCACTCGGTGATCTGCTCGCGGTCGGCCAGATGCACGATCAGCGGATGATCGGCCGGGCGGCCCTTGGCGGCGAAAATCTTGACCACGGCCGCTTCGTTGGCGGCATCAGCGCCGAGGCCGTAAACGGTTTCTGTCGGCAAGGCGACGAGTTCGCCAGCACGCAGCAGTTCGGCGGCGCGGCGGATGTTTTCGGGCGTATTGGCGGAAATCATTTGAGCTGCCCGGCAAAGAATTCAAGGGTACGGCGCTTGGCGTCCTCGCGTGCCACGGGATCGGGGCCAGTATGCACGCCCTTGCCCGGATTTACGCCGTTAGGCACATCGGCGCGCAGACGGATCTTGCTGAGGCCGGGATGATCGAAGTCGTGATACGCGCCAGGATAAGTGACGATCTGCATCACGGCGCCTTGCGCGCGAGCAGTATTGGTCAGCGCGACGCAGGATGCGGCTGGCGTCCAGTCGTCGGCTTCGCCGATCAGGATCAGCAGCGGCGCGTACGGTTTGAAGCTTGCCGCCTTTTTGTTGCGCGTCGTGCAGCCGGGATAGAAAGACACCGCAGCACTGAAACCTTCAAGCATATTTGCGGGCTTGCGCCGAATCACATCCAGCGTCACGCCGCCACCATGCGACCAGCCGAGCAAACCGATATGCATGGCATCAATGCCGGACTGCTGGCGCAACCAGCTCAGTGCGGCGTAAGCATCGCCAACGCGATCGGCTTCCTTGAGCATGCGCTCGCTGTATTTCTGGGTGCAAATCTGTTTCAGACCACGCGAGCTGAAGCTGTCCAGCATCAAGGCTAGATAGCCCTGACTGGCGAGGTATTCGCCCCACATTTGATGGCGGGCATTCAGCGCGCCGTCCTTGGCGTAGGCGCCGCCACAGCCATGCACCATCACCACGGCCGGGTGCGGGCCGGGCGCATCGGGCTGGAACAGGTGGGCAACGAGTGGCGCTGGCGAGGAGGAGAGGCCGCCAGCGGGAATGCTGACGGGCTCGGGGGTAGCGTGGGCCAGCGACACGCTGAACATCAGCGGTGCAAGACAGGCGAAAAACGTCCGCAAAATGGCGCGCAGCGGTTCTGGCAAGGCGCACCGACGCAGACAGGCGTAGGGCGGGTTAGCGCAGCGTAACCCGCCGCTTGCCAGCGGCCAGTCACCGAAGGAGCGCAGGATGGATGGCGGGTTACGCCTGCGGCTAACCCGCCCTACACAAATCACTCGACGTCCGGCAAGGTCTTGGCCAGCACCTTTTCGGTCTGAGCCAGACGGAAGGCGCTGAGCTTTTTGGCGATTTCTGCGTCGCTCAGGGCCAGCATGGCCACAGCAAACAGCGCTGCGTTCACGGCGCCGGCTTCGCCGATGGCAAAAGTCGCCACCGGAATGCCGCCGGGCATCTGGACCATGGACAGCAGCGAATCCAGACCGCCCAGATGCTTGGACGGCATCGGCACGGCCAGCACCGGCAGCTCGCTCTTGGCGGCCATCACACCGGCCAGGTGGGCGGCAGCGCCAGCGGCACCGATCAGCACCTTGAGGCCACGCGCCTGAGCACCGGAAGCGTAGTCCAGCGCCTGATCCGGCGTGCGGTGGGCCGACAGCACTTTGGCTTCATAAGCGATGCCGAAGTCTTTGAAGGTCTTGGCACAGGCTTTCATGATCGGCCAGTCGCTGTCCGAGCCCATGAGAATGCCAACGAGGGGGGTGGGGTTGCTCATATTTCTCTCCAGTTTATAAAAGTCGTATCACGACTTCTTCATACTCCCCTCGCCCCTCGGGGGCGAGAGGCTGGGGAAAAGGGAACGGTCTGGCCGGTGGGCCAGCGCCGTCAGGCTTTAGCAGCGCGTTCGGCGCTCTCTACGGTATTGGCCAGCAGCATGGTGATGGTCATCGGACCAACGCCGCCGGGAACGGGAGTAATCAGGGACGCCACTTCGCGGGCGGAATCGAAGTCCACATCGCCGCACAATTTGCCATCCGGCAGACGGTTGATGCCTACGTCAATCACCACGGCACCGGGCTTGATCATGTCGCCGGTAAGGAACTTCGCACGGCCCACGGCAGCAACCACTATGTCGGCACGTTTGGTGTGGAAGGCGAGGTCTTTGGTCTGCGAATGGCAGACAGTAACGGTAGCGCCACGCGCCAGCAACATCACGGCCATCGGCTTGCCGACGATGTTGGAGCGGCCAATCACCACGGCCTCGGCACCCTTGATTTCGACCTTCTCGGTGTCGAGCATCTTCATCACACCCCAGGGCGTACACGGGTAGAAAGACTTGCGCCCTTGCAGCAGCAGGCCGAAGTTTTCGGCGTGAAAACCGTCGACGTCTTTCTCGGGCGAAATCGCTTCGAGCACCTTGTCGGCGTCGAACTGCTTGGGCAGCGGCAGTTGCACGAGGATGCCGTGCACCGACGGATCGGCGTTCAGCTCGGCGATCTTGGCGAAGACTTCTTCCGGAGCCGCATCGGCCGGGTATTCGAATTTGAGCGAACGGATGCCGGTCTTCTCGCAGCCAGCCACCTTGTTGCGCACATACACGGCCGAGGCGGGATCGCCGCCGACGAGGATCACGGCGAGGCTGGGCTGAACGCCTTGGGCGGTGAGTTCGGCGGCGCGTTGCGCGATCTCGCCGCGCACTTGCGCCGACAGAGCGACGCCATCAATGTTGCGAGCAGTCATGGGGATGAGCCTGAGCTTTGGAAAGCCGACGATTGTACCTTTGTGCAGCGGGCGGGGGAATCTTGACGCGGCGCCGGGCGCCATCAGGATGTGCTCGCCAGGCCGCATCCCGCCTTGCTCTGCGGCAAGCCTGTCTGAAGAGGCCCGCGCAGCAAGCGTCTTCAGCCTGCAAATTTCTGTAACAGTAACAACCCAAGCTGGCTGGCGCCAGATTGGTGCCCTGCACCAGCAAGCGCTGCCCGGATGCGCGCGCTTGGTGCCAAAGTCTTTGTCCTGCCCCCAAAACCTCTGTAGAACGGGCTTTGCACGGTCCTTGCTAACAAAGAAACGCCCCGCTCCGAGAAGAGAATCCCATGTCGATCCAAGTTGCCCTGCATCACGTCACCCATTACCGTTACAACAAGCGGATTGCCCTGGGCCCGCAAATCGTGCGCCTGCGCCCGGCGCCACATGCACGCACGCGGGTGCTGAGCTATTCGCTGCGGGTGCTGCCAGCGACGCATTTCATCAACTGGCAACAGGATCCGCAGTCGAATTATCTGGCACGACTGGTCTTCCCCGAAAAGACCCGCGAGTTTCGCGTCGAAGTCGACCTGCTGGTCGAGATGTCGGTGCAGAACCCTTTCGACTTCTTCCTGGAGCCGGAGGCGATGGAGTTCCCGTTCAGCTACGCGGACTCCCTCTCCGGCGAACTGGCGCCCTTCGTCAAGACCGCGCCGATGACACCGCTGCTCGAGGCTTTCGTGGACAGCGTGTCGCGCGAGCCGATGCCGACCAACGATTTTCTGGTGGCGCTGAACCAACGTTTGATGGGCGCCGTAAGCTATGGCATCCGCATGGAGCCAGGGGTGCAGACGCCGGAAGAAACGCTGGAGAAAGCTGCGGGCTCCTGTCGCGATTCGGCCTGGCTGATGGTCGCGGTGCTGCGCCATCTCGGCCTGGCCGCGCGTTTCGTGTCGGGCTACCTGATCCAGCTGAAGCCGGATGTGAAGTCGCTGGACGGCCCCTCCGGCACCGAAGTGGACTTCACCGATCTGCACGCCTGGTGCGAGGTGTATCTGCCGGGAGCAGGCTGGGTCGGGCTGGACCCGACCTCGGGCCTATTCGCCGGTGAAGGCCACATTCCGCTGGCCTGCTCGCCCGAACCGTCTTCGGCTGCGCCCATCGAAGGCGCGGTGGAAGCCTGCAAGGTCGAGTTTGAACACAGCATGAAGATCACCCGCGTGCTGGAGCCGCCGCGCGTGACCCTGCCTTACACCGATGCGCAGTGGACGAACATCAAAGCGCTGGGGCGCAAGATTGATCGCGATCTCAGTCGCCATGACGTGCGCCTGACGCAGGGTGGCGAGCCGACCTTCGTGTCCTTCGATGACCGCGATGGTGCGGAGTGGAATACCGAAGCGATGGGGCCGAAAAAACGCATCCTCTCGTCCACCTTGTTCGCCCGTCTCAAGGAAAAATACGCACCGCTGGGCCTGCAGCATTTCGGTCAGGGCAAGTGGTATCCGGGCGAGCAATTGCCGCGCTGGTCGCTGAATCTGTACTGGCGCAAGGACGGCGAGGCGCTGTGGTCTGACCCCGCCCTGTGTGCCGAGGAAGACAAGGAATACGGCGCCACCACGGCCAAGGCCGGTGCTTTTCTCAGAGGCGTGGCGCGGCGCCTGAAGATCACCACGGAATATGTGTTCCCGGCCTTCGAGGACACCTTCTACTACCTGTGGCGCGAGCGCAATTTGCCGATCAACGTCGATCCGCTGGATTCGCGCGTCGATGATCCGCTGGAGCGCGCCCGTCTGCGCAAGGTCTTCGATCAGGGTCTGGGCAAAACGGTGGGCTGGGTGCTGCCGCTGGCGCGCGACCCGAGCGGAGAAGCCTGGCAGACCAGCCCCTGGTTCGTGCGCGAGGGGCGCTGTTACCTGATGCCGGGCGACTCACCCGTGGGCCTGCGCCTGCCGCTGGATCGCCAGCCCTGGGTGAGCAAGGCCGACTATCCGTATTCGCATCCACTCGATCCGGGCGAGAAACAGCCTCCTTTGGCAAAGAAAAACGACGCCGGCGACAAGGCAAAGAAGGCCGTCAAAATGGTTGCGGGGCGGGATCCGCGCATCCCTGAATTGTTCGAATCGGCCGACTGGGTGGCGCGCACGGCAATGTGCGCCGAAGCCCGCGGTGGGCGGCTCTACGTCTTCATGCCGCCGACCCCGGTGCTGGAGAATTATCTTGAGGTCGTCGCCGCCGTCGAAGCCACCGCCAAGGCCATGAAGATGCCGGTGGTGATCGAAGGCTACGAGCCGCCCAAGGACGCACGCCTGACCGTGCTGCGCGTGACGCCCGACCCCGGCGTGATTGAGGTGAATGTGCAGCCGGTGGCCAGCTGGGACGAGCTGGTCGAACAGACCACCTCTCTGTATGACATGGCCCACGCCACGCGTCTGTCATCCGAAAAATTCATGCTCGATGGCCGCCACATCGGCACCGGCGGTGGCAATCACTTCGTCTTCGGCGGTGTCACGCCGATCGATTCGCCCTTCCTGCGCCGGCCCGACCTGCTGGCCAGCATGATCGCCTACTGGCACAACCATCCGGCCCTGTCCTACCTGTTCTCGGGCCTTTTCGTCGGCCCGACCAGTCAGGCCCCGCGCATCGACGAGGCACGCAACGACTCGGTCTACGAGATCGAGGTGGCCCTGGCCGAAATGCGCAAACGCACCGAGGAAAGCACGGGGCCGTGTCCGCCCTGGCTGGTGGACCGCCTGCTGCGCAATCTGCTGATCGACGTGACAGGGAATACACACCGCGCCGAATTCTGCATCGACAAGCTGTACTCGCCGGACTCCTCCACCGGCCGCCTCGGCCTGCTCGAAATGCGCGGCTTCGAGATGCCACCGCATGCGCAGATGAGTCTCGCCCAGCAACTGCTGATGCGCGCGCTACTGGCGCGCTTCTGGCAGGAGCCGTATCAGCCCAACCGTCTGAAACGCTGGGGCACCGAGCTGCATGACCGCTTCATGCTGCCGCATTGCATCTGGGAAGACTTTTGCGACGTCATCACCGAGCTGCAGGAATTCGGTTACGCACTGCAGCCCGAATGGTTCGCGCCGCATTTCGAATTTCGCTTCCCCAAACTGGGCGATTTCGTCGCGAAAAATGTCGAGGTGCAACTACGCCTGGCGCTGGAGCCCTGGCATGTCATGGGCGAGGAAAATGCCGGCGGTGGCGCCGTGCGTTTCGTCGATGCCTCGGTCGAACGCATCGAGGTGAAGGTCACGGGCCTCGTCGAAGACCGCCATGTGCTGGCCTGCAACGGGCGCGCCATTCCGCTGCAGCCCACCGGTGTGCCGGGCGAATTCGTCGGCGCGGTGCGCTACCGCGCCTGGCAGCCGAGCAGCTGCCTGCATCCGACCATCCCGGTGCATGCGCCACTGACCATCGACCTGGTCGATACCTGGATGGCTCGCTCGCTGGGCGGCTGCCAGTATCACGTCTCGCATCCGGGCGGGCGCAGCAGCGAGACCTTCCCGATCAATGCACTGGAGGCCGAAGCGCGGCGCCTGGCGCGCTTCTTCCGCACTGGCCACACGCCGGGTGAAGTCAAACTTCCACGCGAAGAGCGCAACCCGGACTTCCCGTTCACGCTGGATTTGCGCCGCGGATGATTGCTTTCCGGGCTGAGGCTGGCGATAGTAGCGTCCGCCTCAGCCCGCACAGGGCCTAAAAACAAAGACAGAGCATGCCCAAGCAACTATTTTCAGACTACCCGCAAGATTCGCAGCGCTTCGACGAGATGTTCGTCAGCGCAGGCGTGCCACGTCCGCATTACGCCGGGCTCTATGCCCGCCTGACGCGGCAGAGCGTCACCCAGGTGCGCGATCTGTTCAGTGAAGTGGATCGTCAGGTACGTGACAACGGCATCACCTACAATGTCTATGATGAGGCCGAAGGCGGCAGCCGGCCCTGGCAACTGGACCCGCTGCCGCTGATCATCCCCGCAGACGAATGGCGCGGGATCGAGCAGGCCGTGATCCAGCGCGCCACTTTGTTCAACCGCATCCTCGCCGACCTGTACGGCCCGCAAACCCTGTTCGCCGAAGGCCGCCTGCCCCCCGCGCTGATCCTCGGCCACCCCGGCTTTCAACGCCCGGCCCACGGCATCGTGCCCCGCAATGGCGTGCATCTGAATCTGCTTGCGGTGGATCTGGCGCGCGCGCCTGACGGGCGTTGGTGGGTCATCAATGATCGTACACAGGCGCCCTCCGGCGCGGGCTATGCGCTGGAGAACCGCATCATCACCTCGCGCCTGCACGCCGATCTGTTCCGCGAACTGCGCGTGCAGCGGCTGGCGCCCTTCTTTGCGGCGCTGCGCGATTCGATTGCCAGTTACGCACCACACGATGACGGCCAGACCAACACCGTACTGCTCACGCCGGGGCCCTACAACGAAACCTATTTTGAACAAGCTTACCTCGCGCGCTACCTCGGCTTCCCGCTGGTCGAGGGTCAGGATCTGACCGTGCGCGATGGCTGCGTATGGCTCAAAACCCTGTCCGGCCTGCGCCGCGTGCACGCCATCGTGCGTCGCATGGACGATGATTTCTGTGATCCGCTGGAACTGCGCGCCGACTCGGCCCTGGGCGTGCCCGGCCTGATGGATGTGGTGCGCCGCGGCAATGTGCTGCTGGCCAATTCGGTCGGCTCCAGCGTACTGGAAACCGGCGCACTGACCGGCTTTTTGCCCGGTCTGTGCGAACACTTGCTGGGCGAAAAGCTCGCCATGCCGGGCGCCGCGACCTGGTGGTGCGGCGAGGCGCCCGCGATGGAAGATGCGCTGGAGAAGGCCGATCATCTGGTCTTCAAGAGCGCCATGCCGCAGACCCACGGACGTCGTTTCGGCCCGGTTTTCGGCGAGGATCTGGACAAGGCCGGGCTGGCGGCACTGAGCGCCAAGGTGCGCGCCGCGCCACGCGAGTTCCTCGCGCAGGAACTGGTCGCCCTGTCGCGCGTACCGGTGCTGGATCGTCAGCAGATGCGACATCTGGTTGATCGCTCGGCAGGCATGCGCGTCTTCGCGGTGGCCACCCCGGAAGGCTACATGGTGATGCCTGGTGGGCTGGCGCGCACCTCCAGCGAACATGACGTTCGCCTGTTGTCGAGCCAACGCGGCGGCGGCAGCAAGGACGTGTGGGTCTGCGGCGAACATGCCGCTTCGCCCCTGAGCTTGCTGCGCCGGCCGGTGAGCGCCACCGATCTGGTACGTAGCGGAGCAGGCCTGTCCAGCCGCGTGGTCGAAAACCTGTTCTGGTTCGGACGCTATTCCGAACGCTGTGACAATCTTGCCCGCTATCTGCGCGTGGCGCTGGGGCGTGTCACCGACAATCAGGAAACGCCCATCGAATGGGCCGCGCTGGCAGCTTTCGGCAAACAGATCGGCATCCTGCCCAAGGCCTGCGACGAGCGCGATGCGATCCGCCCGCTGCTGCGCAGCGTGGTGGACTCCAGCGTGGCCGGCGGCCTAGCCTCGCACATTCTGCATCTGTCGCGCGCCGGTTTCCAGCTGCGCGAGCGCCTGTCAACCGACAACTGGCGCACCCTCAACGCACTGGCCCGCAGCGTCGAAAAGAAGCCGCACGAAGACGTTGGCATCTACGAGGCGATGGCCCTGCTCGACGAACTGATCACCAGCTTCATGACCCTGGCCGGCTTCACGCTGGACGGCATGACGCGCGACCACGGCTGGCGTTTCCTCTCGCTGGGGCGACGGATCGAGCGCCTGCAGTTCCAGACCGAAGCCATCGAAACCGCCATGCGCATGGGCGAAGAAGGCAATCCCGAATGGCTGCTCGAAATTTCAGACTCCATCGTCACCTACCGCTCGCGCTACATGGCGCGCCCGGAATGGCTGGCGGTACTGGATCTGCTGATTGCCGACGAAGCCAATCCGCGTGGCATCGTATTCCAGACCGGCGGCCTGCGCGACTATCTGAAGCGACTGGATGAGAGCCTGGGCGACATGCCCGATACCGGCATCGAAGCCCTGCACACACGCTTGCTGCATCTTGATCCGGAGAAGGACTTCCATCCCGGCTCGGCATCGTTGCAGGAAGCATTGGCGACCTTGCGCAGCGCCTCCGCTGAGCTGTCGAATCAGATCAGCCTGCATTTTTTCAGCCACTCCGATGAAAGCGTGCGGGTGATTGCATGAGCCAGACTCAAAGCCAGAGCCAGACCAAAGCTCAAAGCCAGCGCTATCACGTCATCCACGAAACCCTGTATCGCTACGGCGCCCCGGTCAGCCTGTCGCAGCACCTGCTGCACCTGACGCCGCGCCCCTTTGACTTCCAGCGCACCCTGCATCACCAGATCGAAATCCTGCCGGCCCCGATGGAACGCAAGGAACATCTGGACTGGTTCGGCAATCCCTCGCAATGGATCACCGTGCGCCAACCGCACGCCACGCTGCGCCTGATTGCCGCCAGCACCGTCGACGTGCTGGCGCGCCCGCTCAGCTGGCGGCATGCCGGCAGCCCGGGCTGGGAAACGGTTGCCGCCCAGCTTGCCGCCTTCCCGTCGTCAGCACCGCTCGATGCACAGGAATTCGCCCTGCCTTCACCGCAAGCTCCCCTGCTTGAAGAAGTCCGCCAATGGGCGCTCTCCAGCTTCACGCCCCGGAGACCCTTGCTAAGCGCGACTCGCCACCTCATGGCGCGCATTCACGGCGAATTCAAGTTCGACCCCAAGGCCAGCACCGTCAGCACCCCACTGGCCGAAACCTTCAAGAACCGGCGTGGCGTGTGCCAGGATTTCAGCCACCTGATGATCAGCGCTCTGCGCGCGCTGGGCCTCGCGGCGCGCTACATGAGCGGCTACATCCTCACCCACCCCGCACCCGGCAAACCACGTCTGATCGGGGCTGACGCCTCGCACGCCTGGGTTGCCGTGTGGTGCCCGGACAATGGCTGGGTCGGCTTCGACCCCACCAACAACTGCCAACCCGATCTGGAGCATGCCCTGCTTGGCTGGGGTCGCGACTTTGGCGACGTCACCCCGATGCGCGGCGTCATCCTCGGCGGCTCCTCGCACAAGGTCGAAGTACAGGTCACCATGATGCCCGCCGAATCCCGTGACTTTGCGGAGCTGCTGGAGGACGTGAAGAAACGCTCGCTGGTACAGGCTCCTGAAGAAGATAGCGCGCCTTGATCGTGATGGAACGTTTGTTGCATGAAAACCATGCAGGCACTCTCGCCTGCGTGGCCAAGGAGAACACCATGCTCATCGAACGCGACATGACCGAATTCTCTTGCCCCCGCACCGGCCCGGTTCTGGCAGGGCCAGCACCAATGCAAGCGGATCGCGACCTGATCAGCCCCCAAGCGCAACTCCAGCTCTGCCAGATCGAGCGCGAGCCTGCCGCGCCAGCCCATCCCATGATGGTGCGCAACGGATGGCGTTGAGCGGCCAAGACTAGGCTGAAGAGCCGCTCCCGGCCCTCTTTTGCGGCATCCCGCCCGCAGTGGAGCGCCGGATGCGGATCCTCGGCTACGCTCGAATATCTGCTTACCTCTGCGCATCACCTTATCCGTGCGCGCAAAGCGCACAATGTGAGCGGCCTCGTTCACAAACAGATGGTGTGGCTCCCGTCAGAAGGATCGTCAGCAAACGCGGCGAGTCATCCATCACCCACGAAAGAGAGCGAAATGAATATGAATAGAATTATTGCCATTGTCCTGATTGTCGCCGGCGTGCTCGCTCTGCTTTACGGCGGCTTCAGTTATACCAAAGACACGACGGCCGTTAAGCTGGGACCGATCGAGTTTTCCGTAAAGGAGAAGGAAACCGTCAACGTCCCGGTCTGGGCAGGGATTGCCGCCATCGTTGCTGGCGGTCTTGTTCTGGTTCTGGGCAGCAAAAAATGAGCCGCCGACAGGATGGTACGGCTCAAATACATTGCCTGAAGAGCCGCTCCCAGCCTTGCTTTTCAGCATACCTGTCGCAAGATCGTTGATGAACGGGTGTTTTCAACCAGCCTGCCTGAAGAAGCCCGCTGAGAGTGCCTCTTCGGGCAGCTAGAAAAAATCAGGCCGCCTGCACCGACACCCGCACTTCCTCGTGCCCGCCACCCTGATGAATACTGCGCATCGGGCAGGCATCGAGGTAATCGCGGCCGACCGCCAGACGGACCTGACGGCCACTGGCAAGCTGGGCACGGCGCGCGTCGACACTGACCCAACCGCCTTCGGCCTCCAGCCAGACATCCGCCCAGGCGTATTCGCTGGCGCGCTTGTGACTCGCGTCGCCGAGCTGGTAGCCGCTGACAAAGCGGGCGGGCAAGCCGGCAGCGCGGCAGGCGGCGATCAGAACATGCACCTGATCTGGCAAAGTGGCGCGACCACGGCCAAAACTGGCCGCAGCACCGCGCAAAGCCTCGCCACCTGAAGGCATCGGAAGCAATTCCTCGCGCAACACTTCCAGCATGGCCAGTACCATATCGATGCTTTGCGGCGGCTGTTTCAAGTGCTGATGCGAGAACTTCGCCAGTGCCGCATCGACGCTGGTGAGCTGAGTGCTGGCCAAGTAAATCTGCGGCGCGAGCGGGCTATCGCCCTGCCCAAAGTGAGACACGGCCTCATCCGGGACATCGACCACGCCGGTAACCAGGATGCGCACGTTTTCATGCGGCTCGGTCAGGGTCAGCAGGTGAGTCGTATTACCCCAAGTGTCGAGGCTGCAGCTGCTGCGTCCGGGTGTGCTGACGCGCCAATTTTCGATGCGCAAACCTGCCTCCTCGCGCGGGGTGATGCGCAGGTTGCGGATGCTGAAGCTGGCGGGGCTGTCGAAATGACAGCGGGTTTCATGGCGAATAGTGTATTTCATTATAAAAATCCTCCGGATTTTTAGTGCTGAGTGCTGAGTGCTGAGTGCTGAGTACACCATCAGCGTGCCCCGAGACCCGTGCCTGTCGTGCTTTTTCAGCACACATACTCGAAGAAGATTACCGGGCGCAGCTTTACAAGCACGTCCCGTAGGAGCTAGCGCAGCTGGCGATCCACGCGGGCAAATCGCCAGCTACGCGCTCCTACGTCACCCGCTCCAAGATCCTTGCCCGCATTGCCTCTGCAGCACTCCTGCTTGAAAACGCGTACTGGCCGCGGCTTCACAAGCACGCCCACTCAGCACTCAGAACTCAATCCTCAGCACTGTTTCAAGCAGTTACCGGCAACAGGAAATCGCTGGCTATCCGGTCGCCAATGTCATTGATGCGGGTAATGAAGCGCGTCAGGTAAGTATGCAAACCGGCTTCGAGCACATCTTCGATCCGCCCGTATTGCAAGCTGGCAGACAGCTCACCCGCTCGACGCCGGGTCTCGCTGGAGCGCTGGTTGGCGACTTCTTCGAGGAAGCTGGCGACTTCGGCGGTGCAATGCGCCAGCGAGCGCGGCATGTCACCGCGCAGGATGAGCAGCTCGGCAACGCGCGAGGGCGTGATCTGGTCGCGATACACCTTGCGATAAATCTCGAAGGCGGACACCGAATGCAGCAGCGCGCTCCATTGGTAGTACTCGCTGGCATCGTCGCGGCGCGGTGCTTCGGCGATGAAGTTGTATTTCACGTCGAGGATGCGCGCGGTATTGTCAGCGCGTTCGATGAAGGTGCCGAGGCGCAGGAAGCAGTTGGCTTCGTCACGCATCATGGTGGCAAAGCTGACGCCACGCGACTGGTGCGAACGCAACTTGACCCACTCGAAGAAGGCGTCGAGATCATCAGCGCCCATTTTCTCAATCTGGTATTCGCGCAGCTTGAGCCAGGTGGTGTTGATGGTTTCCCACAACTCGGCGGTAAGCGTGCCGCGCACGGCATGGGCGTTTTCGCGCGCCGAACGCAGGCAGGAGTAGATGCTGCCAGGATTGCTGCGATCCAGCGCCATAAAGTGCACGACATCATCCGGAATGACTTTGTCGTGAGTGGCGTGATAGCCCTCAAGCAGGCCAATGGAATCCAGCGTTTCGCGCCACAGACGCTCAACTTCACGCTCGCTCTGCGGCAGCAGCAGCATGCGATTGTTCACGTCGAGAATACGCGCGAGGTTTTCAGCGCGCTCGATATAGCGGGCCATCCAGTACAGGTGATCGGCGGTGCGTGACAACATGCTTGTTCCTTCCTTAATCTTCCATTACCCAGGTGTCTTTCGTGCCCCCGCCTTGCGAGGAGTTCACCACCAGCGAGCCTTCTTTCAAGGCCACACGGGTGAGGCCGCCGGGCACGAAACGCACTTCGTTGCCCGAAAGCACGAAGGGGCGCAGATCGATGTGGCGTGGCGCGATGCCGGCGTCCACAAAAGTCGGACAGGTCGACAGGGAAAGTGTGGGTTGGGCGATATATTTCTCGGGTGAAGCAAGGATGCGTTTGCGGAAATCTTCGATCTCGGCCTTGGTCGAAGCCGGGCCGACAAGCATGCCGTAGCCACCCGCGCCGTGAACCTCCTTGACCACCAGCTCGGCCAGATGGTCCAGCGTGTAGGCCAGATCGTCGGGCTTGCGCAACATGTAGGTGGGCACGTTGTTGAGCAGCGGCTCTTCCCCCAGATAGAAACGCACCATCTCGCCCACATACGGGTAAATCGATTTGTCATCAGCCACGCCGGTGCCGATAGCGTTTGACAGGGTGACATTGCCCGCTCGGTAGGCCGAGAGCAGGCCCGGCACGCCGAGCATGGAGTCCGGCCGGAAAGCAAGCGGGTCCAGGTAGTCATCATCGATGCGGCGGTAGATCACGTCCACGCGCTGCGGGCCTTGCGTGGTGCGCATGAAAACCTGCTCGTCGCTCACAAACAGATCCGGCCCTTCAACCAGCTCCACGCCCATCTGCTGCGCAAGAAAGGCATGCTCGAAATAGGCGCTGTTGAAGCTGCCGGGGGTGAGCACGACCACGGTCGGATCGAGCACCCCCTTGGGGGCGACTGCACGCAAGGTATCTAGCAGGAGGTCGGGATAGTGTTCGACCGGGGCAACGCGATTTTTCGAGAACAGCTCGGGAAAGAGCCGCATCATCATCTTGCGGTTCTCGATCATGTAGCTCACACCCGAGGGCACGCGCAGGTTGTCTTCGAGCACGTAATACTCGCCGGCGCCGGCGCGCACGATATCCACACCGGCAATCGCCGCATAGATATCCTTGGGCACGTCCACGCCCTGCATCTCAGGGCGATATTGCGCATTGTTCAGCACCTGCTCAGCCGGAATGCGCCCGGCCTTGAGGATCTCCTGCCCATGATAGATATCGTGCAGAAATGCGTTCAACGCCTTTACGCGCTGGCGCAAACCCGCAGCCATCGTCACCCATTCCTGTGCGGGAATGATGCGCGGAATGACATCAAAAGGGATCAGGCGCTCGGCACCGGCCTCGTCACCATATACGGCAAAGGTAATGCCGGAGCGATGAAACAGCGCATCAGCCTCTTGACGCTTGCGCGTAATGCGCTCGGCAGGCATGCCATCGAACCAGCCGACATAGCCCTCGTAATGCGGGCGCACCTCACCGGTAGCATTACTCATTTCATCAAAGAAACGGGCGTTGGCCGATTTGCTGGAAATTTGTTTTTGAATCTGAGCCACTGTTTTCTCCTGATGGAGCTGTTTTATCGGCTTAACCCCTGATGCGAGAAGCGTGCCATGTGCGCAGCACCATCATTCAGACAGGCCTCTGCAAGAAAGTGGCCCAGATTGGTGCGCGTCAAAATGCCCAAGGCCAAACTGGTGCATCACTCTGCAGCAACAGTGCCAAGTTTGCGCAAACCACTTTTCAGGGTGATGACTGCCCGGCTTGACAAGCCATGGCTGGGGCGAACAGCTGATCAGGGGCGAACATCAAGAGGAGCCTTCCGCACAGAGCCGAAAAGCCGCCAGCCCAGCCTTGCATATTCAAAACTCAGCAAAGGAAGAACAATGAAAACAAGCGGATTCAGCGCCCAAGCCGCAGAACAATCGCCATGCAGGGCTTGGAGGACGGCGCGCGTGATGCCGCAACCCCAGCATTCAAGGCCCGTCAGCAAACTGATCAGGCAGGGTGGCAACACGGAAAGGAGGAATACGGGAGCCACGAGGGCCGCGACTCCCAGTACGCTGATGCCCGCAAAAATCAGGGCATCCAGCCGCTTATTTCTTGAGAGGCAAACCCTTGGCATCCTTGAGGCCACCAGTGAGAATCATGATGAAGTCGATCAAAGCCCAGATACCGCAACCGCCGAGGGTCAGCAATTGCGCAATGCCAATGCCGGTATGCCCGGTATAAAATCGATGCACGCCAAAGCCACCCAGGAAAAAACACAGCAGCATGGTGGTCAGCCACTCCTTGTCAGAGACCGGTCCAGCCTGAGTCGAGCCGGCGGGCGTCACCGGCACACCACATTTGACGCAGACAACAGCCTTTTCATTCACTTCAGCCCCACACGCAGGACAAAATGCCATAGCGATACCCTTTTTTGGTGTTTTATGAACTCGGTCCGCAGATCAGGCCTTTGCACCGAAGCGTTCATCCTAACAACACGTACTGTGGCAAAGCAAGATCAGGGACATCTGGGCACTTTTGTATCGCAGTGATCAAATATCTGCTCAAAAGGCTGACCAAACGGCTTCGTGCGCTTCAAGTATCTCGATGATTCGGAGTAGCCAGGAACATCAGCGGGGAAAGCCCCCTTTTCGCCCTACGCACTTCGCTAGCGCCAAGGAGGATGCACATCAACCCCGGTCTTGTCGCGCTGGTCGAATAAGCTATTCAGTACAAACGATGATTTTGTGGCGTGCATGCTACTCAAGCAACCAGCATCTGGAAAACTGAGGGCGCCCATCCCGCGGGGGTGGGCGCCAAACCTCCGCACGCGTCAACTCGCAGACGCGTGAGAGGAGTGTCAATCAAGGCTTGGCCGCGACCCAGTCACTCGTCAAACCCTTGGCACAACCGTCGGCCTTCTTTTGGGCTGCTTCGACGTCTTTTTTCGAAGCGTCTTTTTTCAGAGCAGGAACCGTGCAGGAGTACAACCCCTGACCTTTATAAGCCCACTGACTCATGCCGTCCGGGCGCTCAAATATCGCGTAATCGCCAACGGCCTTGTCGTCCGGCTTCGCAAAAAGCGGCTGGTAAAATTTCAGGCAATCACGAACGCAAGCACTCTTGCCAACAACATCCTTCTTGAAGACATAGAGCGCATTGCCCTCCGTACTAACCAGCGTACTGCCTTTTGCCATGGCGGGCAGGCTGGCTGCGGGCGCAGACGGAGCAGTGCTGCAAGCTGCCAGCAAAACAAGCGCCAAAGATGATGCAGCAAAGCCGATCTGATGCTTCATGGTCTTCCTCCTATGATATTTAAGTTATGTACGGACACGAAACAAGCGGCCGTCGCGCATTATTTCCCCTTCTGGACAATTCGTAGATGGTGTTTTTTTAACACATCACCAGTGAAATGAATCTCTGCGCGATGCCCTGACGCACGCGCGCAGCGAAGCAGCGAAGACGCTCCAAAGTATTCAATTTAGATTATGGCGATTCTTGTTTTCAGGATGAAGTCCTGACCGAGATCCGAAACAGCGCGAGTCGGCACGGAGAAGAACGCTCTTCGCGACTCACCCCATGAAGACCAGCCGCCTAGTGATCAGGATTTTCCTGAAGGGGCCTTTTTCGCAGAAACGCTAAGGCCCTGCAAACAGCTTCCTGACATCCGGCCTCTGCAAGGACTCCAGCCCACTCAGCAAGCGCTGCAGAAACAGAAACATCTCATTTTGATGGGAAAGATGAAAGCGTGCCCGATGCCCGGCGGCGGGCTCTACTCGCACCGTCAGCCAGTCCTGCGGGGCTTTTTCAAACACCACATCGTCGGTCAGATCATCCCCTGCAAAAATGACGCTATCGCAACCCGACAGGATGAGCAGATGGCAGATGGCCCGGTATTTGTCGGGCGCATCGGGGGGCAATAGATTAAGCACACATTTACCTCCAATCAGCCGCGGGGCGGGGCTCAAACTGCTGGCGATCTTTTCAATCAGCGCCAGTGCATCGTCCCGTTCCCGTGCCAGCCGATAATGAAGGGACAGGGAATAGCCCTTGTCTTCCAGACGGACTCCGGCAGCGGAAAATTCTTGGGCGAACGGCTCCAGTGCGGCCTTCCACTGAGCGACTTGATCGTGAGCCAGATCGGGATGTACATCCGGCAAACCTTCTGCACCATGGTTGCCAATCAGGTAGTGCGGAACGAAGCCCAAGCGATCAATCACATCTGCCTTTGCGCGTCCACTGACAATAGCCACAGGCAGGCGGTTGCAAAGCTTTTTCAGGATGCGGGAAATGGCCAATGGCGCACGTGCATTTTCGGGCTGTGGCACGATGGGGGCAAGCGTGCCATCAAAGTCCAACGCAAGCAGCGGGCGCTGCGCCAGAATTCTGGCAATGGCCTTGTCACCATCCGGAGAAAACAGGTGAGGCATCGTCACCGCCCTCCCTGCCGGGAAACAATGCGCGCACTGATGCGCTCGCTGCGTCGCAAGCGGGCGGCATCCAGCAACATATTGGCCGCCCAGCGATAGACATTGTCTTCCATGACCACCGCGCGGAGACTGCGCATCCGGTCAGCCTGCTCGTCGCGACTCATGGTCAGGCCCTGATAGAGGGCGTCTGCGGTACTTTCGACATCGTAGGGATTGACGATCAGAGCGGTATGCAATTCACGCGCGGCACCAGTGAACTCGCTGAGCACCAGAGTGCCGGCCAGGTCATCGCGCGCGGCGACAAATTCCTTGGCGACCAGATTCATGCCATCGTGCAAACTCGTCACAACGCAACAGTCCGCTGCACGATAGTGGCTGGTCACCGCATCGCTATCCTGATGCTCGGCAATCAGACGAACAGGCTGCCAGTTGGCGTCGCCGTGGCGCGCATTGATGCGCTCGGCCAGACGGGTCACCTGTTCAGCGAAGAGCTGATACTCGTCCAGCGCAGAGCGGGTAGGCGCAGCGAATTGCACAAAACTGAAACGATGACGCAACTCGCGATGCTTCTCCAGCATCCGGTCCACCGCGTTAAACCGCTCGACAATCCCCTTGGTATAGTCAAAACGATCGACACCGAGCGCGATCAGATGATCCTCTTTGACGCCAAGCTGCGCCCGCAACTTGCTGCGGCACTCTGTCACAGACGGCCAGAGTCCGACCTCTTCAGGCGCAGGCCAGTGAATCGAAATCGGGTAGCTATTGACCTGAGTATGATCACCATCGAAAGTGATCATTGACTCCTCCAGGCGAATCCGCGCCTCGAGAAAACGATCGGTCGACTCCATGAAATTGCGGCAATGCAAGCGGGTATGAAAGCCCAGGATGGAGCTGCCGAGCAGGCCGCGCAGAATTTCTTCATGCCACGGACAAACGCCAAAGGACTCCGGATTAGGCCATGGAATGTGCCAGAATGTAATGATTGTGGCATTTGGAAGGCGTTCGCGCAGCAGCGCTGGCAGCAGCGCAAAGTGATAATCCTGAATCAGCACAATAGGATCGTCGGTAAGAGCCTCCTGCACCACCGCATCGGCGAAACGCTGGTTGATGGTCTTGTAATGTTCCCAATCGGTCAGGCGGAACACGGGACGCACATGCGCGAGATGGCACAAGGGCCACATGCCTTCATTGGCAAATCCGTAGTAATACCCTTGCTCCTCCTCCTTGCTCATCCAGACCCGGCGCAAGGTGTAACAGGGGTTGTCGGGCGGCACGCTGACGTGATCCTGTCCGTCTACGGTGGCGCGATCTGCATCCCCGCCACCGTGGGCGATCCAGGTGCCGGAACAGGCGCGCATGACCGGTTCGATCGCAGTAACCAGACCACTGGCGGGACGTTGCACGCGCACGCTGTCGCCGCTCTGGAGATGTATATAGGGCTCTCGATTGGAGACGACGATGACTTGCTCACCACGCATGTCTGTGGCCACGACCTGACGCAGACGCTCCGGTGTCCAGGCTTCCGCATGCAGGCGCGAGCGATGCTCATCTTCCAGTTCGCGCAACATCAGCCGCAGATCCGTGGCAACTCCCTGCAATTCGGGCGGAGCCTGAAATGGGCTAAGCAGATTCTCACCACGCAGCAGGGCTCGCGTGCCCTCGACCCAACCGCGCAGACTTAGATGTGCCGCCAGGATGGTGCTGAGGGCGATAGCTGCGCCCAGTGCCATGAACAGGATCACTAGATACTGACGCGTCGCGTCACTGCGTCGCTGCATGTAACTGGCGTCATGCAAAATAACTACCTGAGACCCTGAAAAACTCGCAATATTCAAAGGACGCACGGCAACGTGAACTTCGCCCTGTGGCAGAGTGCTCAAGGGCGCTTTCTCATTGGCGATCACCTGCGCCTGCAAACAGCCTAGCTGTAAAGGAAAGGCATGTGTGCGTACCTGCATATCCCCGGCGGGGCTGCAAATGGCGAGCGCCATCAGACGTTCATCAGCAATGATTTTTTCTAGCGCTGCGACGACGGCGTCGGTTTGCTGGATGTCTGCTACCCCGTCGATTGCCGTAGCCATTGCCTCCGCAACAAGTTTTGCGCGGATATCAAGATCCCGCACGAACCAGCGCTGGGTCAGGTTGTCGACCAGGGGCACGGTGATATAGGCTGCACCTAAAAGCAGCACACACAGCGGAACAAGGAAGCGCAATTGAAGGCGTATGGATTTCATGCTTGCGGAACCTTTTTGTGGTCGGCAGGCCTGACAGAATGGCACAGCCGCTTGGCTGTGTGAAGCAAAAGGTCTTGATCACCACCCCTCCAGACGCAGCCCCTAGCCAAGGAACAGACAATGCAAAAAGCATCTCTTGATGGAGGATTGATCGGCAACAGTGCGGTCGGCGCCCTGATTGATCCGCACGGAAACATTGTCTGGGCGTGCTTGCCCCGTCTGGACGGCGAACCGGTCTTTTGCAGTCTGCTATCCCCGCCCGGAAGGGATGAGGGGGCGGGCGCCTTCAGCATCGTGCTGGATGATTTCTCCCACGCCGAACAGGCTTACGAGCGGCATACCGCGGTGCTTCATACGCGCCTGTTCGACAGGCATGACGGCGGCATCGAAGTGACTGATTTTGCCCCACGCTTCCAGCTGCACGGCCGGGTGTTTTTCCCCGCGATGCTGGTGCGCCGGGTGCGCCGTCTGACCGGAAACCCGCGCGTCGCCGTGCGTGTCCGGCCGCTTTTCCAGGATGGCGAGCTTGCCCCAAGCATCACCTTCGGCAGCCACCACATCCGCTTAGTCGCGCCCCTGCAAACATTGCGCCTGACGACCAACGCCTCAATCCACGGGGTGCTGGAAGCGCGCTTCATGCATGTGCACGACACGCTCAGTTTTATTCTCGGCCCGGACGAGTCCTTGCAAGGAGGCGTTGCCGAAACCACGCAACGCTTTCTTGATGAAACCATTGCTTACTGGCAGCGCTGGGTACGCACGATCTTCGTGCCAGTCGACTGGCAAGACGAGGTCATCCGGGCCGCCATCACTCTGAAACTTAATGCCTTCGACGACACCGGAGCAATCATTGCCGCCATGACCACTTCAGTGCCGGAGCATCCCGGCTCGGGGCGCAACTGGGACTATCGTTACTGCTGGTTGCGTGACGCCTATTTCGTCGTCAATGCCCTCAACCGCTTGGGGGCTACCGCAACCATGGAGCGCTACATCGGTTTTATCCTCAACGTGGTTTCCAGCGCCGAAGAAGGGGTGCTACAGCCGGTATACGGGATCAGCGGCGAAGCACGCCTGACCGAGCGAATCGCCCCTGCGCTGGCGGGCTATCGCGAAATGGGTCCGGTGCGCATCGGCAACCAGGCTTTCGAACAAATCCAGCATGACGTTTACGGCTCCGCCATTCTCGCCGCGACACACATGTTCTTCGATACCCGATTGCGTCATCGTGGTGACGAGAACCTTTTCCGCCAGCTCGAACCCCTGGGCTTGCGAGCACTGGCCAATTACCACCAGCCGGATGCGGGCCTGTGGGAACTGCGTGGCAGCCAGCGCATTCACACCTACTCCAGCGTGTTGTGCTGGGCAGCCTGCGATCGCCTCGCGCTCATCGCCGCTCACCTCGGCCTGGACGACTCAACCCGCATCTGGCGCGAATCGGCTGACCGTATACACGCGGAAATCTGCGCAAATGCTTGGAGCCCCGAGCGCCAGGCTTTTGTAGCCTCCTGGGGCGGGGACACTCTGGACGCCAGCCTGCTGTTGCTCAACGAATTCGGATTTCTTGCGGCGGATGACCCACGCTTCGCTCAAACCGTGAAGGCGATTGAAACCGAACTAAAACATGGCGATTTCATTTATCGTTACATCGAACGCGATGACTTTGGCCACCCCGAAAATGCCTTCATGGTGTGCACCTTCTGGTATGTCTATGCACTCCATGCGCTGGGTCGGCACAATGAAGCACACACCACTTTCATCCGACTACTGGCCTGTTGCAACAAACAGGGGCTGCTGGCGGAAGACGTCGATCCTCGCACTGGCGAACAATGGGGCAACTTCGCCCAAACCTACAGCATGGTTGGCCTGATCAATTGCGCGCTACGTCTTTCACGCCGCTGGGATCAGGCCTATTGAGCCAGAGCCATTTCACCCGCCCGTTCCCCGGCCGGCGTTCTGGCGCACGGGCGTGTTTTTGATTTCAAACACGGCCCGCCAGAAAAGCCGCACCCAGTCTTGATCTACAGAGACCATCACTGCTAGTCAGCGCGGGCATTGCATCTTGCGACAACATCCCCGCAAATGCATTACTGGCGCGGCTTTGCGAGCAATCAATTTTTCAGGAAATTCCACTGAGAACAAAACCCAGCCGCGACAAGACAAAGAATGCACGGCTTGATTTGCTGCGCCAAAACGACACGAAGCCGCCTCTACACACGCAAAAACTTCACTGTCTTGAGATCAAAAACCACGTCTAAACCCGACGAAAGGGTAGGCGAGCTGTTTGGATGTACTACACTTTGCCGCTCTTTCTGATAGCGCTAGGTACCCAAGCATGCGTAGCAATTCTGAAAAAACCAGTCGTATCGTGCTGGTTCTGGAGCCAGGCCTCACTTTTCACCGCGAGGTGATTGCCGGGATTGGCGCGTTCGCTCAGGCCACTGGGCTCAAGTGGATCTTCGAGCTTGAAACCAACATTCTCAAGGCGCTCTCAGCGTCCCGAACGCCAGACGGTTTTATCGTTGATACCAAAGCCTCCGAAGAAGTGGAGTTGCTCGCCTCAATGGACAAATACCCGCTGGTGTGTGTCAGCAGCGCCGTATCGAGCCCCTGCCCCCCGCACTTATCGCAAGTAGCCTCGGACAATGACGCCTTGGTCGACTTGGCCGTACAACATCTGCGCGACACCGGACTGACCCGTTTTGCCTATTTTGCCAAGCCAAAGTACCGCCACGCCCGCTGGGCAAGCGAACGTCGCGAGGCCTTCTCCCGGCAAGTACCGGACGCAGTCGCGGTTTTGTCCGAAATTGACGACAGGACAGACGCTGATCCGACCGAAACCCTTCTTGCCTGGTTGCGTGAGCTGCCGCCCCGTACCGGCATCGTTGCGGTCAATGACTCCAGTGCCCGCGAACTACTGCAGGCCTGCAATACGCTGGGACGGAAAGTGCCGGAGGAGATTTCCATTGTTGGCATAGACAACGATCCCCTGGTCGCTGCACTTGCACCTTTGCCGATTTCCTCGGTCATGCAGGGCTCGCATGAGATCGGCCGCAAGGCCGCCGAACTGCTGCATGGACGCATGCGCGACCGGAATGATCTGCCGGTGCGCCTCGCCATCCCGCCCAGAGGAATTCACCCCGCAGCCACCAGTGCCAAGACCTGCCCCATGTTGCGCGACGCACTCGAATTCATTGCCCGGCACGCGGCAAACGGGATCAAGGCCGAGCAGGTGGCGGATCATCTGGGCGTATCCCGGACAACAGTAGAGCGCTTGTTTTTTGAACATCTGGGCTATTCGGCACATGACGAGATCCTGCGTACGCGCATGGGTCTGGCCAAACAAATGCTGGCATCCCGCACGCTGAGTACCGCCGAAGTAGCCAAACGCTGCGGCTTCCGTACGCAGCAGTACATGCATGTCGTATTCAAACGCATCCTAGGGCTTTCGCCACGCGAATTCCTTGAGCATTCCGGTGCGCATAAAGACGTGTAAGCCCTCAGCCCCTCCTGGCTGTTGCGTGATAACCACACTTGACCCCGATATGTGTCCTCGCCTGACATGCATCGGGGTCATGTTTTTTTAAACAGGCATCAACGCCTTATGTAGCAAGGCTTTAAGGCAAATAAAAATAAGTTGTCAAATGCATATTTGAAGCGGAAACGTAAACCCTCCGTGGGGAAAACGAAATAGAGCCTTGTGCGTGATGTTTTGTACAAAGGATCCCGACCCCGCGCCGAAGTGCCGGGACTGCTGACCGAGCGTACTGCATGGCAGCAACGCCAGCAGATAACGCGGGTCACCCTTTCACTCAGGAGATGAATTCAAATGCAGAAAAAACTTATTGCTCTGGCTGTTGCTGGTCTGATGTCTGGCGCCGCTTTCGCACAAACTTCCGTCACCGTTGGTGGCAAGTTTGATGCTTGTTATTCGTTCAGCCGCACTCAAGCCAACGACACCGATGGCAACATGATCGGCACCAAGGAATCTCAGGACGGCGGTTGTAACTCGACCAGCCGTATCAGCATCGGCGCCAAGGAACAGATCGCCAAGGGTTACGATATCCGCGTGGATTTCGACCTGCGTTTCGGCAACGTGCATGAAGGCAAGAACACGACCACGACCGGTGGTATCAACTCCAACGATAAGAAGGCCATGGCCTTCACCACGCCGTTCGGCACCCTGCAGTGGGGCGTTGCCAACCTGCAATCCAATGACTATAAGCTGGCCGAGAAGCCCTATATGGTCACCCCGAAGGACACCGAACTGGTCAAGTTTGGCGTATCCCAGTTCCGTGAAGAGTCCCTGACCAACCGTAACACGTCCTACTGGTCACCGACCTTCAACCTCGGCCCGATCAAGACCTTGGTCAAGGCTACCTACGCCAACGGCGACAACCAGAAGTCTGGTGCCAACGACAACGAAGGCACCCCGACTTCTTCGGGTAACGTGTTCGTGATCGGTTCCGAAGGTGTCGTGATGGACGGCATTGTAGATTGGGGCTTTGATGTGACCGACGTGCGTCCGTCCGCTCAGCAGAGCGGTGCCGCAGGTCTGGGCCGTAACTTCACCCACGCCTACCTGAACATTCGTCCGATTCCGGGCAACAAGAACCTGAAGATCTCCACCCAGTACAACGTGTACAAGGGTGCTTCCTCTTCCGAAGGTTACTACAAGGAAAAGAACACCAACTTCGTGGTGGCCTACAACTTCAATGGCAAGGCTGAAATGGGCCTGGGCATCTCCCACCTGAACGATCTGGGCACCGACCGCAACAGCGGCAAGTCCGTTATGATCGGCGGCTCCTACTTTCTGAGCAAGAGCGTGCAGGTGTATGCCAACCTCGTGAAGCAGGACTTTGATCGTCAGCAAGCAATCACTGGCGGCAAATATGTTGGAACTGGTGCTGGCTTCAGCGGCAACGCCACCAAGTCTGATAGCACCACCGTCAAGGTCGGTATCATGAAGGAGTTCTGATCCTCCGCAAGGAAGATTAGTGCTCTGTAAAAGGCAGCCTTCGGGCTGCCTTTTTTCATATCCCTGACTCAGGGCCGATGAGCAGCCCTCGACCACTATCAACGTCAGACACTTGCACATGCCGCCAGGCAGCTTTGCGCAGGACAATCGCCAGGCAGGGCTGAGTCAGCATCTGCGGCAGAAAAGCGTCAGCGGGCGGGCCCTGCTCGGCCACATCCAGCAACAAGGTCTGATCGCTGCGACGCAAACGACTTGCCTTCAGCGTCAGCGAGTAGCCGGGCGTAGGCCGTATGCCAACGGTGAACACCAGCACGCGCTGACGGCGCCAGTCAAGCCGCCGGGAAAAAGCCGGCAAGGGCGTCTCAGCACGGAATGCGTGCCAGCTGGCAGCATCGTCAAACACGCGCAATGCAGGCTCATTTGAATTCAGCGCACATTGCTCGCTAAAGCGCGTTTCGATGACAGGCCCTGCCAGGGCTGGCAAAGCCATGCAGGCGAACAGCCCAATCAGCAGGAGGACGGGCCTCATGGTGCGCTGCCCGTGCTGCCCGTGCTGGCCGTGCTGGTACTCAAGGTTGGGGCAATCGAGAATTGCAGGCCGCTCATGTTGCCACTGACCGTGACGGTCTGTGTGCTGCCTGGATAGCTGCCACAGGCCTCTCCCGACTCGCATAAGGACTGGTCATTATCCAGATCGGTGCTGGCAATCAGATTCACATTACCCGCCGGGATGCCGCTCAGGCTCCACAGATAACTGCCTGCAGTGACGTTGAAACGCTGACGGGCGAGAATCGCACCAGTGCTGGCATTGGTGGCCTGTACCCACACACTACCGAAGCTGGCGTTGGCGCTCGTGCTGGGCGCAAGCTTGACCACGGTGAGTTGCACGGTGAAGTTGCGCGGCGCATTGGTCGTGACGGTCAGCACCGGATAGTGAGTGCCCACCGCCAGCGCATTGCGATCAACACTGATGGTGTAATCGCCCAGTTTCGTGCTGCCATTCACGTTGCCGCTGGCTGCTACCGTGACTGCCGCATTGTTTGAAGCAATGCTGCTGACAGTCTCGCTGCTGGCGGCCGTAACACTGAGGTTCAGTGTGGCACTGGAGAGCAGGCTACCGAAGCTGATCGAAGTGGGGGACGCAACCACGACACCCGTCAGGCTCCCTCCAGTGGAGGCCAGCGTCAGTGCTTCATCCACAGCCTTGCGCGCATTGATCAAGCCATATCCGGTGGCATCGTCACGCCCGGGCGCGCCAAGGTCATTGGTCAGCCTGCCCTGAACCAGCAAGGTATCGACTTGCGCGACCGTAAGTGCGGGATAGACATAGCGCATCAAGGCCATCACCCCCGCCACATGCGGCGAGGCCATCGAGGTACCCTGTGCCGGGCCGAAACTGGCGATGCGCGTGCTGCCAGAGAAAGCGCCGAGCGTGCTGTAGATGCTGTCGGGGTAACCGGTACCGGTCGTTGATTTTGTCGGGTCGCCACCCGGCGCAGCCAGACTGAGCGCGGATCCGTAATTCGAATACGTTGTCTTCTGCTTGCTCGCATCCAGCGCACCGACCGAGATGACGCCGGTGCAATTGGCCGGCGTGCCCACGGAGGACGCGGCGTCGTTTCCAGAAGCGGCGACCACGATCACATTCTGCGCCCGCGCCTGGCTAATCACATCCGCAAACTGGCTGGGGCAGACTCCGGAGCCGCCCAGACTCATATTGATGACATCTGCCTTGCGTGGCGGCAGCGTGCCGGAATTGTTGCTCAGCCGCGCTGCATAGAGAATCGCCTGCGTCACATCGTAGGATGTCGCGCCAGAGCCTGGCTTGAATACGCGCAGCGGCATCAACTGTGCGTCGCTGGCCACGCCCGTCCCATAGCCGGCATTGTTGTACCGCGCGGCAACGGTGCCGGCGACGTGGGTGCCGTGCCAGCAGCGCTGCGTGCTGCAGTAGCTGGCAGAGCTGGGATCATTCGGGCTGCTGGTATTGCCATCGCCCGCGGTGCTCGTGGTAATGAAACTGTAGCCGCCGACAATCTGCGCTTGCAGATCCGGATGATCATCGACGATGCCGGTATCGATCACCGCAACGATGGGTCGCGTGCTCGGGGCGACACTCAAAGCCAGGATGCGATCCATCGCCGAAGGCAGATTGATCTGCTCGTAATGCCAGCGCTGGGGCAGGTAACTGGGGTCGTTAGGGGCATAGACCGCCAGTGACTCCAGGCGGAAGTTCGGTTCGACGTATTCGTAATCGCCGCTGGCCATCAGCGCTTTGGCGTGTTGCAAAGTGGCAAAGCCGCGCTCAATCGCCTCCTCACGCGTATCGCTGACGCTCAGCATCGCCAGGTTAGCCTGCTTGAAGCGCCTGTGACCCTCAGGAACTGCACGCAACTCGGGCGTACGCGGCTCATTACCGGCCCCGAAAGTACCAGAGAGCGAGCCCAACATCCCGGATTTATCCACCCGGGGTTTAGCAATCACCTGCCCAGGCACAAACATCTCGGTGCTGCTTGAGTTGTTGGCGCAACTGGTACTTTCGCCCGGCGACCCGATCCGCAAGGTGTACAGGGCAGCGCCCTTGAACGCAAACAACTCAAGGTAATAGTTGCCGCTACGCGTAATGCTCAGACATTCGCGGTTGCTGCTTGTGGAGTACGAGTGCCCGACAGAAAACCCAGTCGACGCGTCGTACAGATACAAGTCCATGTCCGTCGTCGTGACATCGCCGACAAAAACCATTTCAATGACCTGCCCCGCCACCAGACTGGTCAGGAAGAAATCACTCTCGTCACCTGCCGTGCGGGTTTTACCGGAAGGACCGGAACCGGCCTTGTTCATGTTACCGATCAGCTGGATGGGCGTCGTGATGGCTTGCGCCGCACTAGGGATGTCGTTGCTGACCCAGCCAGCCTGATCCGGATCATTGCTGTCGCTATCGACGGCCGCCGTTTCGGGCAGACTGATCGTACCGCTGAGAGCGAAACCGGAAACCGTCGTCGTCGAACTACTCCCTCCGCCACCGCCACCTCCGCCCCCGCCGGAACAGGCCACCAGGGCCACCAATCCACTGGAGAGCAGCGTCAGTTTGAGTGTTGTGTACAGCGTCATGAAGGCAGTCCTGAATGTTGCGGGAAAATGAAACAGGCTCGCATCGTGTCACGCCACAGAACCTGCTTCAAGACCCTGCCCGGGAGGGCGTCAAGTCAGCTCAAGGCTGAAGAGCCGCGCGGGACGGGCTTTTACAGCAGGCATGCTCGAAGAGGCAATGCCCACGCGGCTCTTCATGCAATTCGGCAACACGGCGCGCTTGATGTCAATCAAGCTTGCTGAACATATTGTAGGCCGTCACGCTGCCCATAAAGGGTGATTCAGCGCCCTTCCTGCTTTGCACCGAAACCCGATACCACAGCGTGCCGAGCTTGATGCTCTGGCCGCCCCGCGCACCCGACACGTAGCCGCCGAAGAGGCTCGGCACCGCGCAATGAACATCAAAACATCTCCTGTTGCGCTGGCAAAACTGATGCTTTGTGCCCCTCGCATGCGAACCAAAATGGCGAAATAAGCCTTTTGCAACAACATTTTGCGACTTCCGTCACGGCCACGGAGCCGTTGTGCAGGTGCAGCTTGAAGCCGGATTCGCGTTTAGCGTATTGTGTGACGCAATCAAATCCATCCTGCTGCAATAACCTTCTGCCCGGTAAGTCCGCAATGATCTTCGACACCGCAACAGCCGTCGCGCCACGCCCTGTAGCCATCGACAATCTGGCGGTTCCGGGCCTGCCGGACCGGGCCACCTTTCTGCGCCGCCTGGAGATGGCGATCCGCACGGCTGAGCGCCAGAATTCGAGCTTCGCTGTGCTGCTGTTGGACGCCGGGCTGAGCCCGGATGACGGTCTGCTCGATCTGAGCCTGCTCAACAAAGCTGCCATCGCAATTCGCGCCACGGTGCGCCTGAGCGACACGGTGGCCTTTCTCAGCGGCTGTGAATTCGCGGTCTTGCTCAGCGTCGGCAACGAAGAAGGCGCGATGCGCGTCGCTGGCAAGATCATCAGCACCCTGGGTGAAATGATGGGGCTGGAAACGCCACCGGATGTGGCCGTCGGCGTCGCCATGTTTTCCGCCCATGGCAAAACCGGCGAGGCGCTGCTGCGTGCCGCCGAGGGGGCGCTGTATCAGGCACGCCGGAGCAATCGGGACATCATGCTGGCGGTGCGGGCCGAAGTACTGTCCGACGAATTCTTCGCCGAACTGGAAGAACGCATTGGCACGGCCATCGAGCAGGACGAGTTCGTGCTGCACTTCCAGCCCGTCGTGAAGTTGCAAACCGGCCTGCCGGTGAGCACAGAGGCGCTAGCGCGCTGGCATCACCCGGAGCTGGGCTTGATGCGCCCGGCCGAATTCCTGCACCTGGCGGAAAGCGAAGGCAATGTCGAGGCGCTCAGCCTGCGTTTGACCGACCGTGCCCTGAATCAGGCGCGCATCTGGCGCGAACGCGGCATGTCATTGTCGCTGTCGCTGAACATCTCGACCGCCCTGCTTGAATGTGCAGACCTCGACCAGAAAATCCTCTCACGCCTGCACACCCTGGCGCTGGAGCCGCGCTCACTGACCCTGGAGTTGCGCGATGAAGGCCTGTCCAGCCTCTCGCCGACGGCGACGAAATCCTTGTTCAGCCTGGCCTCGGCCGGCGTGTGTTTGTCGATTGATGACTTCGGCCGTGGTGCCGGCGCCTTGCGTAGCCTGCGCGATCTGCCTGTGCAGGAATTCAAGATCGACGCAGAATTTTCCGCCCAGGTCTGCCGCAGCGAAGCGGACGCGGCGATTGTCGCCTCGCTCGTCACCCTGGGCCGCAAGCTCGGCAAAGTGGTCATCGCCAAAGGCATCGAAAGCGAAGAAGTGCGCCAGAAACTGTGCGATCTGGGCTGCGAGTATGGGCAGGGCTTCCACTTCGCCCAGGCGCTGGACGCCAGCGAACTGGAAAACTGGTGCGAAAACCGCCTGATTTCCAGCATCCTTGAAGAACCTCGCGCAGTCTGAGTCTTCAGGCAGGCCATCCGAAGACGCCCGCCAGACAAGGATGTACAAGGGGCCTGCCGCGCGAGCGGCAGGCCCCTTGGTTTTCAGAGGCATTCGCCAGAACGTCAGGGGCTGGCAGCGGTATTCAAGGTCGGTGCCATCGAAAAGTCGAGTCCAGTCAAATTGCTGCCAATTTCGAAGGTCTGCCCATTACCCGGGTAGTCGCCGCAGGCTTCGCCCGCTTCGCAGAAACGCCCGTCGTTATCCAGATCCGTGCTGGCACTCAGCACATAGGTGCCGCCGCGCATGCTGGTCAGGCTCCATGTGTAGCGCCCGCCGCTGACGTCGACGCGCTGCATGTAAACCGTGTTAGTTGCGAGATTGGTGGCACGTACCCACACGGCCCCCAGCGTGGCGGCTGGGTTGGTGCTGGCAGAGAGCTTGGTCACGCTCAGCGGCACGGTAAAGCTTCGTGCTGAAGTCTTGACCGTCAGCACCGGATAACTGAAGCCAGCCGGCAATAACTTACGGTCAACGCTGATCGTGTAATCGCCAATTTTGGTCACGGCATCGACGCTGACGGCAGCCTTGATCGTGATGGCCGGACTGCTGGCCACGATGCTGCTCACGGTTTCGCTGCTGCTCGCAGTAAGGGCCAGTTTCAGCGTGGTACTGCTCTGGCCACTGCCGAAATTGATTGAGGCAGGCAATGGTACGACTGCGCCGGGAATACTGCCGCCGGAGGCTAGCGCATAGGCTTCGTCGACGCTCTTGCGTGCATTGATCAGGCCCTGACCAAAATCATCGTCACGCCCGGGAACGCCCAGATCATCGGTCAGACGCCCGGTGGCGATCAGCGTGTCGACTTGTGCCACAGTGAGCGACGGTGCAACGTAGCGCATCAGCGCTATGACGCCGGCAACGTGCGGCGAAGCAAACGAGGTCCCACTCCATCCAAAGAAGGAAGGAGAGCTAGTGGCAAAATCGTATGTCGTACTGTAGACATAGCCACTGGCATCGCCGCCGGGCGCGGTCAACGTCAGCGCAGGGCCGTAAGCAGAGTATTTCCAGCGATCCGTGAAGATCCTGGTTGCGCCAACCGAGATAACACCAGGACAACTTGCCGGGCTGGCGACGATGGGTGGCGTCTCTTTTGGGGCGGTCGTATTACCCGCAGACGCTACGATGACCACGTTCTGGGCGCGAGCCTGGGCGACGACCTCTGCATAGGCTGCCGAGCACGCCGCTCCAGTTCCCCAGCTCATGTTGATTACATCAGCCTTGCGCGCAGGCAGTGTGCCGGAACTGTTGCTCAGGCCGGCTGCATAGCGAATCGCCTGGATCGCATGATACGCTGTGTCCCCATATCGAATGGGCATCAGCAGGGACATCGGCGCAACGCCTGTGCCATACAAGCCATTATTGGCGACAGCCGACGTAATGCCGCCAACGAAAGTGCCGTGAAAATTCGAGAGGCTCAGATCATCGGCCCCCGGACCGGTTTTGCTTTCGGTAAATGTATAGGGACTGACAATCTGGGGCTGCAAATCCGGATGGGTTGTCACGAACCCATTGTCGATCACCGCCACGATGGGGCGCAGGTTGGCACTGATACCGAAGCTGTTGATGCGGTCCATCGCGTCCGGCAGGTTGATCTGGTTGTAATGCCAAAACTGATCCGGGTAGTGCGGATCGCTGGGGGCGTAGCTGGCAAAGCGCTCCATCCGTAAGTTCGGCTCGACGTAAGCGTACTTGCCGCTGGCCATCAGTTCTTTTGCGTAGCGCAGGGTGCTTACGGCTTGCTCGATGTCCATATCGCGGCTATCGAACGATTGAGTCGTCAGGCCTGTACTGGCAATGGCCAAGCTACTGGACGGAACGCTCAACAGCTTGGGACTGGTGCTCGTCGCTGCTTGTACGGCCTGTACGCTCAGCGGCCCCGGAAGCACACGGTTTTTCTCGATTTCCTTGGCGATCAGCTCTCCGTTGACGAACAGCGCTGTGCTGCTCATGCCATTGGTACAAGTCGTACCATCATTGGCGGCGCTGATGTGCAAGGTGTACATGGCTGCGCCTTTGACGATCCAGGGCATGACGTAATAGCTGCCGTCCTTCGTGATGGCAATGCATTCGCGACGGCTGCCGGAACTGGACGCGCCGACCGGCACGGCGGATGCCGAACTGACGTCTAACAACAGCAAATCGATGTCGTTATCGCTCGTATTGCTGTCAAAGCTCAACTCGATGACCTGACCCGCGACCAGACTGGCCTTGTAGATGTCCTGCAGATCGCCCGCCGCGGAGGTCTTACCTGCAGGCCCCCTGCCTTGCTGGCGGAGATAGCCCGCCAAATGCACCGGCGTACTGAGGCTCTGGGCGGTGGCATTCGTATCATTGCTGGCCCAGCCGACCTGCGCCGGATCGTTGGAGTCACTATCGACAGCCGCGGTGTCGGGCAAGGTCACCGTGCCACTGATCGTGTAACGCGGAGTCCCGTCTGAGCCAACGCTTGGGTCACTCACTCCAGCGCTGCCTCCGCCTCCACCGCCCCCGCCACATGCCGCCAAGGCCAGCAACAAAGCAATCAAGCCAGTACGCTTACGAGAAAAGGTGAGTCTCATCGGAAATACCCTCAGTGAATGTGCAGGCAAGACCGCATATTGGCATAACCCTTACAGCATTGCGGATAACGCCCGTATAGTCATATTCGGGTCCATACGCGCGGCTTAACTCTGCGAACAGGCATACGAAGACGCCCGCCCAGCAAGAATGTACAAGGGGCCTGCCGCGCGAGCGGCAGGCCCCTTGGTTTTTAAGCTGGCGGCTGGCGGATCTTCAAGGAGTGGCAGCGGTATTCAAAGTTGGCGCCATCGAGAAATCAAGCCCAGTCAAATTGCTTCCAAGCATGAAGGACTGCCCGTTACCCGGAGAATCACCGCAAACTTCGCCCCCATTGCAATACACACCATCATTGTTCAGGTCCGTACTGGCACTCAGCACCCAAAGCCCTCCCGTCATACCCGTCAGACTCCAGCTGTAACGCCCGCCGCTGACATTGACACGCTGCAGCTTCGTAGTGCCCGTAACAAGGTTGCTTGCCCGTACCCACACCGCGCCCACGGTGGCGCTTGGGCTGGTACTGATAGAGAGCTTGATTACACTCAAGGGCACAGTGAACGTCCGTGCCGAGGTCGTCACGGTCAGTACCAGATAACTGAAGCCGAGCGGCAATAACCTGCGGTCAACACTGATCGTGTAATCCCCAAGTTTTGTCGTGGCATTGACGCCAGCGGCGGCCGTAACCGTGATAGCCGGACTGCTGGCAACGATACTGCTCACCGTTTCGCTGCTACTGGCGGTAAGTGCTAGTTTCAGCATGGTGCTGCTCATGCCACTGCCAAAATTGATCGACGCGGGTAGCGGCACCACTGCACCGGGAATGCTGCCGCCGGACGCGAGGGCATACGCTTCATTGACGGCCTTGCTTGCGTTGATGAGGCCTTGCCCAAATTCGTCATCGCGCCCCGCCACACCCAGATCATCGGTCAGGCGTCCAGTGGTGATTAAGGTATCGACTTGTGCAACGGTGATGCCCGGGGCAACGTAGCGCATCAGGGCCAGCGCACCGGCGACGTGTGGGGCCGAAAATGAGGTCCCATAGTTTGCCCCGAACCCGTCCATCCATCCATTGATACTCGGAACAGAATAAATCGTGAATACGGCTTCATTCAGATTATCCCTGTGATCGTAATAACCTCCTGGTGCGGTAAGCGTCAGGCCAGGACCGTAAGCCGAATAGCCAGCCCGGTTTTTTCTGATATCGAGAGCACCCACGGAAATCACCCCTGGGCAGCTGGCTACAGAGGAAACAACAGGCGGGGTGATCTTTCCCGCTCTGGTATTGCCTGCTGCAGCGACCACCAGCACATTGTTTGCGCGGGCTTGGCTGATAGCGTCTGCCAGTTGCTGCGGGCATTCGCCACCAGAACCCCAGCTCATGTTGATGACATCCGCCTTGTGCGAAGGAAGCTTCCCGGAACTATTCGGCAGTCCCGCCGCGTACAGGATGCCCTGAACGGACTGCGCCGTCGTGTCGTCTTCACGGATCGCCATGATCCGCGCCATCGGAGCAACCCCGGAGCCATACAAATTATTGTTGGCCTTAGCGGCAACCACGCCGGCGACCATGGTGCCATGGCCGCAGTGGTCAAGTTTGCCGGGCAACTGACACTCCGCTTCGGTCCTGTAATCGTCGCCTCCAGTTCCCGTGTAGCTGGCGGTAAAGGTGTAGGCGTCCACGATCTGGCCCTGAAGATCGGGGTGACTAGATCTGACCCCATTGTCAATGACAGCAACGACGGGTGCAGGGTTGCTGCCTGTGCCAATTGCGGCAATTTTCGCCATCGCGGCGGTAAGGTTTATCTGGTTGTAGTGCCAAGCCTGATCGCTGTAATTTGGATCATTTGGCGGGAAGGCAGAAAACCGTTCGATGCGGAAATTGGGTTCTACGTAGGCATACTTTCCGCTGGCCATCAGCTCTTTGGCATAACGCAACAAACCCATGGCCTGCTGGATATCCACATCACGCGGATCAGCGCTAGCCTGCGTAGACAACCCCGCCAGACTGGCTTGCATGGCGCTAGTCGGCACACTCAACAGCTTCGGGATGTTGCTCGTGGCTTGCATCGCCTGCGTCCCGAAACGGCCAGACGGAACAACGCTCTTCACGCTCTCCTTGACCACCAGCTCGCCTGATACGAACAGCACCGAACTACTCATACCGTTCACACAGCTCGCGCCGTCGCTGGCAGCACTGATGTGCAGGGTGTACATTGCTGCACCCTTGACGATCCATGGCATGACGTAATAGCTGCCGTCCTTCGTAACTGCGCTTACGAGAAAAGGTGAGTCTCATCGGAAATTCCCTCAGTGGATATGCATACAAAACCGCATACTGGCATAACCATAACGGCATTACGGACAATGCCCGTTTATTCACTTCCTGCCCCGCCTATTCGGGTCTACGCGCGCGACTTCAGTACGCGAACAGGCTTATGAAGAAGTCCGCCCAGCAAAAATAAGGGCCCTACCGCACAAGCGGCAGGGCCCTTTGGCTTTTGGAAAAATCTTCTAGATCACCGCTCGCTGCTGCCCGACATCACGTCGATCCACACCGCCAGCAACAGGATCGAGCCCTTGACGATCATCTGCCAGTAGCTCTCCACGCTGAGCATGGACATGCCATTGTCAAGACTCGCCATGATCAGCGCACCGATGATGGCGCCGAGCACGGTGCCGGAGCCGCCGCGCATCGAGGTGCCACCGATGAAGCAGGAGGCGATGGCGTCCAGTTCGCCCATGTTGCCCGAGGACGGCGAGCCAGCGGCCATGCGCGCCGTGTTGGTCAGGCCAGCCAGCGCGCACATCAGGCCCATCAGGCCAAACAGGGCCATCTTCACCAGGCGCGTATTCACGCCGGATAAACGCGTCGCCTCCAGATTGGAGCCGACCGCGTAGATGCGCCGGCCGAAGACGGTATTGCGCGCCAAAAAGGAGAAGCCGCCGAGGATCACCAGCATGATCAACACCGGCAGCGGGATGCCTTCGTAACTATTCAGGGCTTCGACAAATCCGCCGATGATCAGACCGATGACGATCAGCTTGACCGCCTCCTGCCACAGCGGCGGTACGGCCAGCTGGTAACGCTGGCGATTCGCGCGGCTGCGCCACATCAACACGCCCTGCAACACGAACAGGGCCGCACCCAGCACATAGCCCGCCACCACCGGCAGATAGCTCTGACCAAACGCGACGAAACCCTCGGATTCGATGGCAATCGTCGAGCCATTCGTGACCGCCAGCAGGATGCCGCGAAAGATCAGCATGCCGGCCAGACCGACGATGAAGGACGGCACGCGCAGATAGGCCACCCAGTAACCGTTGAACAAGCCCAGCAGCAAACCCAGCGCCAGCACGATGGCAAAATTCAGCGCCACCGGCAGATGGAAGGACGTATCGAGCACCGCCGCCACACCACCCAACAGGCCGAGCAGCGAGCCGACCGACAGATCAATCTCGCCGGCGATGATCACGAAGACCATGCCGGAGGCGAGCATGCCGGTGATCGCCATCTGGCGCAGCAGGTTGGCAAAGTTACGCGAGGTCAGGAAGGCGCCGTCACTCTGCCAGGTGAAGAAAGACCAGATCGCGGCAATCGCCAGCAGCAGGGCGAGGATCTTGTAGCGGGAGAAGACCTGCTGAATATCGCGGAGAATCGTCATTTCGCCATGCCTTATGAATTTCTGGAATAGTCTCCACCGCAGTAACGCGGCAGCTTTTGGGTTTACTCAATCCTCAGAACACAGCACTCAGTACTTCGGCATCGGCCTTGCCGATCGCCGCCGCCATCACGGTTTCCTGCGTCAAACCGTCATTGACGAAATCGCCGCGCAGCTGGCCTTCACCAATGACCAGCACACGGTCGCTGACGCCCAGCACTTCCGGCAACTCGGAACTGACCATGATGATGGACATGCCTTCCTTGACCAGCTCCATCATCAGCTTATAGATCTCGTACTTGGCACCCACATCCACACCGCGCGTTGGCTCATCGAGGATCAGCACGCGCGGTTGCGGCAACAGCATCTTGGCCAGCACGGCCTTCTGCTGGTTGCCGCCAGACAGACCTTGAATCGGCAGCAGCGGCGTAGCGGTCTTGATGCGCATGCGGCTGATCATCTGCTCGATGGTCTGCATCTCGGCCGCCTCGTCGATGACGCCGTACTTGCTGAATTTCTGCAGCACCGACAGGGTGATGTTGTAGCCCACGCCGAGCAAGGGCACGATGCCGTGGCGCTTGCGATCTTCCGGCACCAGACACAGGCCGGCCTGGACGGCGGCCTGCGGCGAATCTATTTTCAGCACCTGGCCATCCAGCACCACGGTCGCCTCGTAACGGCCCGGATAGCAGCCGAAGATGGCCATCGCCAACTCGGTGCGCCCGGCGCCAACCAAGCCGGCCACGCCGAGGATTTCGCCCTTGCGCAGCTTGAAGGAGATGTTGTCGACCTTCTTGCGCGCCGGGTTGTCGACGTCGAAACAGGTGACATTGCGCGCCTCGAAGATCACCTCGCCGATGAAATGTTCTTCACGCGGAAACAGGTTCTTGATCTCACGCCCGACCATCAGGGTGATGATCTGATCGACCGACAAATCGCCCATCGGCCGCGTCGCCACATGCGTGCCGTCACGGATCACGCTGATGCTGTCGCACACGGCGGCGATCTCGTCGAGCTTGTGCGAAATCATCACGCAGGCCACGCCTTTTTTCTTCAGCGCCAAGATGATGTCGAGCAGGATCGCCGTCTCGGTCTTGGTGAGCGAGGAGGTCGGCTCGTCAAGGATCAGCAGACGCGCCTTCTTGTTCAAGGCCTTGGCAATTTCGATCAATTGCTGATGACCACCGCCGTATTGCGACACGGGCAAAGCGACATTCACTTCGGGCATCTTCAGCTCGGCCATCAACTCGGCTGCGCGCTGATACATCGCGGAATAATTGAGCACACCGCCGAGCCCGGTAATTTCATTGCCGAGGAAGATGTTCTCGGCTACCGACAGGTGCGGCACCAGCATCAATTCCTGATGGATGATGACGATGCCGGCCGCCTCGGTTTCGCGGATGTTGCGCGCGCGCAGGGGTTTGCCATCCCACAGGATGTTGCCTTCCCAGGTGCCATACGGATACACGGCGGAGAGGACTTTCATCAGGGTCGACTTGCCGGCGCCGTTCTCGCCGCACAGACCGACGCATTCGCCCGGGCGCACGGCCAGATCGATGCCGTCCAGCGCCTTCACGCCGGAGAAGGCTTTGACGATGCCCTGCATTTGGAGCAGATATTCGGCCACACATCCTCCAGGAGCCGCTTGCAGCTTTCCTCTGCAGCATGCATGCCGCGAGAGGCAGGCGGGGCGCCGGTCTTCAGGCACCCCTTTTCAAGATCATGGCTCGTAGGGCAGGTTAGCGGCTCGCCGCGTAACCCGCCGTCATCATCACACGCCAGCTCAGACTTACTTGATTCCCAACTGCTCCTTGGTGAAGAACTTGTCCGTCACCAGCAGATCCACGTTGGCCTTGGTGATGGTGGTCGGGGTCAGCAGCAGTGAGTCGACCTTCTTCATGCCATTGTCGAGTTGCGCGTTGTAGGCCGGTTTCTCGCCCTTGACCAGTTGCACAGCCAGCTTGGCGGCCTCTGCTGCGATCAGCTTGAGCGGCTTGTAAACGGTCAGGGTCTGGGTGCCGGCGATCACGCGCTTGACCGCAGCCAGCTCGGCATCCTGCCCGGACACGGCCACCTTGCCGGCCAGTTTCTGCGCGGCCAGCGCCTGCACCACGCCGCCCGCCGTGCCATCGTTCGAGGCGATGATCGCGTCGATCTTGTTGGCATTCTTGGTCAGCACGTTCTCGGTGATCTTGAGCGCCTCTTCCGGGCTCCAGTCCTTGACCCACTGGTCGCCGAGGATCTTGATCTCGCCCTTGTCGACGAAAGGCTTGAGGACTTTCATCTGCCCTGCGCGCAGCAGCTTGGCATTGTTGTCGGTGGGCGCCCCGCCAAGCAGGTAATAGCTGCCCTTGGGCACGGCCTTGACCATGCCTTCGGCCTGCAGCGCGCCGACGCGTTCGTTGTCGAAGGAAATGTAGGCGTCGACGTCACCATTGAGGATCAGACGGTCATAGGACACGACCTTGATGCCGGCCTTCTTGGCATCCTTGATGGCATTGGTCAGCACCTTGGAATTGAAAGGCACGATCACGATCACATCGACCTTCTTGGCGATCAGGTTCTCGATCTGCGAGAGCTGGCGCTGCTCGTTGGCGTCAGCCGACTGCACGTTCACCTCGGCGCCGAGGGCCTTGGCGGCTTCGACGAAATAGTCGCGATCCCGCGCCCAGCGCTCGACGCGCAGATCGTCGATGGAGAAACCGATCACCGGCTTGTCCTTCGAAGCGAAGGCCGGCAATGCAGCGAGCGTGGAAACTGCGGCCAGAACGGCCAGAACGGTGCGACGGGTAGTGAAACGGATCATCAGGGTCTCCTTTGGTAGTTTCCCGCAGCAGGTGATCCGGCGACGGGTCCAGCGGCACATCAGACGAACTATTGTTTTTGTCACTACAAGACCGGCAGGGGAGCCTGTCGAAAATCTGCTCGCAACTTAGTACGACGAGCAAACTTTCGCAATACGCGTATACCGATCAGCAAACGCGTCAGCCTAACAAGCCCGGCCAAAAAATTTCAATCAACCGCCCCATCGTGCAGGTGACGGTGCACCGATAATCCGGCGCCCAACCAGCCAAGCACAGAGGCAAACGCCAGCAAGGCGAGGATTTGCCCGACGCCCGGCCCGCGCAGATCGACGACGATGCTGTAGGCCTGCGCCAGCGCCTGTACGCGCGGCGCGATCAGCCACACCAGACCCTGCACCATGCCCCAGGCCAGTACGCCACCAAGCAGGCCCTGCAGGAAACCGAAATACAGGAAGGGCCGGCGCACGAAACTGCGCGTAGCCCCCAGCAGCAGGCTCACGGTGATCTCGTGGCGCTGGGTCAGGATCTGCAGACGGATGGTGTTGAAGGTAACGATCATCAGCGCCGCGCCGAGCAAGCCGGCCAGCAGCAACGCGACCCAGCGACCGAGTTCAACCGCCGCATGCAGGCGCTCCACCCAGGCGGAATCGAGCTGCACGTGCAGCACCTCGGGCATGGCCAGCAGGCCGGCGCGGATCGCCTCAAAAACTTTCGGATCTTCGCCCCCCGGCTCCAGGATGAAAGCGTCCGGCAAGGGGTTGTCGCTCAAGGCGCCGGTCACGTCGGCGAAACCACCGCGCGCCGCGAGTTGCTTGAGTGCCGCATCACGCCCGATGAAACGGATCGCGGTGATGCGCTTGTCGGCACGCAGACGGTTCTCGATGACCTGGATCTGCTCGGCAGCGACCTCCTTTTTCAGAAAAACGCTGATCTCGGGCTTGCCGCTCATGCCGTTGGCAAGACTGGCGAGATTGTCGATCAGCACATAGCCGAGTGCCGGTAGCGTCAGGGCAATCGCCACAACCAGCGCGGAGAGCAGTGTATTCAGCGGCTTGGCGGTCAGGCGCAGGCGCGCCTGACGCAGGGCCATGCCGTGGGGCAGGAGGGACAGGCTCATGCTTGCAACCTCCCCTTGGCGAGTTCGATGCGGCGTGCGCCGTAGGGCGAGAACAGGGTCTCGTCATGCGTGGCCAGCAGAATGGTGACACCAGCGGCGTGGAAAGAACGGAACAGCGCGGCGATCTCGCGCGCATAGGCCGGATCGAGGTGGGCGGTCGGCTCGTCGGCAATCAGCACCGAGGGCCGATTGACGATGGCGCGGGCAATCGCCACGCGATGCTGCTCGCCGCCGGAGAGGGTCAGCGGCATGGATTTTTCGAACTCGCCCATGCCGACTTTTTCCAGTGCCACGCGCACGCGTTTGGCTGCATCGCGCGGCGGATAGCCGGTCACCAGCAGGGGCAGCATCACGTTGTCGAACACACTGCGATCGTTCAGCAGACGATGCTCCTGCATCACCAGCCCCAGGCTGCGGCGCAGATAGGGCAACTGATTGGGGCGCAGAGTGCCGACATCCTGGCCACTGACCCAGACCTTGCCCGCGGTGGGCTTTTCCAGCCCGGCAATCAGCTTGATCAGCGTGCTCTTGCCCGCCCCGGAATGGCCGGCCAGCACCAGCAACTCGCCATGGCGGATTTCAAAGCTCACGTCCGCCAGGGCATCGTGGCCACCAGCGTAACGTTTGCTCACTCGTTCGAAACGGATCATGAAAGGGGCTTGCCGACTGAGAGGTAAGCAGCGAGTTTAGCCGCAAGTGGGGCGGTTTCGGGCTTTCAGGCACAAACAGGAGGCTCGCCCGAAGAGCCGCACCGGGATTGCCTCTTCGGCATGCATGGCTGCAGGCCCAAGCGCAGCGCGGCTTTGCGAGCAAGCAAAGAAAAGGGCGCCAACCGGCGCCCTCCGACTTGCGACTTGCGACTCAGCGCTTCACGCCAAACTGCCGATCCAGCCAGTCGTAAGCAAACTCCTGCTGTTCCTGCAGGAATACGTGGCCGCCGGGCCAGACTTTGGTTTCAAACTTGTCAGCCGCCTTCCAGGCACCCCACACCTTGCCCATCTTGCCAAACGCGGCGTTGACGGAGTCGAGCGGGAACAGCGTGTCCTTCTCGCCGGCAAACACCAGCATCGGTTTCGGCGCGGCCAGACTGGCGACGTCCGGATAATCGAGATAGCGCTGCATGCCGGGATGCGTCATCTGCCAGGCCGAGCCGCCGCGCAGCTGATTATTGCCCGACACCATCAGGCCATCGGTGGTGGCCATCCAGTTAACGGCCACCGAAGCCGTCACTGCATCGCTCAATGCCGCAGCCTGCCAGGCGCGGAAGGCGCCCATCGAGAAACCGACAGCGGCCACCTGCTTCTTGTTCACTTCCGGCAGGCTCGCCAAGAACTCGGCCGCGCGTGCATCTTCGAGGGCCATCAAACCGGCCAGCGAACTACCCATGTTGATGAAATTCGCGGCCAATGCCTGTTGCGCTTCATAGGTCATGCCGGCGCGATCACCCCAGCCCAGCGCATCGGTGGCGAAGACCACATAGCCGCGTTTGGCCAGTTCATCGCCGGGGAAACGTTCGGTGAAGAAGCGCTTGGCCCAGCCTTTGGCAGAGCTCAGTTGCGCGTCGTCGCCCCAGGGCTCGATCCATTTTTCCTTGCCGATATCAAATTTCGAACCGTGGTCGTGATACATCACCGCCGCCGGGAACGGGCCTTTGCCCTTGGGCACCAGCAGCAGGCCCATCACGCGGCTGTCGGCTGTCAGGTTGAAAACGATCTTGCGCGCGACATAGCTGCCGCGATCCACTTCGTCGAGCACCTGTGCATCGAACGCGGTTTTGTCCGGCGCCTGCGCGGTGAGATCCCAGAGCTTGGCCACGCCGGTCTTGCGCCAGGCGGCCAGATCCTTGACCTGTGCATTCCAGGCCAGCGGAAAAGTCAGGCGCGATTTGATCTGCGCGGCCATCACCGGCAGATTGTCCTTACCGACACCGGTTTTCTGGAAATCCAGATTTGCCGCCATTACGCCACCGATCGCGCTCATCGCCACGATCCCTGCCAACAGCTTGCTGCGCACGCCCATGATGTTTCCTTCATAGAGTTAGACACCTTCAGCCGAACCGCTGTTACCGGTCGACAACAAGGCATCAACATACTCCATTGCGACGAAGGGCTGCAAATCTTCGATGCCCTCGCCCACGCCGATGAAGCGCAAGGGCTTGGGATGAGTACGCGCAATCGCCGCGATAACGCCGCCCTTGGCGGTGCCGTCCAGCTTGGTAACGATCAGGCCGGTGACGCCTACCGCCTTGTCGAAAGCCTTGAGCTGGGCCAGCGCGTTCTGGCCGACATTGCCATCGAGCACCAGCAATACCTCATGCGGACCACTCGGCTCGGCCTTGCTCACCACGCGGCGCACCTTGGCGATTTCGTCCATCAGGTGCATCTGCGTCGGCAAGCGCCCGGCGGTGTCCACCATCACCACGTCGATATTGCGCGCGCGCGCAGCGCTGATCGCATCGAAGGCTACGGCGGCCGGATCGCCGCCTTCCTGCGCGATCACGCTGACATTATTGCGATCGCCCCATTCGATCAGCTGCTCACGCGCCGCCGCGCGAAAGGTGTCGCCGGCCGCCAGCAGCACGCTCTTGCCCTGCTGCTGAAAATGGTTCGCCAGCTTGCCGATGGAAGTCGTTTTGCCTGCGCCATTCACGCCGACCAGCATGATGATGTAGGGCTTGTGTTCGCTGAGCACCAGCGGCTGTTGCAGCGGCGTAAGCAACTTGGTCAATCCTTCGGCCAGCGCGGCGCGCAGCTGATCGCCGGTTTCCAGCTTCTCGTGTTTCCAGCGCCGGCGCAGCTCGGCCAGCAAGGTCAGCGTGGCATCCACGCCGCAATCGGCCATCAGCAAGGTAGCTTCCAGTTCTTCGAGCAGCTCGTCGTCGATCTTGCGGCGCGAGAACACGTCGCCAATGCTCGCGCTGGTGCGCGACAGGCCGGCTTTCAGGCGCTCCAGCCAGGAGCGTGGCGCCTTTTCTTCCTGGGCGGCAACAGGGGCCGCAACGGGCTCGGCGGGTGTTTCGGACTTTTTGAAGAAACTAAACATGGGGGGCTTGGGTCTATGATGCCGGCTCGACGCGGGTGCGTCGGCCATTGAAAACAGCGAGGAAGTTTATCAGATGCGCTTGATCCCCCTGCTCAAACCTGCCCTGTTCGGCCTGGCCCTGCTTGCCAGCCTGTCCGCAGCCGCCAACCCCTTCGAAACCACACTGCCCAACGGCCTGAAGATCGTGGTCAAGGAAGATCACCGCGCCCCAACTGTCACCCACATGGTCTGGTATCGCGTCGGCAGTCTGGACGAATTCAACGCCACCACCGGCGTGGCGCACGCGCTGGAACACATGATGTTCAAGGGCACGGCGCTGCACGGCCCCGGCGAATTCAACAAGCTGGTCGCTGCAGCTGGCGGCCAGGACAACGCCTTCACCAGTCAGGATTACACCGCCTACTTCCAGCAGATTCCCGCCGCGCAGCTGGGCGCGATGATGGCACTGGAAGCCGACCGCATGGCCAATCTGCGCGTGGATGACGAACTTTTCGCCAAGGAAATCGCCGTCATCAAGGAAGAGCGGCGCATGCGCACCGACGACCAGCCGCGCGCCAAGGCCTACGAGGCCCTGATGGGCACGGTGTATCACGCCCACCCCTACGGCCGCCCGGTGATCGGCTGGATGCCGGATCTGGACAACATGACGGCGCAGGACCTGCGCGACTGGTATGCGCGCTGGTACGGGCCGAACAATGCGACGCTGGTCGTTGTCGGTGACGTCGATCACGCAACCGTCTTCAAGCAGGCCGCGGCCACCTACGGCCAGCTTCCGTCGCGCAACCTGCCGACTCGCAAGTTGCAGAAAGAACCCGCGCAAACCGGCATCCGCCGCGTCACGGTCAAGGCCCCAGCCGAGCTGCCTTACCTGATGCTGGCCTGGCGTGCGCCCGCGCTGAGCGATCTGGAGGGAAAGACGCCCGTCAGTCGCGAAGCTTATGCCTTGCAGATATTGGCGGCAGTACTCGACGGTTACGACGGCGCGCGCATCTCGCGCTCGCTGGTCAAGGAACGCAAGCTGGCGGTCTCAGCCGGCGCGGGTTACGAGGCGATTTCACGCGGCCAGCAGAGCCTGTTCATGCTGGAAGGCGTGCCCAGCAAAGGCGTCAGCATCACCCAGCTGGAAGCTGCCTTGCGCGGCGAAATCGGCAAGATCGCCACCCACGGCGTGACGGAAACCGAGCTGCGCCGCATCAAGGCCCAGCTGGTCGCCAGCAAAGTCTTCGCGCGCGATTCGCAAATGGGTCAGGCCATGCAGATCGGCGGGCTCGAAGTGCTGGGCCTGTCCTGGCGCGACGAGGACAAAATGTTCGAGCAACTGCGCAGCGTCAGCGCCGCCGAAGTGCAGGCCGTCGCCAAACAGCTGCTCAGCGACGACACCCTGACCGTGGCCGATCTTGTGCCGCTGCCCATCGACCCCAAGGCGCCAAAAACTGCGCCGAATTTCAAATACTGACCGGTTTCGTAGGTCGGGCTTCAGCCCGACAACGCCACTTCGCAAAAATTGCCGTCGGGCTGAAGCCCGACCTACGATGCAACAGGACGCCCCATGAAGACCCTTTTTGCTTGCCTCGCTCTCACCCTTGGCTCATTCACCGCCCAGGCCGCGGTGCCGATCCAGCACTGGACCAGCCCGCAGGGCACGCGCGTGTTCTTCGTTGAAGATCACAATCTGCCGATGCTTGACGTGCAGGTGGATTTCGCTGCCGGTTCAGCGCGCGCGTCCGCTCCGGCGATTGCCTCCATGACCCACGGCCTGCTCGATGCGGGCATCGGCAAGGGCAAGGCAGCACTGGATGAAAATGCCATTGCCGACCGCTTCGCCGATGTCGGCGCCCAGCTCGGCGGCGGCGTCGACGCGGATCGCGCCAGCCTCGGCCTGCGCGTGCTCAGCTCGCCAGCTGAACGCGATGAGGCGCTCGGCCTGCTGCGCCAGATCCTCGCCCAGCCTCAGTTTCCACAAGCCGTGCTCGAACGCGAGCGCGCCCGCGCCATCGCCGAGCTGCGCGAGTCGCAAACCCAGCCCGGCGCCATTCTCGGCAAGCGCTTCGCGCAGAACGCCTATGGCAGCCATCCTTACGGCAGGGTCACGGAAGAAGCAGACCTGAAGCGGCTCTCTCGGCAGGCGCTGGTCGATTTCCACCACCGCACCTACACCGCCCGCGCGGCACAGGTCACCCTGGTCGGTGATCTGACACGCGAGCAGGCCGAGCGCATCGCCAACGATCTGGTCGCCGACCTGCCCCTCGGCAGCGCCCCCTCCTCCCTGCCCGACGCCAGCCTGCCCAAGGGTGGCATCACCCACATCGCCAACCCCGCCAGTCAGGCCCACATCGCCATCGGCCTGCCGACCATCAAGCGCAACGACCCGGACGCCATGGCGCTGGCCGTTGGCAACTACACGCTGGGCGGTGGCGGCTTCAATTCACGCCTGATGAAAGAGGTGCGCGATGCGCGCGGGCTGGCCTACAGCATCTACAGCTACTTCGCCCCGGCCGCCAGTCAGGGCCTGTTCCAGATCGGCCTGGAAACCAAGGCTGAGCAAGCCGACGAAGCGCTCGCCGTGGTCAACGCCACGCTCAGCAAATTCCTCCAGGAAGGTCCGACCGAAGTTGAGTTGCAGGCCGCCAAGGCGAATCTCATCAACAGCTTCGCCCTGCATCTGGACAACAATCGCAAGATCCTCGCCCAGGTGGCCGACATCGGCTTCTACAAACGCCCGCTCGACTCGCTGGACACTTACCCCGCGCGCGTTCAGGCCGTCACGCTGGAGCAGATCCGCGCCGCGTTTGCGCGCTACGTGAAGCCGGAGAGTCTGGTCACGGTGGTGGTGGGCGGAAAAAAATAAGCACCCCTTGCAGAGCCGCGCTGCGCCTTGCCTGCGCAGACTGGCATGCTGCACAGCGCCGCCCCGTGCGGCTCTACAGGCAGGCCTGTCGCAATCCCGTTATCCGCATGAAAATACCCGTCCGATGACGCCCGAACATCTCGAAAAACTCCTCACCCGCGAAATGCCCTTCGGCAAATACAAAGGACGGCTCATGGCCGACCTGCCCGGCCACTACCTCGGCTGGTTCGCCCGCGAAGGCTTCCCCAAAGGCGAGATCGGCCAGTTGCTGGAGCTGATCTACGAGCTGGATCACAACGACCTGCGCGGGCTGCTTGATCCGCTGCGGAAGAAGAACGGGCAGGCGACGCCGAAATAGGGCGTCAATGAGCAAGGCGAATTGCGCCGGATGAGCACGGCGGAGAATCCCGACAATTCGTTCCCGCCCTGCGCAAATCCAACTACCCATCTCGATTTCAGGAGCTACAGTCATAGCGTCCCTCATTCGTTTAGGAGCCCGCCATGGCCGACATACGAACGCACTATCTCGACGCTTCAGCCATCGTGAAATATTTCGTCGATGAAGATGGAAGTCAGGTTCTACGCGAGTACGTAAATAAGCATCCCGTCTTTTCGACAACATCGGTCTGTTTTGCGGAAACACTGGGAGCATTCAAAATCAAGTATTTGCGAAAAGAACTTTCCCAAGAAAACTATTTTGCCGCTTGCGAAGAGTTGATGGGCCATATACGCGAACGCTCCTTGCAAATCGACGACATCGGAATATCGAAACGTGATGTCTTTAACGAAGTAGAAGATCTCGCCAAAAAATACGATCTTGATGTGTCGGACTCTTTTCAGCTCGTAACGCTTAGGCGTGGGGCGTTTTCGCGATATACGGGAGACTCGAAACCGATTTTGATCACCGCCGACAAAAAACTCGCTCGCGCGGCAAATGCGGAGGGATTTCGTGTGTGGGATTGTTTACGTGACGCAGCCCTCTGACCCGGCAACACGTAGGGCGCAATTCGCGATGAGCATCGATGGCAGCCTGAATAACCGCGCCCAGACTTGCTCTTCTGCGGACCGTGCCTGATAGGCCCGCCTGCGAAACCGCAGCCGGTGGCGCACTGCACGGACGCCGAAGCGTCCAGCGCAATGCGCCCACCCAAAGCATGGAATTAATCCGGAAAATCACTGAAATTTGGGTTAAACCAGCCCTCCTGAAGAGCCGCCTCTGGCGGGTCTTCGCAAGCAAACACCCCGCACATCCCCACCCAGAGCGGTTCTACAGAGCCCCCCTCGCCCGCGCCGCTTTCCTCTACAATCACGCCTCCCTAACGCAACACAGGAATTCCCGCCATGGCAAGAATGGTCAAGTGCATCAAGCTCGGTGTCGAAGCCGAGGGCCTCGACTTTCCGCCCGTTCCGGGCGAGATGGGCAAGAAGCTCTGGGAGAACGTCTCCAAGGAAGCCTGGCAACAGTGGATCAAGCATCAGACCATGCTGATCAACGAAAACCGCCTGAACCTGATGGACCCGAAGGCCCGCAAATATCTGGCCGAACAGATGGATCGCCATTTCTTCGGCGCCGGCGCCGATGCCGCCACGGGCTATACGCCGCCCGCACAATAAATCCGGTATTGGGAACTGGGAACTCGGAACTGGGGAAACCCTCGGCGCCGGGCCTGTTGTTCCCAGTCCCGAGTTCCCAGTTCCCAATTCCCAATTCCCTGCCCCGGAGTTTTACCGCAATGAGCCAAGCCCTCTACGAATCTTCCATCACCAGCCTGCCCCTGCTCGCGCGCGGCAAGGTGCGCGACATCTACGCGGTGGATGACGACAAGTTGCTGATCGTCACCTCGGATCGCCTGTCCGCCTTCGACGTGATCCTGCCGGATGCGATCCCGCTCAAGGGCGTGGTGCTGACGCAGACCGCGCTGTTCTGGTTCGACAAGCTGAGCCACATCCTGCCCGGCCAGCTCACCGGCATTGCGCCTGAAGACATTGTGGCGCCGAACGAGCGCGATCAGGTGCGCGGCCGTGCGCTGGTGGTCAAACGCCTCAAACCGCTGCCGATCGAAGCCGTGGTGCGCGGCTACATCATCGGTTCGGGCTGGAAGGATTATCAGAAGACAGGTCAGGTCTGCGGCATCACCCTGCCGGTGGGCCTGCAGCAGGCGGCCAAGCTGGAGCAGCCGCTGTTCACACCTTCGACCAAGGCCGAACAAGGCGAGCACGACGAAAACATCGACTACGCTCAATGCGTGGCGCTGATGGGCGAAGAGCTTTCCGCCAAGACCCGCGACGCCGCCATCCAGCTGTATTCGGAAGCGCGCGATTTCGCGGCCGAGCGCGGCATCATCATCGCCGACACCAAGTTCGAATTCGGTCTGGATGCCGCCGGCGTCCTGCACCTGATCGACGAGGCGCTGACGCCCGATTCCTCGCGTTTCTGGCCCGCCGACAGCTACGCCGAAGGCATTTCGCCGCCGTCCTTCGACAAGCAGTTCGTGCGCGACTATCTGGAAACCCTGGACTGGGACAAGACCGCTCCCGGCCCGCGTCTGCCGGCCGACATCATCGCCAAGACCAGCGCCAAGTATGTGGAAGCCTACGAGCGTCTGACCGGCAAGACGCTGGCCTATTAAGCAGCATCTCGGCGTCATCCCGCAAAAGGGCCGATCATCCGGCCTTTTTTCTTTTGCGCACAGCCCCAACGGACACACCAGCCCGGGCCGGGAAATGCCGTTAAACTGCAGATCTCCCGATCCGGATCGAGGCCTGCCATGCAACGCATCATTACCGTTCTCTGCCTCGTCGCCCTGCTCACCGGCTGCGCCACGCTTGAAGCGCCGAATCCGGACTATTACGAGATCGAGTCGGGGCGCCTGCCCGCGCCGGACGTGACGCTGAACATCCCCGGCCTCGGCCCCTGCACGGACAGCCCGGATCGCAGCCTGCGGCTGGATGCCAGCCAGCCGGTGAATGTACTGGTGCATGGCTGCTTCGGCTCCTCCGGCAATTTTCGCGGCATGGCGCAGGTACTGGCCTTTCACGGTCAGCAGACGGCTTGCTTCACCTACGACGATCGCGCCGGTCTGACCGAGAGTGCGACCGGGCTGCGCCGCGCGCTGAACCAGCTGACCGAACAAACCCATTCACCACAGATTACGGTGATCGGCCACAGCCAGGGCGCGCTGATCTCGCGCCGCGCGCTCACCTTGCTGGCCCTTGCTCCAGCTGAGCGTGAGACGGATCTGCGTCTGGTCACCGTCTCCGGCCCCTTCGACGGCATTGCCGCCGCCAAGACCTGCGGGCGCGACTGGCTGCATGTCCTGAGTCTCGGGGTGTTGCCAGCGACCTGCCATCTGGTCACCGGCTCGAAGTGGTCGGACATCACCTATTCCTCGCGCTTCATCCGCCAGCCCGGCCAACTCGTGCCGCAAGTCAGCCGCTACCTCAAGATCGACACCGACGAACGTGGCAGTTGCCGGCGCTTTGACGGTGCTCGCTGCGTGGAAAATGACGACATTTTTTCGCTGGCCGAACAGCGCAATGCGCTGGTGGAAAGCGATAGCCGTGCGCAACGCGTGGAGGTCCTGGCTGGCCACGTCGAGATCGTTGGCGACAAGCGCGTGGCGCCCGCCAAGCTGATCGCGGTATTGCAGGAACAGAAAGTGCTGAACCCGACCCCGCCGGAACGCGTCTCCGCCTTCAGCCAGTTGCTGGCGCGGGTGTATCAGGATGATTCATTCCTGAACCAAGGCAGCCTGAAGAGCCGCGCGCAGCCTTGATCTGCAGGATGGCATGCTGAAGAGGCCTGCCCGTGGCGAGTTTCGGAGCATAAAGGCCGTACAACGAGTCTGGATGAGGGTCACTAGCCGACCATCTCCCCAGCCCTCTCCCTGCCAGGGAGAGGGAGCCGTTCGGGCCCGCGCAAGGGTTTGCGACTTGCGACTTGCGACTTGCGACACCCGCCCCGCCTTTGACCTTCCCAGTCCCGAATACCCAGTCCCCAGTTCCCGAATTCACGCCGTCAACATCGCCATCGCCGCAGCCCTGCGCACGCGCGCCTCGTCCAGCAGGCGATTGACGGTTTCGTGCTCGACGCCTTCGAAGGCTTCCTGGCGCCGCGCGATCTGCTCTTCAAGCGAGATGGTGCTGAAGGGGTTCGGTGTACCGGCCGCTGAGTTGGCGAGAAACAGGATGTCGGAGAGCTTGCGCGGAGGCCAGCTGCCAGAGCATTCCTCCTGCTCATCCAGCGCCTCGGTAATGAGCTCCGGCGTCCCGAGCGAGCGCAGCACGGCTTGGCTCACGCGGCGATCCCAGTAGAGAATGAAGTCGGCCATCTCGCTCTGTTCTTCCAGCAGTTCCGGGAAATCGTGTACCCGTGAGAGCAGGTAAAACTGGCCGATGTCATGCACCATGCCGGCCAGCAAAGCGGTGTCGGGCTGCGGACTTTCCAGCGAAATGGACACCGAATAGGCCAGCGAGGCCACATCCAGCGAGTGGCGCCAGAGCTGATCAGCGAGACGCCAGACCGGGGCGAACTCACTGGCCGTGGCGAGCTGATCGCCGATCACCGCCAAAGCCAGGGTGCGTGCGTTATTCACACCGACGCGCATCAGCGCGCGCTGCACGTCGGTGACCTCGACCCCGCTGGGATTGAAGAACACCGAGTTGGCCATGCGCAGCAGCTTCACCGACAGCAGCGGCTCCAGGCTGATCACCTTGGAGACCGAGGACAGGCTGGAATCGGGCTGCTCCAGCGCGCGGCGGATTTTCACGGCCGCCTGCATGCTGGTCGGGAATACCAGTTCGCCCGCTTTCAATTCTTTTTCGATGGCGGCGCTGAACGCCGCACGCCGGTCGCTGGTCTCACTCATCGCCGCACCCTTCCATACAGTTTTTGCTGTGGTCTTTGCAGTTGACGGCACAATGTCACCTGAACTTCAGCCCGCTCCCCGCTTTTTGCCCAAGGCCGCATAAAAATGACCTCCCCGCTCCTCGACTTCTCGGTTCTGCCCCGTTTTGATGCCATCCAGCCCGAGGCCGTCGGCCCGGCCATTCGCCCGCTGCTGGAGGCCGGCCGTGCCCTGATCGCCCGCCAGACCAGCACCGAAGTGCCTGCCAGCTGGGACGCCTTCGTCGCTCCGCTGGTCGATGGCGGCGAACAGCTGTCGCGCGCCTGGGGCATCGTCGGTCACCTGCACAGCGTCATGGACACCCCGCCCTGGCGCGAGGCGTACAACGAATTGCTGCCCGAAGTGACGCGCTATTATTCCGAGCTGGGCCAGAATCTGGCGCTCTTCGCCAAGTACAAGGCGATCCGCGAAAGCAGCGAATTCGCCACGCTAAGCCCGACGCGCCAGCGCATCATCGACAACGAGATCCGCGACTTCCGCCTGTCCGGTGCGGAGCTGCCGGAAGAGCAGAAACCTCGCTTCCAGGCCATTCAGGAAGAACTGGCCGCGCTGGCCGCCAAATTCTCGGAAAACGTCCTCGATGCGACCAACGCCTACACCGAACAGGTGCTTGAAGAAGCCCGCCTGGCGGCCCTTCCCGAGGATGTCAAAAGTGCCGCCCGGGCTGCGGCGGAACGCGCCGGCAAGCCGGGCTGGATCTTCACGCTGCACATGCCGTCCTATTTCCCGATCATGCAGTACGCCGAAGACCGCGAGCTGCGCAGTCGCATGTATCGCGCCTCCGCTACCCGCGCTTCGGAATTTTCGGCCGAAGCAGATCATCCGGAATGGGACAACGCACCGCTGATCGCCCGCATCATCGCCCTGCGCACGGAGCAGGCCCGGATGCTCGGCTTCGCCAACTTCGCCGAGGTCTCGCTGCAACCCAAGATGGCCGAATCACCCGCGCAGGTACTGGGCTTCCTGCGCGATCTGGCGGTCAAGGCCAAACCCTTCGCCGAACGCGACATGCGCGAGCTGCGCGAATTCGCCGCCAGCGAACTGAAGCTCGCCGATCTGCAGGCCTGGGACATTACCTGGGCCTCGGAAAAACTGCGTCAGGCGCGCTACAGCTACTCCGATCAGGAAGTGAAGCAGTATTTCCCGGAGCCGCGCGTGATTGCCGGACTCTTCAGCGTGGTCGAGAAGCTCTTCGGCGTGAGCATCCGCGAAGATCAGGCGCCGGTGTGGCATGAGGACGTGCGCTTCTTCCGCATCGAACGCGATGGCCAACTCATCGGCCAGTTCTACTTCGATCTGCATGCGCGCGATACCAAACGCGGCGGCGCCTGGATGAACAGCGCGATCAGCCGCCGCCGCACCGCCGACGGCATCCAGACGCCGCTGGCCTATCTGGTGTGCAACTTCCCCGGCCCGGTGGATGGCAAACCGGCGACGTTCAGCCACGACGACGTGCAGACCCTGTTCCACGAGACCGGTCATGGTCTGCATCACCTGCTCACTCAGGTCGAAGACCTGTGGGTATCGGGCATCTCCGGCGTGGAATGGGATGCGGTCGAGCTGCCGAGCCAGTTCATGGAGAATTTCTGCTGGGAATGGGATGTGGTGCGCGACATGAGCGGCCATGTGGACACGGGCGAGCCGCTGCCACGCGCACTTTTCGACAAGATGATCGCCGCCAAGAACTTCCAGAGCGGCATGCAGACCGTCCGGCAGCTTGAATTTGCACTCTTCGACCTGCGCCTGCACCATGACTGGCAACTTGATCCGGCCGTCGGTGTGCAACCCTTGCTGGATGAAGTGCGGCGTGAAGTGGCAGTCAATTTCCCGCCCGCCTGGAATCGTTTCGCCAACAGCTTCAGCCATATTTTTGCCGGCGGCTACTGCGCTGGTTACTACAGTTACAAGTGGGCCGAAGTCTTGTCGGCAGACGCTTTCGCCGCCTTCGAGGAAGCCCGCCCGGCCGGTGGCAGCGTGCTCGATCCGGTGACCGGCGCGCGTTACCTGGCCGAGATTCTGTCGGTAGGCGGTTCGCGCCCGGCACTGGCTTCGTTCAAAGCCTTCCGGGGCCGCGAACCGCAGCCGGATGCGCTGTTGCGCCACTTGGGCATGAGCGCCTGATTTTTGGATCTGGAGAATTGATTCGATGAAAATAGCCTGCATCGCACTGAGCCTCGTCACCCTGCTCGCATCCCTGAGCGCCGGTGCCGAGGTCTACCGCTGGACCGACAAGAACGGCAAAGCCAATTACTCCGATTTGCCACCGCCAGAAGCTGACGCGCAAGCGCGCCGCCTCTACGACAGCAAGATTGAACAGGACAAGCTGCCCTTCGAAACCAAGCAGGCCGCCGAGCGCTTCCCGATCACCCTGTATGTCGATGAGAGCTGCAAGGAGCATTGCGCCACCGCCCGCCAGTGGCTGCAGAAACGCAAGGCGCCGTTCAGCGAGAAAATCCTCAAGACCGCTGAAGACGGTGATGCCCTCAAGCAACTGAGCGGCAAGAAAGAGATTTTCCTGCCCTCCGTCACCGTCGGCCGCAAATTCATTGAAGGCTTTGAACCTGGCGCCTGGGGCACGGCACTCGACACGGCAGGCTATCCAAAATAAGACCAGGGGCTCAGTCGCAATCTAGCCTGAGCTCCGTCACGCAGCGCCTCACCTCCTCATGAAAAGTTTCATCCTGGATTGCCTGGGCGCGATCGCCATTGTCGCGATCGCCTCCCTGACCGTCCCTTTCTTTGCCGATTACCGCGCCCGTGCCGAATCCGGCGGCTGGCTGGCCCAAATGCAGGACACCCAGCAGCTCATCGCCGCACGCGCCTTGAAAGCCGGAACGCTGAGCGGCGCAGGCATTGGCATCGACACGCCCCAGCTGGAATCGAGCGTGCCGGATCTGCTCCGCATCGAAGACAGCGGCATGATCATCATCAAGGGCGGGCATGCGGGGCAAACCCTCCTGCTGATCCCCGCCCTGAGCGAAGGCCGCATCAGCTGGACCTGCATCGGCGGGCCGGATGACGCCGTGCCGGAGCACTGCCGGATTGCCATGCCTCAGTCCTGAGCTCAACTCTGATCCAGCCGCGACCGGGCTCTGACTGCTAGACTTCCGCTCTCCCGCACCCCAACAATTTATCGTCATGCCCATGCTTGCACGCCCCGCCTTCGATTACGCGCTGCTGCTCAGCCAGCTGGGCACAGCACGGGCGCGCTTCGATGTGGACTGGCTGGCTGAGTGCAGCTCCACCAACACGGTGCTGCAGGAACGCGCGGCCAAGGGCGCGGCCTCCGGATCGGTGCTGGTGGCCGACGTGCAGACCGCCGGGCGCGGGCGGCGTGGCCGCAGCTGGCTGTCCTCGCCGGACAACAGCCTGACTTTTTCCTTGCTCTGGCGCCTGCCACCAGCGGTGCGTAGCGCGGGCCTCAGCCTCGCCGTCGGGCTAGCCGTGGCACAGGCGCTGGAAAGCCTCGGCGCGCGCGGTGTCGGCCTCAAGTGGCCCAATGACATCTGGTTGCTGGGGCAAAAACTTGGCGGCGTGCTGATCGAAGTCGCCTTCGACAGCAACGGACTCGGCCTGATCATCGGCATCGGGCTGAACCTGCGCCACGATGCGGAACTTGAAACCCAGCTGGGCCACGCCAGCGCCGCCCTGAGTGACGAAGACCTCCTCCTGCCACGCGAAGTGGTGCTGGGCGCCGTGCTGCGCGAGTTGGCCAGCGTGCTCGATCGCTTCGGCAGTGAAGGCTTCACGGCTCTGCGCGCCGCCTGGTGCGCACGCAATGCCCTGCTCGGCCTGCCGGTGCGGGTCAGTTCGGAAAGCGGCGAACATCTGGGCAACTGCGGTGATGTCGCGGCCGACGGTGCGCTGATCCTGCACACGGCCTACGGCGCCCATCTGCTGATTACGGGCGGCGACGTCAGCCTCGCCCCGATGAGTCGCTGACATGTTCCTGCTCATCGATGCCGGCAATTCCCGCGTCAAGATCGCCTGCCATGACGGCAGCCACTGGCTGCTGCGCAGCGCGCTGGACGATGTGACGCAACTACTCGCCAGCCTGCCGGCCGGCTTCCGGCCGCAACGCATCCTCATTGCGAATGTCGCCGGGCCCGCCATGGCGGAACGCCTGCAGCAGGCGCTGGCCGGCTTTTCCGCGCCCGTCGAATGGCTGCAGGCCAGCGCAACGCGCTGCGGCCTGCGCTGCGACTACGCCCAGCCCGCTCAGCTCGGCCCGGATCGTTGGGCGGCCGCCATCGGCGCCTGGCAGCAGCTTCGCGCGGACTGCCTCGTGGTGTGTGCCGGCACCGCCACCACCGTGGACATCGTGCGCCAGCCGGGCATCTTCGCCGGAGGCTGCATCCTGCCGGGGCTGGATCTGATGCTTGAGGCCCTCTCCTCGAAGACCGCTGCCCTGCCTCGTGCTCAGGGCTGCCTACCCGTAGAAGCCCTGTTGACGCCGCCCACCGAGACCCATGCCGCGATTCGTACCGGCTGTCTGCACGCACAGCTCGGTGCCATCGAACGCATGGTAGCCCTGCTGCCGGCTAACGCGCCGATCCTGCTGGCCGGTGGCCATGCCGAAGCGCTAGCGCCGCATCTGGGCGCGCGCGCCCGTTTGCAGCCCTGGCTGATCATGGATGGCCTGCTCGCCATCGCGACAGAATCCGGCAAAAACGCAACAACCGGCGAGAGTTCCTGACAAGAAGGCTTGGTAGCCACCCGGCAGCACGCGATAATCACGGACTTATGAAGACCCTGCGCCCATTTTTCTATTTGCTGCTCGCTGCCAACATCATGCTGGCAACGCTATCAGCCCTGCCCCTGTTGGGCTTTCAGTTGCCTTGGGCGCCGACCGGCGAGGCAGATCGCCTCACCCGCCAGCTCACCCCTGAAAACATCCAGATCATTGCGACCGCGCCCACGGCAGTATCCACCAGCGCGGGTATCCCTCCCGCACAAAGCCCGAACACGATCAGCTGCATCGCGCTGCGCAATCTCAACCTGGAAGCCACCCAGCAAATTTCCGAACAAGCCGCCCGCCAGGGCGACGGACTGGCGGTGCGTCTGATCGGCGTCACGCCCACCTCCTATTGGGTGAATATCCCGCCCAACGGCGGCAAGGATGGCGCCACCAAGCGCGGTGAAATTCTCGCCAAGGCGGGCATCGAGGATTACATCATCGTGCGCGACAGCGGCCCTACCCAGTTTGCCATCTCGCTGGGCCTGTTCCGCAGCGAAGAAGCCGCCAATCGCCTGATCGAACAACTCAAGAAGAAGAACATCAAATCCGCCCGCATCACGGTGCGCGACAACACCAACAACAACGCCCGCGCCGAAATCAGTGGCCGCAATGAATTTCTGGAACCGCTGATCACGGACTTCCTGACAACGCACGCCGATGCGCAGCGCGATGTCTGCAGCAACACACCGTAATTTCATCGTCGGCCTGACGGGCGGCATCGGTAGCGGCAAAAGCACCGTCGCCCAGGGCTTTGCGGCGCACGGCGTCTGCGTCGTCGATGCAGACGAAATCGCCCACCAACTCACCGCTCCGGGTGGTGCGGCCATGCCGGCCATCACCGCCGAGTTCGGTCAAACAATGCAGCAAGCCGATGGCGCAATGGATCGCGCCGCAATGCGCCAACTGGTGTTCACCGACAGCAGCGCCCGCAGCCGCCTTGAAGCGATTCTGCATCCCATGATCCGCACCGAATGCGCGACGCAACTGGCGCGGGCCAGCTCGCCCTACGCACTGCTGATGGTGCCGCTGCTGATCGAATCTGCGGCTTATCGCGCGCGCTGCGACCGAATTCTGGTCGTCGATTGCCCGCCGGAAATCCAGCTCCAGCGCCTCATGGCCCGCAGCGCCTTGAGTGAAGCGGAGGCGCGCCGCATCATGGCCGCCCAGACCAGCCGGGAAGCACGCCTGGCCGCGGCCACCGAGGTCATCGACAACTCCGGAGAACATGCTGCACTGCAAGCCCGGATTGATGCTCTGCACCAGCACTATCTCCTTGAATCTGCAAAGCCATTTGTCAAATCTTGATGTTATGATGCGCCAGCACTTTGGCCCGAATGCGCACAACATCCAGACAAGAACAGCGAATTGCGGTGATTACCTACGAATATCCTCTGAGCGAACGCATCCGCACATTGCTGCGCCTGGAAGACCTGTTCGACAAGGTGCAGCATTTCTCGCTCTCTGACGGCGCCTACGAACACCACGCAGCGCTGCTCGCCCTCTTCGAAATCCTTGATGTTGCCGGCCGTGCCGACCTGAAGGTCGATCTGGTTCAGGAACTTGAACGCCAGCGTCAGATCCTGCTGGCCTTCCGCGACAATCCACAAATCTCTGAAGAAGCCCTGTCCGGCGCACTCTACGAAATCGAACACGCCAGCAGCGCGCTGCTGACTATGGCCGGACGCGTTGGTCAGTATCTGCGTGAATCCGAATGGCTGATGGCAATCCGCTCGCGCGCCGGCATCCCTGGCGGCGTATGCGAATTCGATCTGCCGTCCTATCACTACTGGCTCAACCGCGATGCCGACAAACGTCAGCACGACATCCACGGCTGGCTCGCGCCGATGCTGCCGATTCGTGATGGCCTGACCATCATCCTGCGCCTGCTGCGTGACAGCGGCCGCGTCGAGAATCAAGTCGCCAAACGCGGCGGCTACCAGATCATGATGACTGGCCGCCACGCCCAGCTGGTGCGCGTACGCCTTGAACGCGAAGCCGGCGTACTGCCGGAGATCAGCGCCAACAAATACGCTTTCAACATCCGCTTCGTGACCCCGGATCTCACCGCGCGTGCGCGTCTGGCGGAAACCGACATTCCCTTCGAGCTGACCTTCTGCAGCCTGTAAGCCCCGCCACACAGCAAAAAGCCCGGTTCGAGAACCGGGCTTTTTGTATTTTGGCGCTGCCTGTAGAGCCGTATACCGCCTTGCTCTGCAGCATGCATGCCTGAAGAGGCTTGTCAGGCGCGGCTCTTGGGGTAGAGCGATTTTCAGATCAAAGGCTGAGAGTTTTTCCAAATGGCGCGATCCGTTTTCCGTAGGAGCGGCTTTAGCCGCGAATCACGCGCGCATTCGCGGCTAAAGCCGCTCCTACAAAGCCCTCTCAATCCTCATTGCTCAGACCTCAGCCGCAGGCTGCGGCTCAGGCCTCCAACGCCAACAACTCTTCAATCGTCTGACGCCGGCGGATCAGGCGCGCGTTGTTGCCACCCTCGCCATCCAGCAGCACCTCGGCAATCAGCGGACGGCTGTTGTAGTTCGATGACATGCTCGCGCCATAAGCGCCGGTATCGTGCAGCACCAGCAAGTCTCCGATCTGCGCGGCGGGCAGGCTGCGCGGGGTGACCACGCCGCCGTCGGTCTGGGTAAATACGTCGCCGGATTCACACAGCGGGCCGGCCACCACGCTGTCGCGCAGCGGGCGCTGGCTCAGATCTTCATCCGCCGCAGGCACGATGCTGATGGCGTGGAAGCTGCCATACATCGAAGGCCGCATCAGATCACTAAAACCCGCATCGACCAGCACGAAGTGGTTCTTGCCCACGTCCTTGGTGGCGCGCACCTCGGACAGCAGCAGACCGGATTCGGCGACCAGATAACGCCCCGGCTCGATCTCCAGCTTCACCGGATGGCCCAGATGCGCCTCGACTTCCTTACGCGCGGCGTCCCACAGGCCGAAGTAATGCGCCGTGTCGATCAGTGCATCGGTGTCGCGGTAGGGAATCGACAAGCCGCCGCCGGCCGAGATGGCGTCGATGTCCTGCCCGGCCGCCTTGACCAGATCGACCATCGCGCCACAGACCTGCTGCAGGTGGCTGTAGTCCACGCCCGAGCCAATGTGCATGTGCAGGCCGACAAGTTTCAAACCAAATTGCGCAATCACCACCAGCGCGGCAGGCAGATCGGCATGCCAGATGCCGTGCTTGCTGTGCTCGCCGCCGGTGTTGGTCTTGTTGCTGTGGCCGTGACCGAAACCCGGATTGATGCGCAACCAGACGCGATGACCCGGCGACTTCTCGCCCAGCTGACGCAGCATGTCAATCGAGCCGGCGTTCATCGGAATCTCTTCCGCCACGACCAGTGCCAGCGTGTCTTCGGTGGCCAGATCGGCGGTGAACACGATCTCGCTCTTACCACCCTTTGAACTGAAGCCCGCCGCCAGCGCGCGCGCAATCTCGCCCGGCGACACCGCGTCCACCACCACGCCTTGCTCGCGCATCAGGCGCAGGATGTGGATGTTCGAGCAGGCCTTCTGGGCGAAACGGATGTGATCGAAGGCCTTCAGCGCGGCAATCCGTTCGCGGATCACGGCGGCGTCGTAAAGCCACAGGGGCGTGCCGAATTCGGCGGCAAGGGCGCGCAGGCGGCGGTGATCTAGGGGCTTTTGCATAAAAGTGTTCCGGGCGAGGTTTGCGTAGGAACGAAGCATGCCAGCCACCATCAATTCAGTACAATGCTTTTATTCACACAATCAATTCACTTCTGATATGGAAATCGAACACCGCCACATCGAGGTCTTCCGCGCCGTGATGCGCGCGGGCAGCGTCACCGGCGCCGCCGGTCTGCTATTCACCTCACAACCCACGGTGAGCCGCGATCTGGCGCGCCTTGAACAGCTGCTGGGCTATGCGTTGTTCGACCGCCAGCGCGGCCGGCTCAAGCCCACGGCGCGCGCGCTGGCTTTGTATGAAGAGGTGCAACGGTCCTACCAAGGGCTGGAACGCATCCTCGCCACTGCGGCCGATTTACGCGAAGCACGCGGCGGGCAGCTCGCGCTGGTGTGCGTGCCGGCCTTCGCACAGGCGCTGCTGCCAGCTGTCTGCAAGCGCTTCTTTGCACAACATCCGCAGGTGAGCGTAACGATAACGCCACAGGAATCCCCCGTGCTGGAGGAGTGGCTCAGCGCACAGCGTTTTGATCTGGGCCTCACCGAACACGCCAGCGCCCCGCCCGGCACGGCACTGGAAGTGCTGCTGGAAGCCGACGAGGTTTGCGTACTGCCGACGGGTCACGCACTGCTCGCCAAACCGGCACTGCGCCCCGCCGATTTCGCGAATCAGCCCTTCATCAGCCTCGCCCCCGGCGACCCCTACCGCATTCAGCTTGATGCAGTATTTCGTGAGCGTGGCGTAGCGCGCCGCATGCAGCTCGAAACCCAGAGCGCCGCCTCGGTGTGCAGTCTGGTGCGCGAGGGATTAGGGCTAGCAATCGTGAATCCGCTCACCGCTCTGGATTACGCCGAACGCGGACTGGCGCTGCGGCGCTTTACGGTGTCGATTCCGTTCCGGGTCAGCATGGTCCGGCCCGAATACCGGCCCTCAACGCCGCTGGCGGATCACTTTGTGGCAGCCTTGCGCGCGGAGGCGACGACACTTCAAGAGCGGCTGAAAGGACAGCTGTAGCCCCCCATCCAATGGGCCTCTCCAGCGCACCCCAACGCACAGGCAACAGCAGTGCGCCTCTTCAGCAAGGCTATGTGCACAAGCGCGTCAGGAGCGGCTCTTCAGCATATCGAGCAATTCATCCATGCTTGCTGCCAGTTGCTCGGCCAGCGCCAGGCTGTCGTCGCGACCTTCGCGAATACTCTGCTCGGCCTGAATCGCCAGCGCATGCAAGGCGACGGCCTCGACATTGCCGGCGATGCCTTGCAGGGTATGCGCCAGACTCTTGATGGTTTCGATGTCGTAGGCACGCGCGGCATTGCGCAGCTTGAGCGGTGTTTCGGCGTGCGTGCGTACGAGAATGGCGAGTAACTTTTCGGCAAACTCGCCGCGTCCACGATAACGATCCGACAGCGCGGTCCAGTCGATCAGGCCACTGCGCGAGGGCAGCACAGGATCAGACAACAACATGCTGGCAGGCAGTGCCGGCGCACGCGCCACATGCTCAAGAATGCTCGCCACCAGGGCACTGCAATCAATCGGTTTGCTGACGTGCGCCACCATGCCGGAGCTCAGGCAACGCTGCCGCTCCTCGGGCATGGCGTGGGCGGTCAGGCCGATCACCGGCAGGGCGGGCTGCAACACGCGGATGCGCTGAGCCAGCTCGTAACCATCCATCACCGGCATCTGGATATCCGTCAGCACGATATCGAACGCATCGGCGCCCTGTTTTTCCAGCAGGCTCAGGGCTTGCTGGCCATGCTGCGTAAATAGAACGGTAGCGCCTTCGTTTTCGAGCATGTCATCAAGCACGATGCGGTTCAGCTCCATATCCTCCACCGCGAGAATGCGCAGGCCGGCAAGGCGCTGCGTGCCACTTTGCGCCACCGCAGCACTACCCTCGGCAACTGCTTCGCGCAGGGGCAGGCTCAGCGTGAACACACTGCCGCGCCCCACCCCACTGTCGACCGTGATATCGCCGCCCATCTGACGGGCCAGATTGCGGCTGATGATCAGGCCCAGGCCCGATCCACCGTATTTGCGCGTGGTCGAGGCATCGGCCTGCTCGAAAGGCTGGAACAGGCGCTGCACCTGCTCGACACTCATGCCGATGCCCGAATCAGCCACCTTGAACTGGATCTGCTCCCCGCTGCGTGACAAGGACAGGACCACGCGGCCGCTATCGGTAAATTTGACGGCATTCGAGAGCAGATTGATCAGGATCTGCTCGATACGCAGACGGTCGCCCTCCACCCATTCCGGCATGCCTGTGCCATGCTCGGTAAATAAATGCAGGTCCTTGGCGCGCGCCCGCTCGGCCACCAGTTTGATCGCCTCTTCGATACAAACAGCCAGACGGAAGGGACGCAGCTCAATCAGCAGCTTGCCCGCCTCGATCCGCGAAAAATCCAGAATGTCGTTGATCACACAGAGCAGATGCTCGCCGGCCTCAAGGATCTGTCCGGCCGTGCGTCCGGATTTGCGGCCATCGTTCTCGCGCATGATGATGCGCGCCAGACCCAGCACAGCATTCAGCGGCGTGCGAATTTCGTGACTCATGTTGGCGACGAAGGAACCCTTGGCGCGGCTGGCGGCTTCGGCCGCCTCCTTGGCTTCGGCCAGTTCCGTCGTGCGCTCATTCACCATCTGCTCCAGATGCTGGCGATAGCCGTCCAGTTCGAGTTCGGCCAGCTTCTTGTCGGTAATGTCCTCCTTGATCGCCAGGTAATGGCTGATCGTGCCATCTGGCTGACGCAAGGGTGCGAAGAAGCCTTGCTCGACGTAAGCCACGCCATCCTTGGTGCGGTTGATCAGCTCCCCCTGCCAGGGCAGACCGGCGCTCAGGGCCTGCCACATGGCGACAAAGGTTTCCGGTGGCGTCTGACCAGAGTGCAGAAAGCGCGGGTTGCGCCCGCGCACCTCATCCAGCGTGTAGCCAGTGATCCGCGTGAAGGCCTCGTTCACATATTCGATCTCGACCGCCGCATTGGTGATGATGACGTTATTCGGGCTCTGCTCCACCGCCAGCGATAATTTGCGCGCCACTTCCTCGGCGTTGCGACGCGCGGTGATGTCCTGCCCCACCCCGCGATAGCCGCGGAATGCGCCGTCCGGCGCGTAATGCGGCACGCCGCTTACCGAGATCCACAGCAGCTCTCCGTTGGCCTTGCGGGCATGGTATTCAACATTGCGAAAGGCCTCGCGACATGCCAGCCGGCCGAGCAGTTCGGCGCGCACCGAGGGTTGGTTGAGCACCGCAAAATCGGCAAGGTGAATCCGCGTCTTGCCCAGCAGACTGGAAGGATCGACGCCCAGGATGAGGGCGAAATTGTCGGAGAAGTAGCTGAAGCGCAGGCGCGCATCCAGCTCCCAGAACCAGTCGGCCGAGCTCTGTGAAAAATCACGGAAACGCTGTTCGTTGTCGCGAATCGCGGTCTCGGCACGCTTGCGCTCCAGCAGCGCATCGCGGAAGCGCGCCATCGCGGTATGCATGCGCCCGAACTCATCGTCACGCTGCGCCGAAGGCAAAACAATATTGGTCTGGCCGGCCGCCAGTTGATCAAGACCCCGCGCAACCGCCCCCAAGGGCTGGGTCAGCGAACGGAAAGCCCATAACGCTGCCAGCACGGTACCAATGGCCACAAAGAAACCACCCAGCAAGATCTCGATCGAAGCCTTGAAAATTTCAGCATCCAGGGTTTTGCGTGAGAACGCCATCTGGATATTTCCGACTTCCAGCAGACGCGGGCCATCGCGGTAGGTAATCGGCCGGCGCAGGGTCAGCAGCAACTCACTGGCCTGCACCTCGTTGCCGGTATCCACCACCACATCGCCATTGTTGTCAGTCACCCGCACCCAGCGGATATCCGTGTGCGAGCCCAAGGCCTTGACTGCCAGTTGCACCGCCACGGTATTGAAATCGAACATGGGCTGGGCCAGAGATTCGGCCATCAGACTGGCCAAGCCTTCTGCGCGCGCCTTCTGGGCGGCCTCGGCCGTGTGCACGTGGCGCACGTATTGCACCGTGGAATACAGCCCCACCATCACGGTAATCGCGACAATTGTCGCCACCACCAGGCGGAAGCGGAAGCTCGCCTGCCATCGATCAAACAAATTCAACCGCATCGTGTCTCCTCACTGTACGTGAAGTCGTGCGGTGCTCGGTCGGCCCGCATCGTTTACTGCTTCTCCAGCGCTTGATAGTCGCGCGATTCGCGCACCTGCTCGATACCTTGCCAGATCGCCTCGGCCAGCTCCGGGCGCGCCGCCAGGAAACGGTGCGAGAGCAGCAGATAATACGGCTTTTCGACCAAAGGCTGCGCCACGATTTCCAGCAGTGCGGCATAACGAAGATCTTCGGCCAGCAGGCTGCGCGCCTCGCCGTCCAGCATCGCGACGGCCTCCACGTGTCCGGCCAGCAACTTGCGCAGCAACTCGGCCGCACCGGGCGAGCCCTCATCCACCGCCACGCCCATGCTGCGTAAATGATCGGCAATGGAATAGCCCAGCTGCACCCCGACCGGGCCTTTCAAACCGCTCAAACGCTTGCCATCCCAGTCAACCCGCGCGCCTTTGGGTCGCACCAGCACATAACGATCCATGTTCAGGCGCTTGCGCGGGTCTGCCCGCTCGCCGCCGGGATAGGCGCCGAACTCCAGCCGCTCGGCCTTGAAGCTGGCACCAAAAGCACCATCCACGCTGTTCTGTTTCAAATCTTCGAGACAGCGTTTCCAGGAAGTCTGGCGATACTCGAAACGCAAGCCCGCTTGCCGCGCCACACGATTGAGCAACTCAAAATTCAGACCCCTGCCGTCACGCGTAATCCACGGCCGGATATCCCGATCTTCCGCACAGAACACCAGCTTGTCGGCCGCCGCAGCGCCCAGCGCAAAACCCGCCATGCCGCAGCACAGCAGACCACGCCAAACAGCTCGCAACGAACCCGACATCGCAAACCCCGGAATACCCGAATTTTTCAAGATAGCAGCGCCCGCCCCGACCAGTACAAAACCCGCGGCAAATTACCCTTAGGTAGGCAAAAACCCCGCTTCGAGCATGCCCGGGCAGCCTCACCCAACGGGCTTCCTCATACAGGCTGGCATTTTTGTTATTAGCAATTCGGTTTTTATTCGTTCGCCTGATAAGCCGCCGCCCATAAAGTGTCCCTGTCGCTTCACTCCAATAACGAAAGGACGCTCCAATGAAGCTCTCCCCACGCAATAGATTGATCGCAGCCGCCCTGCTCGGTCTGCTCTCCGCCAGCCAGGCGCTGGCTGACGTCACCCTGCTGAATGTTTCCTACGACCCCACGCGTGAGCTGTATCAAAGCTACAACGCGGCTTTTGCCAAATATTGGAAAGCCAAGACCGGAGAAACCGTTTCCATCAAGGCCTCTCACGGTGGCTCGGGAGGTCAGGCTCGGACCGTGATTGATGGACTGGAAGCGGATGTGGTGACCCTGGCCCTGGCCTACGATATTGATGCCATTTCCGAAAAAGCCAAATCTATCGCACCGGATTGGCAAAAACGTCTGCCGCACAATGCCTCGCCCTACACCTCGACCATTGTGTTTCTGGTGCGCAAGGGCAATCCGAAGAAAATCAAGGACTGGGCGGATCTGGCCCGTTCCGGTATTGAAGTCATCACGCCCAACCCGAAAACTTCAGGTGGTGCACGCTGGAACTACCTTGCTGCCTGGGCCTATGCCATCAAACACAATGGTGGCGATGAGGCCTCGGCCAAGTCGTTCGTGAAGCAGATTTTCAGCAATGTGAAGGTGCTGGATTCCGGTGCGCGCGGATCGACTACGACCTTCACTGAACGGGGCATTGGTGACGTGCTGATTGCCTGGGAGAACGAAGCCTATCTGGCCGTCAAGGAACTGGGGGCAGACAAGTTCGAGATCGTGACGCCTTCCGTATCCATCCTGGCCGAGCCGCCGGTTTCCATCGTAGACAAGGTGGTCGACAAGAAAGGCACCCGCAAGGTGGCTGAGGCCTACCTGCAATACCTGTATTCACCGGAAGGTCAGGACATTGCCGGCAAGAATTTCTACCGCCCGACAGACCCGAAGATTGCTGCCAAATATGTCAAGCAGTTCGCTCCGGTAAAACTCTTCACTATCGATGAAGTCTTCGGTGGCTGGCAGAAAACCCAGAAGATTCACTTTGCCGACGGTGGCGTGTTTGACCAGATCGGGCCGCGCTAAGCCCCACGGAACAAGCAGCCTGTTGATCCGGCCCAATGAAAATCGGGGTACGCAGCCTGTCTGCAGCAAAGCACAATCCGGGACCTGTCTGGGTAGTGGGCGGGTTTATGTGGGAGTGACGTCCTCGTCGTGAAGCCTTTCGCGACGAGGACGTCGCTCCCACAGCCGCAACCGCGAGGCGCGTGGTGCATCAGGTCTGAGCGGCGGGCAAGAAGCCCCGGATTCCGTCGGGCGAAGCCCGGTTTATCCTGAGCATGTCGAAGGGCTGCATGCCGGGCTACGTTCATGGGCTTGTGCGTCAAAGTTCAGATTTCATCGGACAGGATCTATAAATGGCTGCCGAACAGCAGTTCCAGCAGCCCTTTTGGTTAAACTGTGCCCCTGAACAACACTCTCAAAACGCACAACATGACCGAAGTCGCCAGCACCGAAGCACCCCAGCCTTCTGCAAAGGATTTGCTGAAACAGCTGCAGCAGGAATACGAAGTCCTCGGAAAAAGTCTGCCGCTGGCTATCGGCATCGACAAGCAACTGCTGGAAACCCGCCCCGAAATAAATCGCAAGCAACTGCGTGCCGCACTCGGGATGCACACCCGTTCCGTGCGCTATCTGAAAAACCTGCAGATCGCGACCCAGCGCTTCAATCTGGACGATTCGCCGGCAGGTGAAGTGAGCGAAGAACAGCGCGCCCTGGCCAGCAAGGAGCTGTTTGATCGCTTCAAGAAACGCGCAGAAGAGAACAAGGCCGTGCAAGCCGAAAAAGACAAAGCTGAACGAGCCGCCCGCGCTGAAGTGGAACGGATGGAAAAGCTTACTCAGCTAGCGAACAAGTTCTCGCGGAAATAACGGCTGCCGGCTAGCCTGCATGAGCCGGACCCGCCTCAAGACAGGAGTGTTTCCATGAGAAAGCTCATCGCATCCACGTTTGTGTCGCTTGATGGGATCATGCAAGCACCTGGCGGTCCGGAAGAAGACCCCACTGGCGGTTTTGCCTTTGGCGGCTGGATGGCCGGCTACGGGGACGAAAGCATGAACATCTCGGCAGCCGGTTTCGACGGCAAGGATCGCGAACTGGTGCTCGGGCGCAGGACCTATCAGATATTCGAAGCCTACCGGCCTTATCAGCCGGAGGACCATCCGATTGCGAAAACGCTCAATGCGGCGAAAAAGCATGTTGCTTCGCGCAGCTTGATGGAGCTGCACTGGAACAACTCAGCCTGCTTCACGGCGATGTCATCTCGGCAATCATCGCTCTCAAGGCCCAAGCAGGCCTCGATCTGCAGATCATAGGCAGCGGCAATTTGATCCAAACGCTGCAGGCAGCCTCACTGATCGACGAGTACAACGTGTGGACTTTTCCAGTGCTGCTTGGGCAGGGCAAGCGCCTCTTCAGCGCGGCAGCGAAGCCATCGGCACTTCGCCTCGTTCGCTCCCAGGTTTCGACCAGCGGCGTTGTGATGAGTACCTATGTACCAGACGGCGATGTCCGGCCCGGTTCGTTCCTGAGTACCGAGCCAAGCCAGAAGGAGTTGGCCCGACGCAAAAAGATGGCGAATGAGGCGTGGTGATGTGACACGGAGAGTTCGCACTTTGGCGCATGGCACCAGCTCACAACCATGCCCTGCCCGGAGAGCCGCGCACAGAGGACTTCTCCAGGCAGGCACTCTGCAAAGAGCCACCAGGTGCGGCTCTTCAGGCAGGGCATGAAAAAACGTGTGCCAAAGGCCTTGCGTGCCCTGGCTGCAGGTCGAAATTGATTCGTCCTTGACGCCGAGACATGGTTTACGACAATGGCGACTGACCCTTGCCACCCAGGAGTGATTGCATGTTTGCCTTGCATAGTGAAGACGCCTATATCCCCGCCCTGCCCGGCATCGAACGCAAAACGCTGGTGCACGGCGACAAAACGCTGATGGTGGAATTTCGTCTGCAGAAAGGCTTCCCCCTGCCACGCCATGCGCACCCGCATGAGCAGACCGGCTATCTGGTCAGCGGCAGCCTGCGTTTGTCGATTGGCGAAGAGGTGCGCGATTTACAGCCGGGCGATGCGTGGTGCATTGCCGGCGGCGTGGAGCATGGCGCCGAAGTACTGGCGGATTCGGTGGCTATCGAAGTCTTCGCGCCGCGGCGGGAAGACTATCTTTGACAGGCTTCAACACGCGGCTTTGCGTAGTCGAGTGGGGCGCATGTAGCGGCTATTGAAACGCCGGAATCTGTTAAGCGCGCTGATTTGCGAACGGATGTGTTTCATCACGCAATCGCAAAGCTGGACTCAAGCCCCCACCAGACCAAGTGGGCTTGAACGGCGCCCACCGGCAAACGCCACCAGCTCGCCCTGCGGCAAAGGCAGCCAGGCCTCATCGGTCAATGGCTGGGTGGCGATGATGACCATACGGTCGTCAGGATGGTTGATCCGCGAAAAATCGATGCCCAGCTGGCAATCCAGCAGCAGCGCCCGCCCAAAGGGATGCGCACGCAGGACGTAATGCAGTTCCGTACTGCGATGGGCGAACAGCACTTCGCCATTGGACAGCACGAAATTGAACGTCCCCGAAGCCGCGATCTGCCGGGTGGTTTCGGCCAGCACCTCATGCAAAGCCTCCGGCGCCGGTTCCGTTTCACCAAAGCGTCGAACCAGCGCGTCCAGTAGCAGGCAGAAAGCCAGCTCGCTATCCGTCTGCCCGACCGGCTGAAAGTGCTCCGCACGCGGCAAGGCCGCGACGTCCAGATTGCCATTATGTGCAAACGACCATTCCCGGCCCCACAACTGGCGCATGAAGGGATGGCAGTTGGTGGCGCTGACCACGCCCTGTGTCGCCTTGCGGATATGCGCGATGATGTTGCGCGAGCGCGTGGAATATTGCTGTATCCATTGCGCCATCAGGGATTGAGCCGAAGGCTGCTCGTCGATCAGCAGGTGGCAGCGCCGCTCTTCATACAGGGCAATACCCCAGCCGTCGGCATGCTCGCCGGTCTCGCCGCCCCTGCGCAGGAAACCTTCCAGCGAGAAACTCAACTGGGCAGGTTTGAAAGAATTCATTCCAAGAAGCTGGCACATAGGGAGATTAACGGCACGTGATGGCAAAGCGTTGACCTGATTCTGCATCCGGCGTCATCAATTACTCATACATCTTTCCCATATCGAAATACGGATAGCCAAACCCACCCTTACTCATATTTAGAATAAGCAACGCAGCTTTTATTCGTTCGTTTCGTATATAGAGATCCATAAACTGTGGTCATTTCATATAACGCAAGCCCGCACATGACGACCCCACAAAAGACCTTCAGAGTCCTGCCCGGCTTCAAGCTGACCTTGGGCTATACCTTGTTCTATCTCTCCTTGCTGGTGCTGATCCCGTTGTCGGCAGTGTTCATCAAGACGGCTACGGGTGGCTGGGAGCACTTCTGGCTGACGGTGACGTCGCCGCGTGTGCTGGCGTCCTTCCGTCTGTCCTTCGGCGCCTCGCTGATCGCGGCCGCCATCAACAGCGTGTTCGGCCTGCTGCTGACCTGGTCGCTGGTGCGTTACCGTTTTCCGGGTCGCAAGATCGTGGACGCCTTAATTGACCTGCCTTTCGCGCTGCCCACAGCAGTGGCCGGCATCGCGCTGACGGCGATCTATGCGCCCAAGGGCTGGGTCGGCAGCATCGCTGCCGAGCACGGCGTGCGCATTGCCTTCACGCCCTGGGGCGTACTGCTGGCGCTGATCTTCATCGGCCTGCCCTTTGTGGTGCGCACCGTTCAGCCGGTGCTGGAAGATCTGGAGACCGAGCTGGAAGAGGCCGCCGCAAGCTTGGGCGCGCAGCGCTGGGATACCTTCCGCTTCGTGATTTTCCCGGCTCTGCTACCGGCCCTGCTGACCGGCTTCGCCCTATCCTTTGCGCGCGCAGTCGGTGAATACGGCTCGGTGATCTTCATCGCCGGCAACATCCCAATGGTTTCGGAAATCACGCCGCTGATGATCATCACCAAACTGGAGCAATACGATTACACCGGCGCCACCAGCATTGCGGCAGTCATGCTGGTGCTGTCTTTCGTGCTGCTCTTCATCATCAATGGTTTGCAGGCGTGGTCGACACGCCGGATCGGGAGGACGGTGTAATGGCCGGCGCAACTGCAAGTCTGAATGTGGCGCGTCTCGCCTCATTGAATGCACCGCGACACTACGAGGACAATGCCGCAACCCGCGACAATCCTTGGGTGAAGTACACAGTGCTGGGCATCTCGCTGCTGTTCTTCGCGGCCTTCCTGCTACTGCCGCTGGCAACGGTGTTTGTGGAGGCCTTCAAAAAAGGTTGGGACGTTTATCTTGCCGCCATCACGGAAGCGGATGCGCTGTCGGCGATATATTTGACGCTGATCGCAGCCGTGATTGCCGTGCCGCTGAATCTGGTGTTCGGGGTCTCTGCCGCCTGGGCGATTGCCAAATTCGAGTTCCGTGGCAAGCAGTTGCTGATCACCTTCATCGACTTGCCCTTCTCGGTATCGCCAGTCGTGGCGGGCCTGATCTATGTGCTGCTGTTCGGCGCGCAAGGCTGGTTCGGGCCGTGGCTACAAGAGCACGACATCCGCATCCTGTTTGCGGTGCCCGGCATCGTGCTGGCGACCATCTTCGTGACCTTTCCCTTCGTTGCCCGCGAGCTGATCCCGCTGATGCAGGCACAGGGCAAGGAAGAAGAGGAAGCGGCCATCGTGTTGGGCGCCAGTGGCTGGCAAACCTTCTGGCACGTCACGCTCCCAAACATCAAATGGGGTCTGCTGTATGGCGTGGTGCTGTGTAACGCGCGCGCCATGGGTGAATTCGGCGCGGTCAGCGTGGTGTCCGGGCATATCCGCGGCGTCACCAACACCATGCCCTTGCAGATCGAAATTCTCTACAACGAGTACCAGTTCGCGGCCGCTTTCGCCGTAGCCTCGCTGCTGGCCTTGCTGGCACTGGTGACGCTGGTACTCAAGACTTACATCGAATGGCAGGCTGCTCGAAGCCTGCGTGATAGCCAACAGGAAGAAGTGTCATGAGCATCCAAGTCCAGAACATCCGCAAACAGTTCGGCAATTTCGTTGCCCTGAACGACGTTACGCTCGACTTTCCGACCGGCGAACTGGTCGCCCTGCTTGGCCCGTCCGGTTGCGGCAAGACCACCTTGCTGCGGATCATCGCCGGGCTGGAACAGGCTGACAGCGGCAATGTGATCCTCGAAGGCAACGATGCATCCGGCACCCACGTCCGGGATCGCGAAGTCGGCTTCGTATTTCAGCACTACGCGCTGTTCCGCCACATGACGGTGTTCGACAACATCGCCTTTGGCCTGCGCGTGAAGCCGCGTCACGAGCGCCCCTCGGAAACGATCATCCGCAAGAAAGTCACCGAACTGCTCAAGCTCGTTCAACTGGACTGGTTGGCGGATCGTTTCCCGTCTCAGCTTTCCGGCGGGCAACGCCAGCGCATTGCCCTGGCTCGTGCTTTGGCGGTGGAGCCGCGCGTGCTGCTGCTCGACGAGCCTTTCGGCGCGCTGGATGCCAAGGTGCGCAAAGAGCTGCGCCGCTGGCTGCGCCGCCTGCACGATGAACTGCACATCACCAGCATCTTCGTGACGCACGATCAGGAAGAGGCGCTGGAAGTCGCCGACCGCGTGGTGCTGATGAACCACGGCAGCGTGGAGCAGATCGGCGCGCCGGAAGAAGTCTGGAGTGCGCCGAAGACGCCGTTTGTGTATAGCTTTCTGGGCTCGGTCAATCTCTTCCACGGGCGCTCGGCGCCGGGCGAAGTTCAGGTTGGCGGGCAATCACTCGGCCACGCCGAGAGCATCATTCCGGATGGCGTCGAGGTCATCGCCTTCGCGCGCCCGCACGAGCTGGATATCGAAACGGATCTGTCACAATCCAGCGGCATCCGCGCGCGCATCACCCGCATCCAGGCGTTTGGCCTGACCGCCCGGGTGGAGCTTGAACGCACAGATATTCACGGTACTCTGCATCATCATGAAGTCGAGCTGACGCTGGAGCGCCTGATTACTCTGCAACTGCGCGCTGGCGTCGACGTGCTGCTCGTGCCCTCGCGCCTCAAGGTATTCGAGAGTCCGGCACCCGCCCAAGTGACGCCAGCCAACGCCGATCACTACATTGCCTCAGGGATCTGATCATGAACTTCCAGCAACTACGCATCGTGCGCGAAACGGTACGGCAGAACTACAACCTGACCGAAGTCGCCAACGCGCTGTTCACCTCGCAGCCCGGCGTGTCCAAACACATCAAGGATCTGGAGGACGAGCTGGGCGTAGAACTCTTCATCCGCCGCGGCAAGCGTCTGCTCGGCTTGACCGAGCCGGGCAAGGAACTGGTGGTGATTGTCGAACGCATGTTGCTGGACGCACGCAACATCAAGAAACTCGCCGACCAGTTCACCCAGCGCGATCAGGGCCAGCTGACGGTCGTCACGACTCACACGCAAGCGCGTTACGCCCTGCCCAAAATCGTGACAGGCTTCAAACAGGAATATCCGAAAGTGCACCTCGCGCTGCATCAAGGCAGCCCGCAGGAAATCGTACAGCAGCTGCTCTCCGGTGACGCCGACATTGGTATCGCCACCGAGTCGCTTGATGCGGAACCGGAATTGGTGACCTTTCCCTATTACGACTGGCATCATGCGGTACTCGTGCCGGTTGGCCATCCTTTGCTGGATGAGCCGGAACTGACGCTGGCCGCGCTGGCTGAGCATCCGCTGATCACGTATCACAGCGGCTTTACAGGGCGCAGCAAGATCGACAAGGCCTTCGCCGAAGCCAATCTGAGTCCGGATATCGTGATCTCGGCGCTCGATGCCGACGTGATCAAGGCTTACGTCGAACTGGGGCTGGGCGTCGGCATCATCGCCCCGGGCGCCTTCAATCCAGCCAAGGACACCGATCTGCGCCTGATCGATGCTTCGCACCTGTTCGCCCGCAATACCACACTGATTGCGGTGCGCCGTGGCCATTATCTGCGCGGCTATGCTTTCCGCTTTATCGAGCTTTGCGCGCCAGAACTGACCGAGCCGAATGTTCGTGCAGCCGTGGCACCGCATCGGGAAAACGGGTTTTAGCGTTGCTGCAAGCAGCCGCCTGAAGAGCCGCCAAGGGCGGCCCTGTCAGGCATGGCATGCTGAAGAAGCTTGCCGGTCGCGGCTCTTCACACACCTCACTGCGTGGTCAGCAGCGCCTCGTAAAGCTTCAAATACGAGCGTGCGGCGGCATCCCAGGAGAACTCCTGAGTCATCGCGCGGCGCTGCATCTGCTGCCAGCGTGCCGGCTGTGCGTAGAGGGCAAACACCTGATCCAACCGGGCGCTGAGCGCTGCGCTGCTGGCTTCACTGAAGCTGAAGCCGGTGGCAGTGTCGGCTGCCAGATGGGCCTCGCTGGCATCGACGACGGTATCGGCCAGACCGCCGACGCTGCGCACTACCGGCAAACTGCCGTAACGCAAGGCATACAACTGAGTCAGGCCACAGGGTTCAAAACGCGAGGGCACGAAGAGCGCGTCGCTGCCGGCGATGATGCGGTGAGCCAGTGCTTCGTCATACACCGTGCGCACGGCCACCTGCTCCGGATACTTGTCGGCCGCATCCACAAACGCAGCCTCCAGCGCATGATCGCCATTGCCCTGCACAGATGTGTATAAGAGACAGGTCTTGCACAACGCCTTGCCCGCCAGATCGGTCGCGCTGAAATTAGCGGCGATGCCCGTGTCCCGCTCGGGATTCCAGACGGCGTAATCCACGCCATTGAGCACCCCGAACACATCCCCGGCACGGCCCTGAATCACACCTTCCAGACCGCAGCCGAATTCGGGCGTAGCAATCTCGCGGGCATAACTGCCACTCACGGTGGTGATGCAGTCGGCAAACTTCAGGCCGGCCTTCATGAAGGACAGCTGGCCGTGATACTCCAGCCCGCTCGGCGCGGCGTAACGCCCCGGCAAGCCCAGCAGATGGAAATCGGCCAGCGCAAACAGGCCCTGATAAGCCAGGTTATGCACCGTAAACACGGTGGCAGCATGCGTCGGCAAATGCTGCGCGACGTAGGCGCAAGCCATCGCGGCATGCCAGTCATGCGCGTGCAGGATATCGGGGATCCAGTCCGCATCCAGCGTGCCGGCGGCCAGTTGCGCAGCCGCCCAACCGAGCACGGCGAAGCGCTGCAGGTTGTCAGGCCATTCGGCGCCGGTATGGGTTTGATAGGGGCTGCCACTGCGCCGATAGAAATACGGCGCATCAAGCACATACACCGGCACATGACTGAAAGGCATGTGCCCGCGCATCAGGCGCACCCGCGCAGCACCGAACACAGTCCCGATTTCACAGACACAGCTGGGCTCCAGAATGGCATCCAGAATGGCGGGAAAGCCAGGCAAGAGCAGGCGCACATCGGCGCCCTGCCCGATCAATGCCTGCGGCAAGGCCCCCAGCACATCCGCCAATCCCCCGGTTTTCACCAGCGGAAAAATTTCCGCCGCTACGTGCAAAACCTTCATGACTGCAACGCGAGCAGCATGTCGCGGGTTACCAGCGTTACACCGCCTTCAGTGCGGTAAAAGCGCTGGGCATCGAGTTCCGGCTCTTCACCGATGACCATGCCATCCGGGATGACACAGTCGCGGTCGATGACTGTCTTGTTCAGACGCACATTCCGCCCGACCTGCACGCCCGGCAGCAGCACCGACCAGCGCACCTGTGCATGCGAGTGCACGCGCACATTGTTGAAGAGCATGGTGCGCACGACTTCGCCCGACACGATGCAACCGCCGGACACTACCGATTCGATGGCGGCGCCACGCCGACCCGGCTCGTTGTGCACAAATTTGGCCGGTGGCAGCTGGGCCTGATAGCTCCAGATCGGCCAGCTGGTGTCGTACAGATTGAGTTGCGGCTCGGTGGCAGTCAGATCGATATTGGCATCCCAGTACGCATCGACGGTACCCACATCGCGCCAATACGGTGCCTCGCCCGTACGATTACGCACGCAGCTGAGCGCAAACGGATGTGCCGCAGCCTGTGCATTGCGCACCGCACGCGGAATGATGTCCTTGCCAAAGTCGTGACTGGAGTTCGGATCGGCCAGATCAAGCTCCAGCTCACGATACAGATAGCGGGCATTGAACACATAGATGCCCATGCTGGCCAGCGACATCTCGGGGTTGCCCGGCATGGCTGGCGGGTTGGCCGGTTTCTCGATGAATTCGATGATATTGTCGTTTTCATCGACCGCCATCACGCCAAAATCGCTGGCTTCCTTGCGTGGCACGGCGATACAGCCAACCGTGCATTCACGCCCCTTGGCGACGTGATCAGCAATCATCAGCGCGTAGTTCTGCTTGTAAATATGATCACCGGCCAGCACCAATATGTAATCGGCGCCGTAGGCCGCGATGATGTCCTGATTCTGGTACACCGCATCGGCCGTGCCCTGATACCAGCGTTCATCATCGGTGCGCTGCTGCGCGGGCAGCAGATCGATGAACTCGTTCATCTCCGGCTTGAGGAAGGCCCAGCCGCGCTGCAGGTGGCGCAAGAGACTGTGCGATTTGTACTGGGTAATCACGCCGATGCGGCGAATACCGGAGTTCAGACAATTCGAGAGGGCGAAATCAACGATCCGGAACTTGCCGCCAAAATACACGGCGGGCTTGGCACGCCGGTCCGTCAGATTTTTCAGGCGGCTGCCACGTCCGCCGGCCAACACCAGGGCAACGGTACGTTTCGGCAGATCCAGGCTCTTAGCCAGATCGGGGTAGACCATGAGTTCCATCCTCGGTGAATTGTTCAAAAAACAAAACATGTGCCTTCAGCACTTAATGTGCCAGCATCAATATCCGGCCATGGCTATCATTCGCAGCGTGCAAGTGCCTGTAAGGCCCGCAAATTGCATGGGCTAGAGTCTATTGCGCTACCTGCACTGAAACAAGGCGCGCATAAGGGAAGTGAATGAAAATATTCCCGGCCCGTGCAAGACCAGAAAAACTGAAATCGACCCCAGCCAGACTGAAACAAGGAGCTCCTGTGAATTCACCGACCCCTGAGGCCATCGCCCTGAATGCCGCCATCGACGAACAACTCCTGAAGACCGTAGGCGTGGCACGTCAGGATGCGACCTCCACTGATCTGATGAAAGCCGTCGCCCAAGTGGCGCGCGAGCAACTCTCCGAACGCTGGGTGCAGACCCAGGGCGCCGACCGCGACAACAAGGCGCGGCGCGTGTATTACCTGTCGATGGAATTCCTGATCGGCCGCACCCTGTCCAACGCGCTGGGCGCGCTGCGCCTGACAGATGCGGCAATGCAAGGCATGACGGATCACGCCCACACGCTGGAGGAGATCGTCGATCAGGAGCCGGATGCCGCGCTGGGCAACGGTGGTCTGGGCCGTCTGGCCGCGTGCTTTCTGGATTCCATGGCCAACCTCGGCCTGCCCTCTTTCGGCTACGGCATCCGTTACGAATACGGCATGTTCAAGCAGAAGATCGTCGGCGGCGCGCAGACCGAGCTGCCCGATCCCTGGCTGGCCGACGGCACGCCTTGGGAATTCCCGCGTGCCGACATCAGCTTCCCGGTGCGCTTTGGAGGCTGGGTGGAACACATCGGGGACCGCGCCGTGTGGCGCCATGCCGGCGAAGTGGTCGCCAAGGCTTACGACATGGTGGTCCCGGGCTACGGTACTAAAAAAGTCAGCACCTTGCGCCTGTGGAAGGCCGTCGCCCCGGCCGACCTCGATCTGCAGGCCTTCAACACCGGCGACTATGGCCGCGCGGCCCAGGTCAAGAACGAATTCGAGAACATCTCCTGGGTGCTCTACCCGAACGACAGCACCCCGGCCGGGCGCGAACTGCGCCTGCGTCAGGAGTATTTCTTCGTAGCCGCTTCAGTGCGCGACATCCTGCTGCGCCACATGGTGGAGCATGGCACGCTCGACAATCTGCACGATTTTGTCGCCATGCACCTGAATGACACTCACCCGGCAATTGCCGTGGCCGAATTGATGCATGTGCTGTGCGATGAACACAGCATGCCCTGGGCGAAAGCCTGGGAAATCTGCCAGAAGACCTTCTCCTACACCAATCACACCCTGATGCCTGAGGCGCTGGAGACCTGGCCGGTCGGACTGATGCAGCATGTGCTGCCACGTCATTTGGAAATCATCCTGCGCATCAACGCCGAATTCCTGGCCTTGGCCGCCAAACATCGCCCCGGCGACAACGGCTTCCTCGCCCGCCTGTCGCTGATCGACGAAAGCGGCGAGCGCCGTGTGCGCATGGCCAATCTGTCGGTGGTAGGCAGTCACATGATCAATGGCGTATCGGCACTGCACTCCGATCTGCTGGTCAAGACCTTGTTCGCCGACTTCGCCAGCCTGTGGCCCGAACGCTTCACCAACATGACCAATGGCATCACGCCACGACGCTGGCTGTCGCAAGCCAACCCGGGGCTGGCGACGCTACTCGACAAAAACATCGGGCCGGATTGGCGCAACCATCTGGACCAGCTCAAACAGGTCGAAGCGAAGCAGGATGATGCCGCGTTCCGCGCTGAATTCATGACGATCAAGCACGCCAACAAGAGGCGTCTCGCAGCACTGATCGAAAAAACCACAGGCATCAAGGTCAGCCCGGACAGCCTCTTCGACGTGCAGATCAAACGCATCCACGAATACAAGCGCCAGTTGCTCAACGTGCTGCATGTCATCTGGCGCTATCAGGCCATCCTCGCCTCACCGGATGCCCAGTGGGTGCCGCGCGTCACGATCTTTGCCGGCAAGGCCGCCTCCAGTTACATGTCCGCCAAGTCGATCATTCACCTGATCCATGACGTGGGCAACGTCATCAACAACGACCCGCGTATCGGCGACAAGCTGAAGCTGGTCTTCATCCCCAACTACGGCGTCTCCGTGGCCGAGGTGATCATGCCCGGCGCGGATCTGTCCGAGCAGATCTCCACCGCCGGCACCGAAGCCTCCGGCACCGGCAACATGAAGCTGGCCCTCAACGGCGCGCTGACCATCGGCACCGATGACGGCGCCAATATCGAGATCCGCGAAAATGTGGGCGACGACAACATCTTCATCTTTGGTCTGCGCACACCCGAAGTGCAGGCGATGAAGCAGGGCGGCTACCAGCCGATGCGCCTCTACGAAAACAATCCGGGCCTCAAGGCCGTACTCGATGCGATTGCCGGCGGACAGTTCTCGCCCAACGAGCCGGGACGCTATCGCGGCCTGGTCGACGCCCTGCTGTGGGGTGGCGATCACTACATGCTGCTGGCCGATTACGCCTCCTACATCGAGACACAAACCCGGGTCGATGCTTTGTATGCACAGCCGGAAGCCTGGGCACGCAAGGCCATCATCAACATGGCCAACATGGGCTCATTCTCCTCGGATCGCACCATCGCGCAGTACGCCAAGGAGATCTGGAACATCCCGGTGGCGCCATGAGGAACACCTGCCTGAAGAGCCACTCGCAGCGGACCTCTTCAGGCAGGTGTGCTGCAGAGCAAGGCTTGGTGCGGCTCTACAGGCGCTTCATTTTAAAAATCAGTGTAGTGCTTGCGAATAGGTTGAACCGGCAGAGCCCTCACGGAGGAATTCGTAGGTGCGACTTTAGTCGCACGCCAAGCGCGGCGGCGGACTGAAGTCCGCCCTACAAGAGCACCGGCGCCCTGCGAAGTCTTTCACGCATGCCCCCGCACCTCAAGGCACGTCTCAACCCCGCAGCAGAAAATGGATTAAGCTCGCCGCATGCTGACCGACACCGAACTCCAGACATTCTGCGACGCCCGTCACGGCGATCCGTTTTCCATTCTGGGCATGCACGCTGCGGATGCGGGTGGCTTCTGGCTGCGCGCCTTCATTCCCGGCGCCACTGCCATCGACGTCGTGGATCGCGCCCGCAAGCGGCGCGGCGCACTGGTCGAGCGCCAATCGAGCGGATTCTTCGAAGGTCTCATCGACGCCAAGAAGCCCTTTGCCTACCGCCTGCGCGTCACCTGGCAGGACGGCAACGTGGTCACCCTTGAGGATCCTTACCGCTTCCCGCCAGTACTGGGCGAAACCGATGCCTGGCTGCTCGGTGAAGGCACCCATCTGCGCCCTTACGAAATCCTCGGCGCGCGCTGCTGCGAGATTGATGGCGTCACCGGCACCAGCTTCGCGGTATGGGCGCCAAACGCCTCGCGCGTCGCCGTGCTCGGCGATTTCAACGGCTGGGACAATCGCCGCCACCCGATGCGCCTGCGCCGTGAATGCGGCGTGTGGGAAATCTTCCTGCCCGACGTGCCGGAAGGCGCTTGCTACAAATACGAAGTCCGTGCCGCCAACGGCCACACCCTGCCGCTGAAGGCCGACCCCTACGCGCTGCAATCCGAGCTGCGCCCCTCGACCGCCAGCGTGGTCAGCCACCTGCCGCCAACCGTTGCACCTTCGCCCGAGCGCCAACGTGCCAACGCACTTGATCAGCCGATCAGCATCTATGAGGTACATCTGGCTTCATGGCGGCGCAAGAACCACGGGCAGGACTGGCTCAACTGGGATGAGCTCGCCGACCAGCTCGTGCCCTACGCGCAATGGATGGGCTTCACCCACCTGGAATTGATGCCGATCAGCGAGCACCCCTTCGATGGCTCCTGGGGCTATCAGAGCATCGGCCTGTATTCGCCCACAGCGCGTTTCGGCGATACCGCCGGTTTCACCCGCTTCATCGAACGCAGCCATGCCGCAGGCATCGGCGTACTGCTCGACTGGGTGCCCGCGCACTTCCCGACCGATGCACACGGCCTCGCCAATTTCGACGGCACGCACCTCTACGAGTACGCCGATCCCCGCGAGGGTTTCCATCAGGACTGGAACACCCTGATCTACAATTTCGGCCGCACCGAAGTACGCAACTTCCTGATTGCCAACGCGCTGTACTGGCTGGAGCGCTACAACGTCGATGGCCTGCGCGTGGATGCCGTCGCCTCGATGCTCTACCGTGACTACTCGCGCAAGGAAGGCGAGTGGATTCCGAACGCGCAGGGCGGACGCGAAAACCTCGAAGCCATCGCCTTCCTCAAGCGCATGAACGAGGTTGTCGGCGGCGAACGCCCGCAGGCCATCACGCTCGCGGAAGAATCGACCTCCTACCCGGCCGTATCGCGCCCGACCTTCGCCGGCGGACTCGGCTTCCACTACAAATGGAACATGGGCTGGATGCACGACACCCTGCAATACATGGCGCGTGACCCGATCCACCGCAAACACCACCACGACGAGATGAGCTTCGGGCTGGTGTATGCCTTCAGCGAAAACTTCGTACTGCCGATCTCGCATGACGAAGTCGTACATGGCAAGGGCTCGATGCTTGGCAAGATGCCCGGCGACCGCTGGCAGAAGTTCGCCAACCTGCGCGCCTACTACGGCTTCATGTTCGGCCACCCCGGCAAGAAGCTGCTATTCATGGGCTGCGAGTTCGGGCAGGAGGCCGAATGGAATCACGAGCGGAGCCTGGACTGGCATCTGACCGACGATCCCATGCACGCCGGCGTGCAGCGCGTGGTGCGCGACCTGAACCATTTCTACCGTGCCAGCGCAGCCCTGCACCAGCGCGATGCCGATGGTTACGGCTTCGAATGGATCGAACACAGCGACGCCTACAACTCGATCTTCAGCTTTATCCGTCATGGCGGTGAAGGCAGCCATCCCGTCGTGGTGATCTGCAATTTCACGCCGACCGTGCATCGTGGCTATCGCCTGGGCGTGCCGCGCGCCGGCAGCTATGTGGAACGCATCAACACCGATTCGGCCCACTACGGCGGCAGCAATGTCGGCACACCCTTTGCCAGCAGTCACGAAGTGCCCTGGCAACAAAGGCTGGATTCGATCCTGATTGACGTGCCACCACTGGCCACGGTGATTTTTGAATGGCAGCCCTGAGGAAGCATTGATGGAAAACCCGCTCGCACTGGAACCCGGCAAGCCCTGGCCCCTCGGCGCGCACGCCGACGCGGCAGGGGTCAACTTCGCAATTTTCTCCGCCAACGCGACCGCAGTATTCCTGTGCCTGTTCGACGCGGCCGGTGAAAACGAAATGATGCGCCTGCCGCTGTCATGCCACACGCTTGACGTATGGCACGGCTATCTGCCCGACGCCAAACCCGGCCTGATTTACGGTCTGCGCTGCGAGGGACCGTGGGCGCCTCAAGAGGGTCATTACTTCAATCCGGACAAGCTTCTTCTTGATCCATATGCACGCGAAATCGTCGGCCGCTTCGACTGGAGCGATGCAAACTTCTGCGCCATTCCCGACAGCCACGAACAGCTGTGTACCATCGACAACGGCAGCCGCGCACTCAAGGCCCGCGTGCCGGCCCCCGACAGCTTCGACTGGGGCGATGACCAGCCCCCGGCGCTGAGCCCCGCCGACACGGTAATCTACGAGCTGCACATCAAGGGTTTCTCCAGGCTCAATCCGGCACTGCCCGAAGCCCTGCGCGGCACCTATGCCGGCCTCGCCCACCCGGTTTCCATTGCGCACCTCAAACGTCTGGGCGTCACCGCGCTGAGCCTCCTGCCGGTGCATTACCACCTGGACGAGTTGCGCCTCACGCAGATGGGCCTGGTGAATTACTGGGGCTACAACAGCATCAATTTCTTCACACCCGACCCGCGCTTTGCTTCAGGCAACGAAGGCCTGTCGGTGCGTGATGAATTCCGCAGCATGGTCCGCGCACTCCATGCCGAAGGCATCAAAGTATTTCTGGACGTAGTCTACAACCACACCGCCGAGGGCGATGCCACCGGCGCCAGCATCAGCTTTCGCGGGCTGGACAACGCCAGCTACTACCGCCTGGACGCCAATAACAAACGCACCTTCATCAACGACACAGGTTGCGGCAACACGCTCGACATCCGTCAGCCCAACGTCCTGCGTCTGGTGCTGGACAGCCTGCGCTACTGGGTCAGCGACATGCATGTCGACGGTTTCCGTTTCGACCTCGCCCCCATCATGGGGCGCGACGATGGCGGTTTCAATCCACGCGCGGCCTTCTTCGCCGCCGTGGCGCAAGATCCCGTACTGTCGCATGTCACCATGATCGCCGAGCCTTGGGACATCGGCCCCGGTGGCTACCAGCTGGGAGGATTCCCACGCGGCTGGCACGAATGGAATGACCGCTTCCGCGACACTCTGCGCGCCTTCTGGCTCAGTGCCCCGTGCACACGCGGCGATTTCGCAATGCGCCTGTGCGGCTCCTCCGACCTGTTCCAGGCCAACCGGCGCGAACCGCTGGCCTCGGTCAATTACGTTGTCTCCCACGATGGCTACACCCTGCGCGATCTGCTCAGCTATGTCGTGCGGCGCAATCAAGCCAATGGTGAAGACAATCGCGATGGCCACAATCACAACCTCAGCCACAACTGCGGCGAAGAAGGCCCCAGCACCGATCCCGCCGTAACCGCGCTGCGCAGCAGGATGCAACGCGTGCTGCTGGCCAGCGCCATTTTCTCGCAAGGCACGCCGATGCTCGCGGCCGGCGACGAACTGGGCCACAGCCAGCAGGGCAACAACAATCCCTACTGCCAGGACAACGAGACCACCTGGATCGACTGGGAAGCGGCCGATCAGGACCTGATCGGTTACACCGCCCGCCTGCTGTCGCTGCGCCATCAGGCCATGCTCTTCGCCACGCACTGGTACCGGCGCGGCGTCAGTGATCTGGTCTGGCTGCGCCACGATGGCGAAGCCCTGCACAGCCACGAATGGCGTGACAACGGTGCACGCATACTGGGCTGCCTGATCAGCCAGCCTGGCCGCGCCAAAGTGCCGCTGCTGCTGCTAATCAACGCCGAAACCGTCGACCACCGCTTCCTGCTGCCTGCGGGCGAATGGCGTGTGTGGCTGGACACCGCCCATCCGCGCGGCGAATCCGACTGGCATGGCCACGGCGAAACCCTGTTCCCGCTGGCCGCACACAGCATGGTGCTGTTGGCCGCCGGCGGGGCGAAAATTCATCTGTAGGAGCGGCTTCAGCCGCGAATGTCATTCGCGGCCGAAGCCGCTCCTACAAAACGCCAGCAACAATCAGGACAAATTCATGCGATTCCCCCGTGCCAGCGGCATCCTCCTCCACCCCACCTCGCTCCCCGGCCCGCACGGCTCCGGCGATCTGGGCATTGAGGCACGCCATTTCGTCGACTGGCTCGCCGCCAGCGGCCAGTCGCTGTGGCAGATTCTGCCGCTGGGCGGCATCGGCCCCGGCAACTCCCCTTACATGAGCAGCTCGGCCTTTGCCGGCAATGTTCTACTGATTGATCTGGCCGAATTGCAAGCACAGGGTTGGCTGCCTGAAAAACTCGCACCTGATTCAGCATTTTCTGGCAGCGCAATCAACTTCGCCGCCGTCGTGCCATGGCGCATGACGCGCCTGCAGGAGGCCGCGAAGAACTTCTTCCTCACGGCCAGCTCAGGAACCCGCCAGGACTACGCCGACTTCTGCGCCGCGCAGGCCGACTGGCTCGACGACTACGCCCTGTTCATGGCGCTCGCCGATCACCACGGCTGGCAGGACTGGTGTGACTGGCCGGCGCCACTGGCCTGCCGCGATCCCGCAGCACTGGCCGAAGCGCGCAAAGCCCACGCCGAGCGCATCAATTTCTGGAAGTTTTGCCAGTGCGCCTTCTTCCGCCAGTGGCACGCGCTCAAGACTTACGCCAATTCAAAGGGCGTCCAGATCATCGGCGATGCGCCGATCTTCATCGCCTATCAAAGCGCCGAAGTCTGGGCGCGGCCCGATCTGTTCGAACTTGACGCCGCTGGCAAACCACAAGTAGTGGCCGGCGTGCCGCCCGATGCCTTCAGTGCGGAAGGTCAGCGCTGGGGCAATCCGCTGTATCGCTGGTCGGCGCACGCAGCAGAAAAGTACGCCTGGTGGATCACCCGCATCCGCCGCACTTTCGAGCTGGTCGACATCGTGCGCATCGACCACTTCCGGGGCTTCGTCGACTACTGGGAAATTCCCGCCAGCGAACCCAACGCCATCAAGGGCCGCTGGCTGCCGGGCCCCGGCGCGGCGCTGTTCGAGGCTATCGGCGCGGCACTCGGCCCGCTCAAGATCATCGCCGAAGACCTCGGCATCCTCACTCCGGCGGTGGATGCCCTGCGCCAGCAGTTCAAGCTGCCCGGCATGCGCATCCTGCATTTCGCCTTCGGCAGTGACAATAAAAACGCCTACCTGCCACACAACTACAGCCCGGACACTGTCGTCTACACCGGCACCCACGACAACGACACCACGCGCGGCTGGTGGGCGCAGATCGGCGACGCAGAACGCCAGCACGTGCGCGACTACCTCGCCATCGACGGCCACGACATCCACTGGAGTCTGATTCGCGCGGCCTGCGCCAGCGTTGCCGACACCGCGATCCATCCGCTTCAGGACGTGCTCGGACTGGGAGCGGAGGCGCGCATGAACTTCCCCGGCAAGGCCGAGGGTTACTGGCAATGGCGCTTCGAGTGGCCGCAGATTCAGCCGCAGCATGGCGCGCTACTTTCAAGTTTTTGCAGGCTGTATCGTCGCTGAGGAATTGGTTATTCGCTGTTGATGTAATCTGGAGAGCCCAAACATCCTTGGGCTTGAGCGGAGGAGTGTAAGTTCGACAGATCGAGACGCTAATTTTCGGCTTCAATCAAAACGGGGCAGCCGGTGAGCAACGCAGTATAGAACGACTGACCAGCTGATCTAATGTCCATGCTGGCCAAAAATTTTCCTATCTCTATCCGCAAAAATGACCTACGCGTACTCTACACACCTAGGCGTGTACGACGCAATCGACATATTTAACCAACTCTTGCACTCATGTAAAGTGACTGCATGAGCACCATTACCCACATATTTATAGACTTCGACGGCACGCTGCATACAGCAGATGTGCGCACGCGCGACCTGTTCTGCTGGCTGCCGCTCCTAGTCAAAATCCTAGAACCCTACACGGCGGTACGCATAATCGTCAGCTCTGATTGGCGAACGCGCTGTAGTGACGAACAGCTCATCCAGATATTGGGACCTCTTGGTAGTCGCTTTGCGGGAATTACCGAGACGTATGGATCGGATCGGGCCCAAGAAATTCGTGACGACGTCCGCGCCAGAAAGATTACACGCTGGCTTGCCTTGGATGACCACGAGACCGTACAGATAGCAGCCAAAAGCAATCCCCGCTTTGTCTGGTGCCCTCCGGACCAAGGCATTTCATGCCCTGTAGTGCAGGCAAAACTGAAGGGGCTGCTGGCAAGCTGAGCTTGGACTGCGCCTTCTTTTGTATGAACTTCAGTGCTCACGGCTGCGTTCCAGAAACCTAACTTGTAAGTGGACGGACCCAGGGATCCGTCTACGGTTAATAGTGCGGACAGAGAGCGAGGCACGACAGCGCATGAACGCCCGCTTTCGGTACGCATGTCTGACGGTCCGTTGATGGCCGGCTTCTGCCTGATTGTACGCATTCGGCATACGTTCCGCAGCCCCAGGTACACCAACGACCGCTCTCACTGTCCTTATCCGGATCATGCCGATTCTTAACCCGACATTCGTAGTCGCCACGGTTAAAAGCTGGGTTATCTAGTCGAGCTGTGCCTCAGCCGGATGCTCGGTGACTTCAGCTCGGCCGAAATAGGTAGTTGAGTTTCTACGCGATTTAGTCAGCTATATTCTGGTTCGTAGTAGGGGCGCTGAGCATGGCAGATTGAATTCAACTACGTCGATCTGCATTCCATTGGAGCGTTCCAGAGAAGACCGCAGCTGACCAGAAAACGCTAACCAGCCACGGCTCCAGGGCGATGACTACGAAGCAACGAGAGGGAGAAATACCATCGTCATGTAGTTATAATCGCACGACCTTCACGAATGCTCGGCAACAAAATTGTTGAACCAAGGACGCAGACCACCCAAGGTAAAGCCTCCATCGACCAGTAGACTTTGACCGGTGACAAATCGCGCCTCATCAGAGAGCAGCCAGACCACCGCATCGGCAACGTCCTCCGGCTGACCGATGCGTTGCAATGGCGTGTGCTTCTGGAACGGCAACGCGGCCGTCTCTGAAGCAAGCACGCCACTGGCCATCGGTGTGGCGATGATGCCTGGACTGACGTTGTTGATGCGAATTTGCTTGGAACCCACTTCCAGCGCGACTGTGCGAGTCAGCGCATCCAACGCCGCTTTTCCCGCCGCATAGGCTGCCAGCCCGGGCATTACGCCATGCGCCGTCCACGATGAGGTGTTAACGATGGCGCCCCCGGCGCCCGCCGCCTGCATGGTGGCAATCTCGTATTTCAGGCAGGCGAACACACCGCGCAGATTGATCGCCATCACCGCGTCGAAATCGGCAAAGCTCATTTCCTGGAGGGGTGCGAAGGCGCCCAGCACGCCGGCATTGTTCCAGGCCATGTGCAAAGCACCGAAGGTAGTAACGGTCTTCGACACCAGCGCCTCTACCTGCTCCGGATCTGACACATCAGTCGGGACGGCCAAGGCGATGCCGCCGGCAGCCTTAATGTCAGCGACGACCTGATTCAACTCCGCCGGCCGTCTACCTGCAATCACGACATTGGCGCCTTCGCGACCAAAGCGCAACGCGGCTGCCTTGCCCATGCCGGTTCCGCCGCCGGTGATGAGAACCGTCCGTCCGCTGAAGCGCTTTTCTGGGAATACGTTTGTGGTCATTTTCAGTTTCTCCAAACTGGCCTGCCTGGCAGGCCGAGTGACAGGGTGGGCACAGGCTGCCCATTGTTGAACAATCAGAATGCTGAGGGTCTTCCGTGGCTCAATGCGTGATGCCCAGCTTGCCGAAGTGCCGCCCTCCGACACTGAGCTCGGCATACGCCGCGTGGGTGTCGTCGATACTGAAAACGCGGTCGATGACCGGCACGATGTGATGGGTGGCAATCGCTCGGGCCGCCTCCGCCAAATCGGCCACCGAGCCGGTGTTGTTACCGACGATGCGCAACGCCTTGACGATGATCGGCAGCAGGTCGATCGTGGATGCGGTACCACCAACAAAGCCAACCGTGAATACCGTGCCGCCCACCGCCGCCGCGTTGAGCGAGCGCACGATGGTCGCTGCGCCAACCGTCTCCACGACCAGGTCGGCGCCGCGCCCTTCGGTGAGTTTCAGAACCTCGTCGTCCCAGGCCGGCGTGGCGCGGTAGTTGATCAGGTGATCCGCACCAAGCTGACGCGCACGTTCCAGCTTTTCATAGGACGACGACGCAAGAATCACCGTGGCACCAGACGCTTTGGCAAACTGCAAGGCAAAGATGCTGACTCCGCCGGTTCCCAGTAGCAGCACCACCGATCCGGGGCGCAGTTGCGCCGAACGCACCGCGTTCCAGGCCGTTGTCGCGGCGATGGGCAGCGCCGCACCCTGAACAAAATCCAGGTGAACCGGCAAGGCAACCAGGCACGTGGCCGGGACGACCACGTACTCGGCCAGCGATCCAGGCAGCGTAACGCCGCGCATTGCGGCGACATTGCGCGGCATGATGGCTCCGCCCTGCCAGTTCGGCATGAAGTGCGGGATCACCCGGTCGCCAACGGCCAGGCCGCTGACGCCTTCACCCAGCGCGGCGACTTCGCCCGCACCGTCAGCAACCGGAATCATCGGGAAGTTGGCGCCGGGGAAGTCGCCCGTCGCGATGGCCACGTCGACAAAGTTAAGCGCGGCGGCGCGCAGGCGTACCAGTACTTCACCACGACCGGCCTTCGGATCAGGCAACTCGGTCTGGCGAAACGCGGTGAGGGAGGGAGCGGTAAGCTGGATGGCTTTCATGGTTTTTTCTCAGGGATGGAAAAAGTGTTGTGCGGGGAGGGTCAGTGCGCAAAGAAATGCATGCCGCCATCGACCGGGATGACGGCGCCGGTGATGTAGCGTGCCAGCGGCGAGGCGAGGAAGGCGACCAGTTGCCCGATGTCTTCCGGATCGCCGAAGTAGCCGATGGGGATGTTCCGGGCGATGAAAGCGCGCCGGCTTTCATCGGTCGGGTGCAATTTGTCGAGGACCTGCTCGCTGTTGATCCGGCCAGGCGGGATCGTGTTGACGGTGATGCCCTGTGCTGCCACGTCGCAGGACAGGCCCTTGGCCCACAGATGCAGCGCCGCCTTGGCGGCGGTGGCGGCATTGAGCGAGCGGGGCTCCATCGAGCCGCTGATGTTGACGATACGGCCCCACTGTCGCGCCTGCATCGCCGGCAACACGGCCTGGGTCAGCCGGCGTGCGGCGGTGAAATTCAAGGCGAAGGCCTCGTCCCAGTCCGCGTCGGAGCCATCGTGCTGCGTCGGGCGCGCACCGCCAGCGCAATTGACCAAGATATCGATTGGGCCGAGCACCGCACCAGCTTGCGCAACGATGCGCGTCGCGTCGGCCGCGACGGTCACGTCACCGATCACGACGAGGGGTCTTTCTGCTCCGGTGCCGGCGATTTGCGTGGCGAGGCGTGCAAGCAGGTCGCCGCGCCGCGCCGTGATGGCAAGCCTGACGCCTTCCCGGGCCAGCACCCGCGCGACACCGGCACCGATGCCGGCGCTGGCCCCCGAGACCAGCGCGGCGCGTCCTTTGATATTCAAGTCCATGATCGTTTCCCAATCGTTGAGGTGCGGTGACTGCAAGCCGACCTACCCAGCCATTTCTGAAGTCCCGGGTTTGTCCGAGTGGCCCTCGGCCACTGCGGCAGCAGGAAAGGCATCAGTGTCATTGAAAATAAAACGGAGATAAACTGCGGCACGATTGATTGATTTGCAACTAGGGATTTTTAATGAACCTCCTCGACAGCATGAAGGTGTATGTTCTGGCCGTTGAAAAAGGCAGCTTGAGCGCTGCCGCGACGGCTTGCCGCATTTCGGCGACGATGGCCGGCAATCACCTGCGCACGCTCGAAAAACGTCTGGGAATGCAACTGCTCAACCGGACAACCCGGCGCCAACATCTCACCGCCTTCGGCGAGGACTACTACACGCGCTGCAAGGAAATCCTCAGACTGGTGGCCGAAACGGATGTGCAAGCACAAAATTTGCAACTGGCGCCCGCCGGGAAGCTGCGTATTTCCGCGCCCGTCACCTTCGGTACCGAAGCGCTGATGCCCGCTTTGGCCGTGTACTTGGAGCGTTACCCTGAAGTGAGCGTCGACGTGGTTTTGTCTGATCACGTCGTGGATCTGGTCGAAGAAGGGTTCGAGGCCGCGATCCGTATCGGCCAATTGCCAGATTCAGCGCTGATAGCCAAGTCGCTGGCGCCTTATCGGCTGATGATTTGCGCGTCCCCAGCCTACTTGGCACGCCGCGGCACGCCGGAAAAACCGGAGGATCTGAGCCAGCATGAATGCTTGTCTTTCGCGCCCGCCGCTTTGGTGCATTGGCGCCTGACGGACCACGACGGTGCCTGCCGCGTTCCTGTTTCCGGCCGATTGCAGGTCAATCACGGACAGGCGCTACGCGTTGCCGCGTTGCACGGCCTAGGTATCGTATTGCAACCCGCGATTTTATTGGAGGCCGATGTGCGGGAAGGTCACCTTGTCCAACTATTCCCCACACATGAACTCCCCAGCCGTCCGATGAGCGTGGTCTATCTTTCGGATAGGTACCGCTCGCCCAAGCTGCGCAGCTTTGTGGATTTTTTGGTGGAACACTTCTGCTGACAGGAGTGTACCGCTGGCATTCGGTCAGCGTTGCTACTGGGGCATGGTGGTCGACAGAACTCGCGATTGCTCTGGCCGAGTTGCCGAGTCGCCGAGTCGCCGAGTCGAGGCAGTGACGATGTCAGTTTGCCCACCAAAAACCGGTCGTTCGGCTAAGTCGTCAGAAACCGCCGGCCGGCTTCTGTCTGACTGTACGCATTAGGCACTCGGCATTCGGCATTCGCTTCGCATCGCCTAGTACGCCAACGACCGGTCTCACCGTCCTCATCCGGATCAAGCCGACCCACAAGAGACATTCGACCCGAAGTTCCACCAACGACAGCTTACGAAGTTAAGCTGCCTTTCGCCCAGACATTGCCGTCGTGAACACAGGCCTTCGGTTCTTGTTGGGATTGAAGTCGGCGCTATTTGCGCAGTAGTCTAAGTCCGTTCGCCACCACCACCAGACAGCCCCCAATCGGCAAAAATGCCATCTACATCGTACCAGTACCCATCAAGGTCAGAACGAGAAACACGGCCTTTATGCTCAAGGCAAGCGCGATATTTTGCAATAGCAACGCATGCGTGTAGCGAGACAGGCGAATGAAGCGTGACAGCTTGAGCAAGTCGTCGTCCATCAGAGCAACGTCTGCCGCGTTCATTGCAAACCCGATGTCGGCACATGCGAGAGCCGGGCCATCATTAATGCCATCACCAACCACGCCGACAGCACCACTACTTGAGAGCGTCTCCTCAATCACCTTGAGCTTGTCTTTTGGCAGCAAATTGCGGTGCGCTTCGTCGATGCCGACCAGAGTCGCAATGGCGAGTGCCGTGTGGGCATTGTCACCGGTCAGCATGAGGGTCTTGATCCCCAGTGCGTGGAGTTCCGCAATTGCCTCGCGACTGTGTTCTTTCACCGTATCCGCCACGGCGAACAATCCGAGAACGCCCTGGGTACGCGTGGAGCGATGGTTCTGCGGGGCATCCTTACAGCGATCCGAAAGGACCGGATGCCTCGCGGATGATATGGTTTTTTATTGCCGGGCAATTTTCCAGAACAGCAGACCAGGATCAGGAATTCACCCAACTGGAAGTTTGGCAAAGCCGCCGCGCAACCCTGCCCAACCAGATCGAACGCCCGCACGTCAGGACGCAAGCCGAGGAGTTCAATGACGTAACCAGAGAGGCCGGGACACAAGTACCCAGTACACGTACTTACGATTACTGCATCTATTTCAGTCGCTTCAAGCCCGGCATTCTTAAGCGCGCGCTCGCCTGCCTCGGCGGCCAACGCAGGCGCCTTGCTGGCGAAGCGGTGCGAAAGCGTATTTGGGTCAATGTTGAATGCGTCCTAGATCGAATCGACGGCGAGGCGACGTGCATCGATTCCATTATCATTGTGCAGAACCGTTCGCATAATGAAGCGAGTGCGCGAATTCAAGCGCTCTGACCACGCGGACGCTTCGAACGCTTTCAGGCATTCTACCTTCGTGTAGCGCTTCGGCGGATTCGCGGTGCCAATGCCGCGAAAGTACATTGCTGATTTGTCAGAAGCGATGATCATCCCGCGAGTGCCATTCTGCGCATGGCACATGAATCGGCTTCGCCGATTTCTTTCGCTGATAGTCCCTGAGCGCCACTATTAACTTTTCGCATTACCGGAATTCCTTGTCACTTGGCACGCAGGAGCGCAAAAAGTTTTCCATCGGCGGGTTTCATATGTGCAATGCGTAGATTACGCCATAGGACGCGGTAACAACCTGTCGCCAGCGTGAGATATGTAGACGCACGATCTTCCAACGGGAATGTGGTGTCGGTGCGCTAACGAACCCATCGTGTCCATGCGCGAAACGCGCCTCCTGTTACCCGTGGTGCCGCAGTTCTTCGAAGACGCATGTACAAGCTGAGTGCTTTGCGATGGCAAAAATGCCGTTCTGATGATCGTCTTCTATCAATTTTTTAGTCTTATGTACTCCAACGTACTGACCGTACCAAAATTTGCAATTAGTTTTCTGTTCGAACGAGAAGCTCGGTCACGTTAGCGCGGCCCTCGCTACGCGCATCCCAAATGCGCCACCCGATGTACTGATATTGAAGGCCCACGTCTACGAGGCAGGATGGATATCGCAATGGCGCACACCCGATTTTTCATTTTCCCGGTCTCGCTTGAGGCCCTGGCATCAAGGGCAACCCCTGCCTTCGGCATCTTTTTCCAGCCCCTCAGGAGAGCATTCTCGAATGGCTGCGACATAAATGTGAGACGCGCGCACTCGGTACCATGCCATGAATGATGCCACCACTGTACTTCTTATCGAGGACGATCCCGCTGATGCCAAACTGATCCAGGACGCTCTTGTTGACACGGCAGACGGCTGCTTTCACGTGGAATTGGTGACTTGCCTTGCCGAAGCGCTGAAACGACTCAATGAAGAGCGTGTCGAAGTAATTTTGCTGGATGTGACATTGCCCGACGCTCAGGGCATCGACGCCTTCGATCGGGTGTCGCACGCCGCGCCGGATTCCCTGATTCTTGTTCTCTGTGGCGCAATTGATGAAGAAACTGCGCGTCAAGCCATGCAACGCGGCGCGCACGACTATCTTTCCAAAGCTCATATTGATGCGCACTGGCTGCCACGTGCTCTGCGCTATGTCATAGAGCGCGAAAGCGCGCGCGACGCGCTGCGGAATAGCGAAGAGCGCTTCCGGGCGATAAGCGACGCCTCTCCACTGGGCAGCATCGCGCCCTCCCAACAAGGTGGCTCAAGCCCGATGTACATCCCCACAATCATGCGAGAGAACTGGTCGACCACCAGATAGAGGGTCGGACGGCCGAGGATCTTGTTCGGATCAAGCCGGGAGACGATATAGACGTCCATGACCGTTGCATCGATGTAGTAACGAATATGGGATAGCGCACAAGTCGATATTTCGCTTCAGGAGAAGGTTGCTGCTCTCGATCACGCACTATCGCCACAAGCTATTGAGCGGCTGCTTATCTATCGAACGTTCTTGCGGAATGTAGTTGAGGAAATTAGGAATGAGCTCCAGAAAAAGCTATCGAATTCACTTTGGGAAAGAGTAAAGAATTCATTCTCAGGTCGCGTCGAAAGCTTGCATTCTGAGCTTGAAGCCTTTCTGGAGAACTATTCGGATGAAAACTTCATACGCGTAGTCGGCATCCGCTGTATGCAACGGAAGGAGTCTGGCTCTTCGGCATCGACCTCCCAAAGAGTTGCTAGTGCGGCGCTTAATATTTCTCAGGAAAAGGTCGGAGCCACTTTAACGTCTGAGTCGAAGGAGGCAAATGAGGTCAAGCGCTCAGGCGAATCAGAGTATGCCGATTTGTTGCTCAATGTATTCAATCCCGCAGATCTAATCGGCAAACTGAAATCGGTTCTGAAAAGGGCAGGATTTCGGCATCTATTTGTACTGATTGATGATTTCTCTGAGCTACCGCTGGACCCTATGCGGGCGGTCGTAGACGTGCTTCTTGCTCCGCTAAACAACCTCTCAGATGAGTTCATCAAGCTCAAGATTGCGGCGTATCCCGGACGGATCTATCTAGGATCGATAGACCGCACGAAGATCGACGAGGTTTACCTAGATTTATTTAAATTGTATGGATCCGGCGACATCACCCGATTGGAAGAAAACGGCGTCGATTTTACAAAGAGGCTTGTACTTCAACGCCTCACACACTACTGCGGGGCAGACCCAACTCGATTCTTCGAGAAGAACAACGAAGAAGTTTTCAGGCATCTCTTCAATGCTTGTCTCTGCAATCCCCGAATTCTTGGACACACACTTGTTTATCTGTATGAATCTCATGTTTCAGCGGGAAAAGTCATTGGCCTAAGAGCGATTGCCGATGCGTCCCGCAAGTTCTACGAGGAGAAAGTTGAGAGTTTCTTCCAGTCAGGGCGATTCCTACAGGAAGCATTTGATGAAAGATCGTCAATATTCAGCTTAAAAGAGCTATTGGAATCGTTTGTTCATCGTGCGCGCGAACTACGTCGCCACACATCCAGTGTCTTCACTGCCATCGAAGGAACGCCTCCAACCAGTCACTTCCACGTTGCTCTTGAGCACGAACCTCTCCTGGCGACGCTGGAGCTTAATTTCTTCTTGACGAAGTATTTCGAGATGACAAACCGTGAGGGGCGCAAGGTTGCAATATTTGCGCTCAATCTTGGGCTCTGCGAAAAATACGCGATCGCCTTCGGAAGACCCACGGGGGAGCGCGTCTTTCGCCTTTACTTCGTTGAACGAGTTTTTGACTACTCGCCCCAGATACTGAACTATCTTCGTAACAATCAGGAAATTGTTTGTTGTGGCTGCGGCGCGAAGTTCGAATTGGTGGACTTGGACAAGCTTCAATTCTTTGGAATGCGCTGCCCCAAATGCCAAGAAGGCCATTGCAGAGTCATAAATCTGTCAAGAAAATACGAATCAGAGCTTAAGTCGGTCAGGGGGGAGCTGCTACTTCCGCGAACAGAACTGGGCATTCTTCAAACGTTGGAAGCGTCCAGCGAGTCGATGCGGGCTGGCGAAATAGCGGAGGAATTAGACTGCTCCCATCAGCTAGTTGGCCGTAGAGCCAAACATCTTGAAGAACGAAAATTGGTCGACAGGGAACTTGATACTGATGGTCGGCGGACGTATGCACTAACCGAGCTAGCCAGGCGAAGTTACTTTGACCCAACCGTCTCGGCAGATCTCAAGGTGGAGTAGTCACGAATGACAGACCTAAGCGGCGTAGGTCCGCTTAGGTATTGAAGAAGATAGATCGGCGAAGCATAAGCACTGGCCGTTCTGGCCGACGATGAGTCGGCAAAAGCTTTAAAGTCTGTCGCCCCCTATGTCTGTCCGAATCTCTGCGCCCGGAGCTCGGCATTGCTGCCGTTCAGCCCCTCTGAACTGAGTGACAGAGTTCGGATGAAAAATAGGCTTAACCGTCTCTTCAACCACAGCAACAACTACGCGACCTGAGATGCACGACCTGCACAGCCTTACGGATAGGCCGTCCCGTCTGCCGTTTCGCTGTCTTTGAACATCAATGTCGCCAGTAAGCGACATTGTTATTCAGTAAGCGACTTTGTTATCTAGTAAGCGACTTTGTTATTTACGCACATTATTGTCACGGAACAAAGGACGCTCATTCCACCGTCACGCTCTTGGCCAGATTGCGCGGCTTGTCCACGTCGGTGCCGCGTGCGCAGGCGGTGTGGTAGGCCAGCAGTTGCAGCGGCACCACGTGCAGGATCGGTGACAGCGCGCCGTAGTGCTCCGGCATGCGGATCACGTGCACGCCCGGCTCGCTCTCGATGCGTGAATCGGCATCAGCGAACACGTACAGCTCGCCGCCGCGCGCCTTCACTTCCTGCATATTGCTTTTGAGTTTATCGACCAGCGCATCATTCGGCGCCACGGTCACCACGGGCATCTCACTGTCCACCAGCGCCAGCGGGCCGTGCTTGAGTTCGCCGGCCGGATAAGCCTCGGCGTGGATGTAGGAGATTTCCTTGAGCTTGAGCGCGCCTTCCAGCGCAATCGGGTAATGCAGGCCACGGCCCAGGAACAGCGCGTTCTGCTTCTTCGCGAAGTCCTGCGACCAGGCGATGATCTGCGGCTCCAGCGCCAGCACGCCTTGCAGCGCGACCGGAAGGTGGCGCATCGCACGCAGGTACTCGGCTTCCTGCGCATCGCTGAGGCGCCCACGCGTCTGCGCAATCGCCAGGGTCAGCAGGAACAGGCCGGCCAGCTGGGTGCTGAAAGCCTTGGTCGAAGCCACGCCGATCTCGATGCCGGCGCGCGTGATGTAGGCCAGCTTGCATTCACGCACCATCGCGCTGGTGGCCACGTTGCAGATCGTCAGCGTGTGCTCCATGCCCAGGCTGCGCGCGTGTTTCAGTGCGGCCAGGGTGTCCGCCGTCTCGCCCGACTGGGTGATCGTTACCACCAGCGAACGCGGATTCGGCACGCTGTCGCGGTAACGGTATTCGCTGGCGATCTCCACCTGGGTGCTGATGCCGGCGATGGATTCCAGCCAGTATTTCGCCGTGCAGCCTGCGTAGTAACTGGTGCCGCAGGCGAGAATCAGCACCGAATCGATGTCCTTGAACACCTTGTAGGCGCCGTCGCCGAACAGCTCGGGACTGATGCCTTCAACGCCTTGCAGCGTGTCGCCAATCGCGCGCGGTTGCTCGAAGATTTCCTTCTGCATGAAGTGGCGATACGGGCCCAGCTCGGCCGCGCCGCTGTGCGCGTATACCGTGCGCACTTCGCGCTCCACGCGCTTGAAACTCAGTTGCGCCCCCTCGCCTTCGCGCGTCTCGATCCAGTATTTGCCGACCTGCAGGTCGACCATGTCGCCCTCTTCCAGATACACGATCTGGTTGGTCACGCCCGCCAGCGCCATCGCATCGGAGGCGAGGAAATTTTCCCCTTCGCCCACACCCAAGATCAGCGGCGAACCGGCGCGCGCGCCCACCACGCGATGCGGCTCGTCGCGGCAGAACACGGCAATCGCATACGCACCCTTCAGCTGCACGATGGCGGTTTTCACGGCCGCGAACAAGTCGCCGTCGTAATGCAGATCGACCAAGTGAGCGATCACCTCGGTGTCGGTCTGGCTGGCAAATTCGTAGCCCTTGGCGCGCAGCTCGGCACGCAGCTCGTCGTGATTCTCGATGATGCCGTTGTGCACCAGCGCGATGCGCGCATTCGCCAGGCTGGGCGAGAAATGCGGATGCGCGTTATGCACCGCCGGCACCCCGTGCGTGGCCCAGCGCGTGTGCGCAATCCCGGTGAAGCCGGCCACGCCATCTTCCGCAATCAGCGCATCCAGCTCCGCCACGCGCGAAGTGGACCGCGCCCGGCGCAGCGCGCCATCCTGATGCACCGCCACGCCGCAGGAGTCGTACCCCCTGTATTCGAGGCGCTTGAGGCCCTCAACGAGGATGGAAACGATGTTGCGCTGGGAAACGGCTGCGACGATGCCACACATGGTGGGTTCCAGTTCGGAAGGGTTGCGATGCCGGCCATGCTAGCGGGGGTCATTCAAAATATGCTTGCAAATAAGCCATCAATAAGACTATTTATTTCACAAGATAGACTCTGTGAAATATAATTTCACACTCGCTGGCACAAAAGAAGCTCGGGCAGCACAGGACTTTCCAGCAACTACCTCAAGAGCCCCGCCCGGCCTTGCTCTTCAGGCAGGCCTCATGAAGAGGCATAGCCCGCGCGCTCGTCCGGACAGGCAAGGCCAAGACGTTTGCTGCAGGGGGCTTTGCGAAAAGGCCGGGATCACGGGCGGATCGCGCATTGCCCCGGTCATGCATCTGGCTTACATTGGGCTGGCGGCACAAAGCACGCCCGGCAGGCGCGGATTGATTCAAGCGGAAAAGTGAGGTTTTTCACAATTCTGTTAGTGCAGCACAAACCGTAGCACAGTGCCGGAAACGCAAGCTGCAAGCCATTCTTCGCTGTAAGGCGGCGCCATGTTAGGGAGCACGCGCCGATGTTATGCAGCAAAACTGCTTCCTATAACAAGTTAGGCATCAGAAGTGTCAGCCTAGAGGGGCAACGATGACCGAATCAAACATGCCCGATGGAATTCCTCTTGTAATGGCCGTTAGCGCACCGCTGAAGCTCATTGCGAAAGACGGACGCGACAGTTGGAAGCCTTCGTTGCAGGATATCAATCGGTCAACCTACGACTACTTGAAGCTCAATCGTGCAAGTGGATTTATCGATGGCAACGTGGCGCCTTACATGATGCTCGTAGGCTTCGATGGCAGTTTGGCCATGCCTGCGTTGCCGGAGTTCTCGAATCCGGATGCCGCCCTAAAGATGTTCAATCGCGTATTTCTAGAGATGCTTCTTGGTGGCGTATACACGGAGGGGGCGCTGCCCGCTGATATTTGCACAGGATGGCTCTTTAATACCGGCTACATACGCATGCATGGTGGCACGAGCCGAACAACATCGCTGCATTTTTCGCTCCGAGATCGGAGTGCAAGTGTCAGCGACAACATCGTACTGCTCGATCAGAAGCCAATCACTCTTGCAAAGTTGCAAAAGGCTATTGCTCGCGGACGCGCGATACTTGATAAGTGTGATCCCATCAGTCCTGAAATTGCATTGGCTGGTACAACGCACTACGTAGCTGGGGCACTGGCCGAGGCGCTAACCTGCATTTGGACCTCTATAGAGCAGATAATTAGTCGAATATGGCGCGTCGAAGTCGAGTCAAAGGCTTCGGTTGACGCCATCCCCAATCGCAGCGGTTTTCTCAAGGACTATCGAGTATGGACAACCTCGGCCCGTATAGAACTGCTATTTCAGAAAGGGGTTGTCGAGGCAGGCACGTATAAATTGCTTAACGTTGCGCGTAAAGCCCGCAATGAGTTCATACACCGCGGATCGCAGCCAGACTTGCCGGATGCAACAGCGGCGCTCACCGGGATGTTCCAGCTTCTTTCTTCGTGCTCAAGCGACTACAAAAATACGTTGCTGCTCGACGAAACGTGTCGCCAAGTAATTGCTCGATGTATCCGGAGGCCCCGCACCGAGGAAAAACTGGAGCCGAGCTACTGGAGAGACATTGCTCGCCTGCCTGGCGAGCCTCAATTCAAAGGCAAATACAAGCCATTCGACTTGCAGTTGAAGCCGATATCAACGTTCGATCCGGCTTATGCGGCAAAGGCGGCACGCGCGAAATCGGATGCGAACCAAGCCGAACAGACCGAGGCAGGCTCAAATTGATGCGCACAAGGGTTTGCACTGCACTGATGCCTAACCCTGCGTTCGAGGCGACCTGCGCGAAAAGCCGCGCAGGCGCCTCAACTCCACGCTAGCCAATATCAAAACCCAGTCCGCATTTTGGGAGTAGTAATATGGAAGCCATCGAAAACCGCTCTGATTCAAGAAGCATCTTCATCGCAGCAAGCCCGGCGCAGGTCTTCGCTGCGATGAACGACCCGGCTCGGGTCGCCCGTTGGTGGGGGCCTGATGGCTTCAGGAACACCATTCATGAGTTCGACTTCCGAGCCGGCGGCATCTGGTTGCTCACCATGCACGGGCCCGATGGCAAGGATTATCCGAACGAGAGCCGCTTCACGCGGATTGTGACCGATGAGCTTTTCGAGATCGAACACTTCTCTGGTCACCACTTCATTCTGTCCATCGAATTAAGGCCATTCGAGCAAGGTACGCAGATTCACTGGCGTCAAACCTTTGATACGGCTGAGCACTACGCAGGAATCGCCCAGTTCGTTGCAAATGCCAATGCGCAGAACTTGCAGCGACTGGCGGCAGAAGTTTTGCACACAGGCAACGCCGCCTGACCGTGAAACAACCAAGCTCAAGCCAGGTGGAGCGGGTCATTGACCCGCGCGGGCAAGCCTCCGCTCCGGCATGCTGGCGTTACGCGCGATGAAACAGGACCAGGTCTTGTCTTTTGCCGGCCCCAGCCGTCCGTGCGGCCTGCAAGCGCCCAGCTCGCAGAAAAATGAATGTTTTACCCCGCCGCCTCGCGGCAATCATTGAGATCAGACAGTATGGACAAGGCAGTCATCATCGTTGCAGGCACGGGCAAGCTAGCCCGGGAACTCTTGGGCGCTTTGCCGGGCGCATTAGCGTCCGCCGAGGTGATTGCCTGGGCGGATGCGGGCAAGGACGCAGGCAGCGCCATCGTCGTGCATGCCGGCTCGGGCCGGGAACTGGAAGAGATCATCTGCTACTGCCAGACAACGAAATCGACGCTGGTGGAGCTGGCTACGGGGTCTGAAATCGAGCAGCGCGGCTTCGACTTCCCGGTGGTGCTGTGCCCCAACACCAATATCCTGATGCTCAAGTTCATGGCGATGCTGGCGGCGAGCGGGTCACTGTTCAGGAATTACCAAGTAAGCATTACCGAATCACATCAGGCTGAAAAATCATCGGTGCCCGGCACCGCAGTCGCGTTGGCGCAATCGCTGGGCGTGCCAAGCGAAGCGATCCGTTCCATCCGGGACCCGCAAGCGCAGCAGGACGACCTGAAAATCCCCGCCGAATACCTTGCGCGGCATGCTTTCCACCGCATCGAGATTGAAGATCAGGTGGGCCGCGTCGTGCTGGAAACCAGCGTATTCGGCCCGGCGCCCTACGCGGAAGGTTTGGCACAGATCATTGCCGCGATTCGATCCCACACGCTTGAGAATCGGCGCTACAGCGTGATGGAGTTTATTGAGAATGGCTGGGTTTAGCCGGCAGGCAGGCGGTGCACATGCGCGTCAAACCCTCCTCGACCTGATTTCGCCAACTAACTGCTACAAGGAGCACAGATGATTGATCACACCGGCATCAACGTCAGCGACCTCGCCGCCAGCAAGGCGTTCTATCAAACAGCCCTCGCCCCGCTCGGATACACCATCAAGCTTGAATTGAAAAATGCGGCGGGGTTTGGCGAAAAGGATGGAGGCGATCCCGGCGGTGATTTCTGGCTTTCGTCTGGCACGCCATTCACGCCAAGAAGCCATATTGCCTTCCATGCAAAGAGCGAGGCAGACGTGATTGCCTTCCATGAGGCCGCATTGAAAGCAGGCGCGAAAGACAACGGCGCTCCGGGCCTGCGCCCGCATTATCACAAGAGCTATTACGCGGCTTTCGTCTACGACCTGGATGGATACAACATAGAAGCGGTTTGCCACGGAAATAGTCAGGCTCCGTCCATCACGCCCGACGTGGTTTAGAAATGCTGCGCAAGCATTCAACGCGGGTGGTGGCTTCGCCTAACCGCCCTTGACTCAGCAATTCGTTCGTCATCCATGAACCCCAAACCATCAAACCCAAAATGCCCCGCCTGAAATCGAAAAACGGCCCCTTCTGTTTCTGGGACGGCGAGACGCTGGTGCTCAACATCCTCGGCACGCCGCGCGCCAAGACCGATGCGATCGGCAAGGGCAAAGGCCATCAGCTATGCGTCAGCGTTACGGCCACGCCCGTGGCAGGGCGGGCGACCGACCACATGCTGCGCTTTCTGGCGCCGGAGTTCGGGGTGGAGCCGAAAGACATCGAGGTGGTGTTTGGCCGCTTCAATATCAATAAGCAACTACGCATCGCCTCACCCAAGCGCCTGCCCGCCGTTGTCAGCAAGGCGCTGGCACGGCAGGCAGGTGATGCGGAGGAGCCGGCGTTATGAAAGAGGGGGCGGCTGTCGCCTCGCCCAAGCCACCCCGCGAAAGCTGCGCGCAGAAAGGATCTACAGGCAGTCAGGCCGAAGAGCTGCTTGCATGAGGGCTGTGCAGGCATAGAGCCTGAAGACGCCCGCCACGAGCGGCTCTCCAGCCACTCAGTCCTCGGTACTCAGAACTCGGCACTTTTTTAACTCAGAACCCAGCACTTGTGAAACAAATGGACCCCACCGACCTCCGCATCCTCGCCCTGCTGCAGACCGACGCGTCACTTTCCAATCAGGATCTGGCGGCGCGCGTGCATGTATCGCCGGCGACCTGCCTGCGCCGGGTGAAACGTCTGACCGACGCGGGCATCATCGAGCGCCGGGTGGCGATCCTGTCGCCCGAGAAAATCGGCGCGGGGCTGACGGCGATCATCGAGGTGACGCTGGATCAGCAGGCCAGCGAACGCCTGGCAGCCTTCGAGGCGCGCGCGGCGGGCGATGCGGCTGTGCAGCAGTGCTACCGGGTGTCATCCGGGCCGGATTTCGTGCTGATCCTGCAGGTGGCAGACATGGATGCGTATAACCAGACGGCGCAGCGTCTGTTCGCGGCGGACGCGAATGTACGTAACGTGCGGGCGTTCTTCTCTGTGCATCGGGCGAAATTCGGTACGCAGATCGTGCTGCCGGCGCCGACTTGAGGCTCTGAGCGCGCTATTCACGCGTTGCAATCAGGGTGGCATGTTTTTCGGTCACAAAATACAATCGTCAACTTCCTGAATTAACCACCCACCGGGGCGCGCCATGGAACCGCAATACCGCATCGTGTTCAGCGGAGAAATTCGCGAGGGCCTGAGCCCAACCAAGGTGCGGGCGAATGTGGCTGCGCGCCTGAGCGTGGGCGCACAGCAGATCGAGCGGATATTTTCCGGCAAGCCGGTGGTACTGAAAAATGGCGTGTCCGAAGCTGCGGGGATCGCCTACGGCGAACGCCTGAGCAGGCTGGGCATGATCGTGAGCATGGAGGCGATGCCCGGATCGACGCCGCCTGCCGCGATTGAGCCGCCGCAGGAGGAAGCGCCGGAAGCCGCGCCGGTGCCGGCTTCGACGCCCTTCCCGACCCTGGATTCCGAGCCGCAAGCCGAGCCCGTGACCACGGCACCCGAAGCCGCCCCGTCAGCGGCCGCCGCAGCCATCGCGCCTCCCGCGCCGAAGAAGCCGATCCGCAGTAACGCGGACGAGGCCTGGCTGAGCAGCTCCAGTTTCGCCAATCTGGCACGCACGCATCTGAATCTGGCGCGCGCCGAGGCGCTGCTGAACGGTTCGGAATACACCGGCAGCATCATTACGCCGCCCGAGGAACGCCCCTGGCCGCCGCTGGAAACGGAAGCGCCGCCCACGCAGGTTGAGGCGCTGGTCGAAACTGACAGTGCGCCAGAAGCCGAGGCGCCCGCAGTCGAGCCTCCGGCTCCAGAACCGGTTGCGAGCAGCTTCGTGATCATTCCGGGCACGGGGCAGGAAAACTCGCTGGTGCTGAGTGGATCTTTCCTGTGCAGCGAATGCGGCACCACACATCAAGTGCACGCCAACATCCAGATCCAGCTGACGAAGCTTCCGGATTGAGTCCGGGCCAAGCGCCGCACGCCGGGCGGCCGGCCGATGCCGGCCCCGCCAAGTAGATTGTTGTCTCCCAAAAGAAATCGTGGTCGGTTAATCTCCGGCTGCGATTGCCACGCATGCGTCAAACAAGGGAGCGACATGGACAAAATTTTTCGGATTGTCTTTCAGGGTGGCCTGCGTGAAGGCCTTGATCCAGCCCTCGTGCGGCAACAGGCAACGGCCCGCCTGAAGGCCAACCCGGCGCAGGCTGAACGTATCTTTTCCGGCGAGCGCGTGCTGCTCAAACAGAATCTCGACGCTGCGCAGGCCAAGGCGTATCAAAGTGCGCTGGCGCAGCTCGGGATGCTGGTCACACTGGAAGAGATGAGCCCAGCGGCCCCAGCCGCCGCCTTGAGCGCGCCGCCGCGCATTGAAGCCCCCAAGCCGGCCGAACTCTGCCAGTTTCAGCGCACCCACATCAATCTGGCCCGCGCCGAGGCGCTGCTGAACGGCACCGATCCGACCCAGCTAGCGCCCACCATCGCGGCGCCTATGCCTGTGGCTGCCCAGCCCAGACGCAGCGTTCCCCGTGCTGCCGTCGAACCCCGCACGCCGAACGACGACTGGATGCACGAATCGGGCTTTGTCAGTCTGGAGCGCGCCCAGAAAAGGCTGGCCGACGCCGCCGCGCAATTCAGTCAGCCCGCCGAAATGCCCGCACACGCAGCCCGCCAGTCGCTGCCAGAGGGCGCGCCGAGCACCGTCATCATCATCCCGCCCGCCCCAGCCACACGCCCGGCACAGATTTTCAGCAGCCAGTTCCAGTGCCGCCACTGCGGCACCGAACACCAGATTGAAAGCCATCTGCAGCTGAACATCACGACCATGCCCGCAGGCGAGCGCGCGGTGAGCTGAGCGGGAGGCTGAACCGGGCCTGGAAGGGCGACGTTCACGAAAATCCGGCGTCTGTCCTCCTGAAAAGATACAGCCTGCAGAGCCGCACGGAGCCTCGCTCCGCAGCCACCATGCCTGAAGAAGCCCGCCAGAAGAGGCTCTTCAGGCAGACATTTGAGCATTCCGTTTTCGCCGGACGATTGAGTAAGAATAAATCTGACAACTTTTGTTGCAGCGGCCCAAAAACCCTCCTCAGCACACGGAATCTATGTAAATTCCAGCAAATCAAACATGCATCTGTAGCAAACAATGAAAACAGGATTTCGCCTCGTTTTCCGTGGTGGGGTTTGCAGCCGCACACTGCCGGAAAACGAAGTCCGCGCAGCCATCGCGCGGGTTTTAAAGCTCGACGATGAACAGATCGCCCAGCTGTTCGCCGACCAAGTCTTCACGCTGGACAAGGCGTTCGATCAGGCCAGCGCCCTCAACTGCGTGGCCTATCTGCAAAAGCTGGGACTGGATGTCGTTCTGGATCAACCACACAGCGCACACAATCCCCCCGCACCACAAGCCGCCGCCCGCTGGCTGAGTGACTCCGGTCTGGGTAGTGGTTTCACCCAGACCCAGCTCAACATGGCGCGCGCCGAGGAGCTGCTACAAGGTTTCGCACCGGATGCAGATGCCCGTCCGCCCTTCGCTGGCGCGGATGTAAACCAAGCTGGCAGCGCAACGCCCACAAACGACGCTACGAAGTAGGCAGATCCCACTGGCACAGGCCGTAGAATGGCGGCTTCCGCCCTGTTTTCACGCCCTATTCCAATTCCAGATAGAGACGAGACGCGAAGACGAGCCGCTGACAGTGCTATGGCACGGCAAGGCGAAGTCGACAAAGTATCGTTTCTATCTGGAATTGGAATTATGTCTGTCACTCCTCAACGCGTCCTTGCTGTCATCCCGCCGATGACGCAGCTGAACACGCCCTACCCTTCAACGGCCTACCTGACCGGCTTCCTGCGCACGCAGGGCGTCGACGCCGTGCAGGAAGACCTGGCCATCGCGCTGGTGTTGCGCCTGCTCTCGCCGGCCGGGCTGGATGAAATCCGCACGCAGATAGAAACCACGCTGGCGAAATCGCGCAGCGCGAATGTCGCCGCCTTCCTCGAAAATTTCGCCGCCTACCGCGCCAGCATCGGCCCGGTGATCGCCTTCCTGCAGGGTCGCGATTCGACCCTGGCCTATCGCATCTGCGGCGGCGCCTACCTACCCGAGGGCAGCCGTTTCGATTCGCTGGATGCCTACGTCGATCCCGATGGGGGCGACCCGCTGGCCTGGGCCTTCGGCTCGCTGGGCCTGCAGGATCGCGCCCGCCATCTGGCCACGCTGTATCTGAATGATCTGGCCGACGTGATCCGCGAAGGCGTCGACGCGCGCTTCGAGTTCGTGCGCTATGCCGAATCGATTGCCATGGCGCAAGCGACTTTTGAACCCTTGGCCGCCGCGCTGGCTGCGCCCGAGAATCTGATCGACGCGACACTGAAAACCCTCACGCTGGACGCGCTGGCCCGTCACCAGCCGCAAGTCGTGCTGATCTCCGTGCCCTTTCCCGGCACGGTGTACGCGGCCTTTCGCATCGCCCAGACGATCAAGGCGCACGACCCGGCGATCACCGTGGTGCTCGGCGGCGGCTTCGCCAATACCGAGCTGCGCGAACTGACGGAACCGCGCGTCTTCGACTATTTCGATTTCATCACCCTGGACGATGGCGAGCGCCCGACCCTGGCGCTGCTCGAACACTTGCGCGGCAAGCGTGGCAATGGCCGTCTGGTACGGACCTTCCTGCGCAAAGACGGTGCGGTCAGCTACGTGAATTTCCCCGAGCCGGACGTGCCCTTTGCGGAAGTCGGCGCACCCACCTGGGACGGTCTGCCGATTGACCGTTACCTCTCCGTCATGGACATGCTGAACCCCATGCATCGCCTGTGGAGCGACGGACGCTGGAACAAGCTGACCGTGGCACATGGCTGCTACTGGAAAAAATGCAGCTTCTGCGACGTAAGTCTGGATTACATCTCGCGTTACGAAACGGCCAACGCCGAGATCCTCGTGGACCGCATCGAGGCGATCATCGCCGAGACGGGCCAGACCGGCTTTCACTTCGTCGACGAAGCTGCGCCGCCCAAGATGCTGCGCGCATTGGCCGAAGAGCTGCAGCGCCGCAATCTGGCGATCACCTGGTGGGGCAACATCCGCTTCGAGAAATCCTTCACCCCAGAGCTCGCCGAACTGCTTGCGCAGAGCGGCTGCATCGCCATTTCCGGCGGGCTGGAGGTGGCCTCGGACCGCCTGCTCACGCTGATGCAGAAAGGCGTTTCGGTCGATCAGGTCGCGCGCGTCACGCATGCTTTTGCCGAGGCCGGCATCCTCGTGCATGCCTACCTGATGTACGGCTTCCCGACTCAGACCGTGCAGGACACGGTGGATGCGCTCGAATACGTGCGCCAGCTGTTCGAGGCCGGCTGCATCCAGTCCGGTTTCTTCCACCGTTTCGCCTGCACCGTGCATTCGCCGGTCGGCAAGAACCCACAGGATTACGGCATCCAGCTGGTGCCGCTGCCGCCGGTGAGCTTCGCCAAGAACGACATCCGCTTCATCGACCCGACCGGCGTGGACCACGATGAGCTGGGTCGCGCCCTGACCAAGGCGCTGTACAACTTCATGCACGGCATCGAGCTGGGGCGCGACGTGCGCTCGTGGTTCGAAATGCGCGTGCCACGGCCACAGGTGGCGAAGAATTTCATTGTGCGGGCGCTGGCAGATCGCTGATCGCGAGTCGGAACGGCGCGAGTCGCAAGTCGCAAGTCGCCAAACCCAAAATCAAAAATCAAAAACCCAACCCTCACCCCGACTCGCGACTTGCGACTCGCGACTTGCGACTTGCGACTTGCGACTCGCGACTTGCGACTCACGGCGTGCGAAAATGCGCGACTCATTCGCTGACGGATTACTCTCTTGAGCAAAGTTCGCATCGTGGGCGGCACGCACCGCTCGCGCCTTATCGACGTTGCCGACGCCATCGGCCTGCGCCCGACGCCGGATCGCGTGCGCGAAACCCTGTTCAACTGGCTGGGCCAGGATCTGGACGGATTGCGCTGTCTGGACCTGTTTGCCGGTACGGGCGCGCTCGGGTTCGAAGCGGCTTCGCGCGGCGCGGCCAGCGTAGTGATGGTGGAATCCGCAGCCAAGGTGATGGCACATTTGCGCAGCGCCAATGCCCAGCTGCAGTTCAGCAACGTGCGGATTCAAGCCGGTGATGGTCTGAAGTTCCTGCAGGCCACACCGCTGCAGTTCGATCTGGTGTTTCTCGACCCGCCTTACCGTCAGGGCTGGCTGGACCGCCTGGCGCCGCATCTGGCGCGCGTACTGGCGCCCGGCGCGCGGGTGTATGTCGAGGCCGAAGAGGCCGTCGACAGCCTGGCGGCTCTGCATCTTCTGAAGTCCGGCAAGGCAGGTCAGGTACACTACCGGCTGTTCAGCCAAACCGCAGCAGGAGATTCCGCATGAATCCACGCATCGCCGTTTACCCCGGCACCTTCGACCCGCTCACGCGGGGCCACGAAGATCTGGTGCGCCGCAGTGCACGGATCTTCGATCACATCATCCTTGGCGTGGCCGCCAGCAGCGGCAAGAATCCCCTGTTCTCGCTGGCCGAGCGGGTCGAGATCGCCCACGAAGTTCTGGCAGATCAACCGAACATCGAGGTGCTGGGCTTCTCCGGACTGCTGATCGATTTCGTACGCGAGAAAAGGGCGGGGGTAATCGTACGCGGGCTGCGTGCGGTGTCCGACTTCGAATATGAGTTTCAGATGGCGGGCATGAACCGTCGTCTGCACCCGGACGTGGAGACCATGTTCCTCACGCCCGGTGAGGAAAACATGTTTCTCTCCGCCACCATGGTGCGCGAAATCGGCTTGCTCGGCGGCGACGTGAGTACCTTCGTGCAGCCCTGCGTGACCGAACGCATCCGCCAGAAACTGGCGCAACGCTAAACCCATTTAAACGACAGGAAATATCAGCATGTCCCTGATAATCACCGACGACTGCATCAACTGCGATGTGTGCGAGCCGGAATGCCCGAACAACGCCATCTCGCAAGGCGAGGAAATCTACGAGATCGATCCGGACAAGTGCACCGAATGCGTCGGCCATTACGACGAGCCGCAATGCCAGCAGGTCTGCCCGGTGGATTGCATTCCGCACAACCCGGACATGGTGGAGAGCGCCGATCAGCTGATGGCCAAGTTCATCAAGCTGACGCAAAAGTAGCAGGGTGCGCATTGCGCACCATTCCCACTCCGTGATCACCACCCGGACCGCGTGCGCGGTGCGAACCCTACGCCGAGCGGCATGCAGCCTTACTCTCCACGGAACATGCCGGTACAGGCTTGCTGGGTGCGCCTTTTCGAACATGCACACTGAAGAAGTCCGTCCAGAGCGGCTCTTCAGGCAGGAAACAAAAAAACCGGGCAGCGCCCGGTTTTTTTGTTGAATCGCCGGAAGCTCAAGCCGCCAGTTCGTCCTCGCGGCGCGGACTGCCCAACGATGCGCCCAGGGCGATTTCGATCACGCCACGCATCGCGTCAATTTCTTCGACCTGACGCAGCAGCGCGCCTTCGGCCTGCATCAATTCCTTGATGCGTTCTTCCAGCGTGCCGGTGGCTTCGTGCACGCGCTTGACGCTTTCCAGGCGGCGTTTGAGTTGCAACTGGTATTCGCGCACCTGCGTTTCCAGCGGCGACATCACCACGCGCAGCCATTGTTCGACATCGCGGTTGGCGATTTCGAAAGTCTTGCGCGCTTCGAGCGCCACGGTTTCAAAGAAACGCTGGGTCAGCGTGCCTTTGGTGTGCGTCACCATCGAGGCGAGGGTATTGATTTCCTCGTTGAAGGCGTTCTCCAGCCGCAGGATGTCACGCTCGTAACGCATGGTCGAAAAGCTGTTCGGCGGCGCCAGCTTGAGGCCGTGCTCCACCGCGAAGCGCTTGTACATGGCATCCAGCATGTTGCTGATTTCGCTGATGTCCGTCGCTGAATTACGCAGCTTGCCGCGCAGGGTTTCGAAGAACTCCTGCATGGCCGTGCGCAGATCGCGCGAGAAGGTCGCGCCACCCATGGCGTCGCGCGTGCGGCGGGTTTCGGAACGCACCGCATCCATGCCGATGTGCGAGAACACCTTGTTCGACAGACTGGTGAACACGCTGCGCACCGCGTGGTATTTCTGCAAGCCACGGTCGAACTCGTCTTTCTCGGTGCGCACCTTGCGCATCATGTATTCGATGACGCTCTGATTCTTGCCGCGCAGATCCGCCATTTCCTTGAGCTGCTCGCGCAGGCCGATCAAGCGCGTGTGCAACAACTCGCTGGCACGACGGATGATTTCGCCGGTTTCGAGCAAGGCGTTTTCGCGGATGATCTGCTGACGCGTGGGCAGCAATTCGGTGGACAGGGCCGCTTCCAGCGAGCCGATGCGCGAACGCTCCAGCAAGGCTGCGTCCTGGCTCACCTTGGCGAGCAAAGCTTTTTGCGCGGAAACCGGGAAGACCAGATCCTCGGGGATTTCCAGGGTGCTGGCGACCGAGCGCACCTGCTTGCTGATCTCGGCATTGATCTCGGTTTCGGAACGCAGACCGTCCCACAAACCGTCGATCTTGTTGAGCACCACCACGCGACCATGGCGCTGAGTACGCCCGACATTGACGTGACGCTGCCAGACCTGCAGATCGCTGTGGGTAACGCCGGTATCGGCGGCCAGAATGAAAAGGACGGCATGCGCACTGGGCAGCAACGACAGGGTCAGTTCCGGCTCGGAACCAATGGCATTCAAACCCGGCGTGTCGATAATGACCAGGCCCTGTTCCAGCAAGGGGTGCGGAAACTGCACGATGGCGTGGCGCCAGCAGGCAATCTCGATCATTCCGTTCGCATCAGGCTTGGTGCCCTCGACGCCGGTGTCGTCGACCGCGAAACCGAGCTCCTCGGCTTTTTCGCGCGGCACCATACGGGTTTCGCCGACGCGCGCAAAGGCGCGTTGCAGGCTTTCGGCGTCATCCAGAGCAATCGGCTCGAACACCCATTCGGCCGGCATGCGGCGCAGGTCGGCCACGCTTTCCTGGCGATCACGGGTTTCAATCGGCAGCAGGCGTACGCCCGGCGTCTGGCCTGCTTCCCACTGCAGCTCGGTCGGGCACATGGTGGTGCGGCCGGCGCTGGAAGGCAGGATGCGGCTACCGTAATGCGAGAAGAATACGGCGTTGATCAGTTCGGATTTGCCACGCGAGAATTCGGCCACAAAGGCGACAACCAGCTTGTCTTCCTTCAGACGTTCGAGCACGCACTGCAGGCGCAGATCGGTCTGTGCATCGCCGATGTCATTGTGGTTCAGCCAGCCGCGCAGGTGCTGCACGGCATTGCCGACATCGGCACGCCAACGGGTGTATGCGGAAAAACTGTCAATCAGCGCCATACGAGGCTTCTCCTGGTCTTGCTGTTCTGGACAGCCCGTGCACGGGCTGAGCACATATTCTGAAAGGGTAGCATACCCCAATGCAATCAAGGCTTTGGCCTGTGATTGCAGAATTCACATTTACTTGCGCTGACAGCGCGGGCAATAGAAGCTGGCGCGCTGCCCCATCACAAGGCGCCGGATCGGGCTGGCGCAGACGCGACAGGGCTCGTCATCACGGCCATAGACAAAGTATTGCTGCTGAAAATAGCCCGCCGAGCCGTCGCTATGAACGAAATCGCGCAGGCTGCTGCCACCGGCCGCGAGCGCGTCTTGCAGGGTTTCGCGGAGACAACTCGCGAGCCGCTCGCAACGCGCTTTCGAGAGCTTGCCGGCCGGCGTCTGCGGATGGATACGCGCCCGAAACAGGCTTTCAGACGCATAAATATTGCCGACACCCACCAGCAGGTGGCCGTCCATGATCAGCAGCTTGATCGGCGTTGCGCGCCCCCGGCACAAGCCCTGCAGGGCAGCGCCATCAAAGCCGGGCTCCAGCGGCTCGAGGCCCAGACGCGCCAGCAGCGGGTGTGCTGCGGCCGGATGATCCAGCCACAAAACCGCCCCGAAACGCCGCGGGTCACGCAAACGCAGCGCCTGCGCGCCCACGACCAGATCGAAATGATCATGTTTCTCGGCCGGCAGGTCCGCCGCCACGATGCGCAAACTGCCGGACATGCCCAAGTGCAACAGCAGGCAGCCCTCGGCGAATTCCACCAGCAGATACTTGCCGCGCCGCCGCACCGCCAGCACAACCTGCCCCGGCAAGCGCTGCACCAGATCGTCCGGCACCGGGTAACGCAAACGTGGCTGACGCACCCGCACGGCAGTGACGCGCTGCCCGCACAGATGCGGCGCGATGCCCCTGCGCGTGATTTCGACTTCCGGCAACTCGGGCATTTGGCGTGGGTCTGATGTTGTTGAAGAGGCAAAACTCTACACTGCTGCTAACATCCCTGACACAAGTCCTCACAACAGAGAGAATCATGTCATCCCCCTTCTGCCTGCGCCCGCTGCTATTCGTTCTCGGCTGTGCCACCGCCTTAAGCGGCGCGGGCATTGCCTGTGCAGATACCCCTCCTGCAAAGGCCGAGCCGGCGCCGGTCTCCAAGCCACGTCCGCCGCTGTCCAGCCCTCAGCTCCTGCTGCAACTGATGGTCAGCGAAATTGCCTATGCGCGTGGCGACCTGGAAACAGCGCTGGCCGGCTACGGCGATCTGGCCAAACGCTCGGACGATCCGCGCATCAGCCAGCGCGCCAATGAGATCGCCACCACCAGCATCCTGCTCAACGCCTCCGGCAAACCGGCTGAAGCCGAAGCGGCGATCAAGGCGGCACTGGCACGTCAGGAAGCCACGCGTGGCACGCTGCTGCTGCAATTGCCGGGCATCTTTGCGCGCAGCACGGATAAAGTTGCCACCGCCCGGATCATCGAACGCCTGAGCACGCCCTACCTGAGCCTGCCCGAAGCTCACCTCGCCCGTGCCCAGGCCGAACTGGATGCCGGCAATGCCGCCGCCGCCCACGCCGCAGCGGGCGAAGCACTACGCCTCAAGCCCGACCTGGAACGCGCCGCCTTGCTGCAGGCACAGAGTGCGCCACCCGATCAGCTAAAAACCAGCATGGAGGCGCTCGGAGCCTTCGGCCAACGCCATCCACAAGCCCTCGACGCGCGCCTGAATTACGCCCGCTGGCTGGCCGTTGAGAAACGCAGCAAGGAATCCACCGAGCAATATCAGAAAATGCTCAGCGAGTTCCCGGACAACGATGCCCTGGCTTTCGCCATCGTCGGCATTGCGGCGCAGGCCGAAGATCTGGCGACCGCCGAACGCCTGCTGACGCGGCTGGTACAGCGCGGCTGGGGCGAAGTCGAACGCCTGCGCCTGCTGCTGGGCGAAGTACAAACCGAACGCGGTCGCCGTGATGAAGCATTGCAGACCTTCGAAAACGTGCGCCCCGGCGCGCATTTCGTGAATGCACAGGTAGCCAAAGCACGCCTGCTCGCCGCCCAGGGAAAGACCGACGAGGCCGTACAAAGCCTGCACGAAGCAGGGGCGCGTAGCGCCGAGTCGCTTACCGCGCTGCAGTCTGCCGAAGCTCAGTTATTGCGCCAGCTTGGCAAGCAGGAAGCCGCCAGCAAGGTGTTACAAGCCCTGCTGGCCCGTGAACCGGACAACATTGAGGCGCTCTATGACGCCGCCTTGCTGGCAGAGCAAATGGGGCAACCGGCGCAAATGGAACAAGGCTTGCGCCGCGTCATCGTGCTCAAACCCGACCATGCTCACGCCCTCAATGCGCTGGGTTATTCCTTCGCGGATCGCAATATCCAGCTGGACGAAGCCGAGCAGCTGCTGAGCAAGGCAATCAAACTGGCACCGGATGACGCCGCCATTCTCGACAGCGTCGGCTGGCTGCATTTTCGCCAGGGCAAGCTGGCAGAATCGCTCGCAACCCTGCAACGCGCCTATGCCAAATTCCCTGACGCAGAGGTGGCCGGCCATCTGGTCGAAGTCCTGTGGGCCAGCGGAGAGCAAGATGCCGCGCGCAAGCTGATGAATGAAGCCCTCAAGACCAGCCCGGCCAGCGTGCCACTCAAAGCCCTGTCGGCCCGCCTCGGCCTGTGACACAAGGATTGATTTTGAAGTCTTTTTACCGCATCTTTAGCACGGCCCTGCTCTGCGTATTGCTAGCCGCTTGCAGCCCGCAAGCGGCCAAGCAGGATCTGCCCGCACGTCCGCAGCGCGAAAGCATCCAGCGCTTCTCTCTTGAAGCCCGCATCGCCATCCGCCAGCCCGGCAGCTCCAATACCATCCGCATGAACTGGGAGCACGCCCACAACACCGATCTGATCGGCTTTGCCGGCCCACTCGGCAATCAGCTCGCCGAACTTCAGCGCGACAGCCTGGGGGCGCGCTGGATCAGTGCCGATGGCGAACGTCAGGAAGCTCGCGATGCCGATCAGCTACTTGCACGCCTGACCGACACCCCGCTGCCGCTGGACAGCCTGGCCCTGTGGGCGCTGGGCCGTGTCAGTGATCGGGCGGAGAACGTGCAGCGTGATCCCGACAATCGCCTGCTCCTCGCCACCGACATGGGCTGGACGCTGCGGATCAGTCGTTACGAGAACGACACCCCGAACGCACTGCCCGCCATGCTGGAAATCGAGCACGACACGTTACGCATTCGCCTCGCGATTGAAGCCTGGCAGCTATGAGTAGCGAATTCCTGCTGTGCCCGGCCCCGGCCAAGATCAACCTGTTCCTGCATGTCACAGGACGGCGCGCCGATGGCTACCATCTGCTGCAGACGGCGTTTCGCATGCTGGATCACGGCGACACCCTCGGTTTTCGCGTCCGCGGCGATGGCGCAATCCAGCGCCTGAGCGAAGTGCCGGGCGTGCCAGCCGAATCCGATCTGATCGTGCGCGCTGCGCGCCTGCTGCAAAGCAAGACACACTGCCGTCTGGGCGTTGACCTGCAAGTCGACAAGCACCTGCCCATGGGCGGCGGTCTGGGCGGCGGCAGCTCGGATGCGGCCACCACCCTGCTCGCCCTGAATCATTTATGGGCGCTGGATGTGCCGCGTCAAAAACTGCAATCCTGGGCCCTGGAACTGGGCGCTGACGTCCCTTTCTTCGTCTATGGACGCACCGCACTGGCCGAAGGCGTAGGCGAAGAACTTCAGCCGCTGGGCCTGTTGCCAAGCTGGTATGTCGTCATCGAACCACCCGTCAGCGTACCGACCGTAGAAATTTTTTCCGCAAAGGAATTGACTCGCGACACCGAAGCCCTCAGAATTGCGGGCTTCGCAGTTACCGAAACGGAACAACGCCTGCTGCAAGGGCGTAATGATCTGGAGCCGGTAGCCTGTAGTCGCTACCCTGTGATTCAGAAGGCGCTAGACGCCCTGGAACCCTTCGGTAGCCCTCGCATGAGTGGTTCGGGAGCCTGTGTGTTCCTGCCGTGTGAGCGCCAGGCAGCTGCGGAAACAGTGGTGAAAATCCTGCAGACCGAATGGAAGGTCTGGTGCGCTCCGGCGCTGGATACACACCCACTGCTGGCTTGGGCCAGAGATTGAAAGAATTTTTGTCAGGCGGACTACAGCGTTGGAGTCCGCAGGACGATAGAAGGTTTGTTGGGGAGTCGCCAAGTTGGTCAAGGCACCGGATTTTGATTCCGGTATTCGAAGGTTCGAATCCTTCTTCCCCAGCCCTACATGTTCGGGCAGGTCACAGCCGAGGCTGTCGGCCTGCCCGAATCGTTTCTGCCAACGCAATCTCACGAGGTGGTCATGGCTTACCGCAGCCTGATGGTCTTCACTGGCAACGCCAACCCCAAGCTGGCCGCCGATGTTGTCAAACGCCTGGGCATCGCAGTCGGATCGGCCACCGTTGGCCGCTTCTCCGATGGCGAAGTGAATGTCGAACTGCTTGAAAATGTCCGGGGTAAAGACGTTTTCGTGCTGCAACCGACCTCCACCCCGACCAACGACAATCTGATGGAACTGATCATCATGGTCGACGCACTCAAACGCGCCTCGGCCGGCCGGATCACTGCCGCCATCCCCTATCTGGGCTATGCCCGTCAGGATCGCCGCCCGCGTTCAGCGCGCGTGCCAATCACGGCCAAGGTCGTTGCCAACATGCTGCAGGCCGTGGGCGTGCAACGCGTGCTGACGGTTGATCTGCACGCCGACCAGATCCAAGGCTTCTTCGATATCCCGGTCGACAACATCTACGCTACGCCCTTGATGCTCTCGCATCTGCGCAAGGCCGAGCAAGGCGGCAACCTGATGGTGGTTTCGCCAGACGTTGGCGGCGTGGTACGTGCCCGTGCGGTTGCCAAGCAACTCGAAACCGAGCTGGCCATCATCGACAAGCGTCGTCCGAAAGCCAATGTCTCGGAAGTCATGAACATCATCGGCGACGTGGAAGGCCGTACCTGCGTGATCGTCGATGACATCGTCGATACCGCCGGCACCCTGTGCAAGGCCGCCCAGGCGCTCAAGGAACATGGCGCCAAGCGTGTAGTGTCCTACATCACCCACGCGGTGTTGTCCGGCGCTGCAATCGCGCGCATCCAGGAATCCGAACTGGACGAGCTGGTGGTCACCGACACCATCGCCCTGCGCGACGAAGCGAAAGCCTGTTCCAAGATCAAGCAAGTCGGCATCGGCTCCCTGTTGGCCGACACCATGCTGCGCATCAGCAACGAAGAGTCCGTCTCCTCGCTGTTCATGGACGAATAAATTTCGTATTTTTTGAGGCGGAGCCATTTCGGTACCGCTTTTTGTGTCGGTGAAAGCCTGGTCGCGGGCAGCCACCTTAATCTGGAGAAGTAAAATGGAATTCAATCTCAAAGCAGCCAAGCGGGACGTTACAGGTACGGGTGCGAGCCGCCGCCTGCGTCACGCTGGTACAACCCCTGGCATCATCTACGGCGGCGATGCGCCTGTCGTGCAGATCTCGCTGGATCACAACGATCTGTTCCACGCCCTGCGCAAGGAAGCCTTTCACAGCTCCATGCTGACCATCGAAGTCGACGGCGTTGCTCAAACCGCCGTCCTGCGCGATGTGCAATGGCATCCCTTCCGCCAGATCGTGCTGCACGTTGATTTCCAGCGTGTTGATGCCACCCACGCCACCCACATCAAGGTGCCGGTGCACTTCCTGAACCACGACGCATGTCCGGGCGTGAAGCTCAACGGCGGCGTGTTCTCGCATGTCATCAACGAACTCGACCTGAAGGGTCTGCCGGGCAAGCTGCCGGCCTTCCTCGAAATCGACATGAAGAGCATGAACGTGGGCGATGTGATTCACCTGTCCGACATCAAGCTGCCTGAAGGCGTCGAGCTGGCTCACGCCACCGAAGGCTCCAAGGTCATCGCTTCCATCGCAGCTCCGCGCGGCGGCGCTGCCGAGCCCGAAGCCGACGAAGGCGAAGCCAAGGCCTGATGACTCAGTCAGCTCCCAAGCTGATTGTCGGCCTCGGTAACCCCGGGGCCGAATACACCGAAACCCGGCACAACGCCGGGTTTTGGTTTTGTGAGCGCCTGGCGCAGGACTTGGGCGCCCGCCTCAATCATGAAAGCCGCTTTCACGGTTTCGTGGGCAAAGCCGGTGACACCTGGCTACTGTTGCCACAGACTTTCATGAACCGCTCGGGTCAGTCGGTACTGGCTCTGGCCCACTTTTATCGTATCCTGCCCAACGAAATCCTCGTCGTGCACGATGAACTGGACATCCCCCCTGGCCAGCTGCGCCTGAAATACGGCGGCGGTCTGGGCGGCCACAATGGCCTGAAAGACATTTCCTCGCGACTCTCAACACAAGACTACTGGCGCCTGCGCATCGGCATCGGTCATCCCGGCGACAAGAATGAAGTGGCAAACTTCGTACTGAACCGCCCACGCCGCGAAGAGCAAACTGAAATCGACACGGCCATCGACCGGGCGCTCAGCGCCTGGCCGAAAATTGCCAAGGGCGACTGGAACGCCGCCACCCAACACATCAACGCGCGCCCTGCGGCGCCCAAGGAAAAAGCATGAGTCTCAAATGCGGCATCGTCGGTCTGCCCAACGTCGGCAAATCCACCCTCTTCAACGCGCTGACCAAGGCCGGCATTGAGGCAGCAAACTATCCTTTCTGCACCATCGAGCCGAACGTCGGCATCGTTGAAGTACCGGATGCGCGCATGGCTCAGCTCGCCGAGATCGTCAAGCCGCAGCGCATGCAGCCGGCCATCGTCGAATTCGTCGACATCGCCGGGCTGGTCGCCGGCGCGTCCAAGGGTGAAGGTCTGGGCAACCAGTTCCTCGCCAACATCCGCGAAACCGACGCCATCGTGAACGTGGTGCGCTGCTTCGAAGATGAAAATGTGATTCACGTCTCCGGCCGCGTTGATCCGCTCGCCGACATCGAAACCATCCTCACCGAACTCGCCCTGGCCGACATGACTGCCGTCGAGAAAGCCATTCAGCGCGAGAACAAGAAGGCCCGCTCTGGCGACAAGGATGCGCAAAAGCTCGTCGCCCTGCTCGAAGCCATGCTGCCACACCTGAACGAAGGCCAGCCGGCACGAACCTTCAAGCTCACCGAAGAAGATCTGGTCCAGCTCAAGCCGCTGTGCCTGATGACCCTGAAGCCCGCGATGTACGTCGGTAACGTCAAGGAAGACGGTTTCGAAAACAATCCGCACCTTGATCGTCTGCGCGAACACGCCGCCAAGGAAGGCGCGCCGGTCGTCGCCCTGTGCGCCCAGATCGAAGCCGAACTGGCCGATCTGGATGACGAAGACAAGCTGGCTTTCCTCGCCGACATCGGCTTGAGCGAACCGGGCCTGAACCGCCTGATCCGCGCTGGCTACGACCTGCTCGGCCTGCAAACCTACTTCACAGCCGGTGTGAAGGAAGTGCGCGCCTGGACGATCCACAAGGGCGACACTGCACCGCAAGCGGCCGGCGTGATCCACACCGATTTCGAAAAGGGCTTCATCCGCGCCCAGACCATCGCCTTCGAAGATTTCATCCAGTTCAAGGGTGAGCAAGGCGCCAAGGAAGCCGGCAAGATGCGCTCCGAAGGCAAGGAATACGTCGTAAAAGATGGCGACGTACTGAACTTCCTGTTCAACGTCTAAATCAGAATATGCAATATCACGCAATACCGTGAAACTTTGCGAAACCCAAAAAAGCCCTCCAAACGTAGAATTGGCGGGCTTTTTTGTGCCCTTTGATCACTTATGAAACATCAGGAAATTTCGAGTGCTTTCACAGAAGAAGCGGGTACAAAAGCGGGTATGCCACTTTTTAAGTCCGCTAGATGAGCGGGTACAATGAACACCCCTTCTTCTGAGGTGTGCCATGCTGACCGACGCCCATTGCCGCAATGCCAAGCCCCGCGAAAAGCTATACCGACTTAAGGACTTCAATGGCCTCTACTTGGAGGTCAAGCCATCCGGCACCAAAGCTTGGCGATATCGGTACAAGCTGAACAACAAAGAATCCATGTTCGCGCTAGGCAACTATCCAGACATGGGGCTGGCTGAAGCACGCGAGCAGTGTGATGGAGTCCGAAAACAGGTCAAACAGGGCATCCACCCCGTTGTTCACCGCCAGCAGGAAAAGGCCCGCCTCATCAAGGAAGCTGCTTGCACTTTTGAAGTCGTCGCGAAGGAATGGCTGGCTCTCAAAAGCTGGGAGGCTGTAACCAAAGCTCGCCGGCTGAACATGCTTGAACGGGTTGTTTTCCCAACCATTGGCAGCCTGCCAGTCCGACAAATCTCTTCGCCAACGATCCTCAGCCTTCTCCTTAATAGCTCGAAAGAAAACGGTGTAACTGTCGCAGCCGAGGCCAAGCGCACCATGTTTGGCATCTTTGAGCTTGCCTGCGAAACCTTCAGGGCCGACGCCAATCCTGTGCATCAATGGCGTGAAGCTCTACCCAAGAACAAAACGCAGCACAAACGGGCGTTGAATACCGAGGAAATCGGCAAACTGCTGACGGACTTCGCAGGGCACGGAGGAAACTTCCAAACAATCTATGCCTTTCGGCTGATGTGGCTGACGCTGACGCGTCCCAATGAAGCGGTCTGCGCGGAATGGTCAGAGCTCGATCTTGAATCCGGCGTTTGGAAAATTCAGGCTTGTCGGATGAAAAACAGGCGGGAACACACGGTTCCACTCCCGCGCCAAGCCATCGATCTGCTCAAGGCGCTTCACCCCATTACCAGCCATACAAAGCATGTCTTTCCGAGCCGTGATGATCGGAGCAAGCCTATGGCGGACGCAACTATTCGCCAGGCACTAAAAAAACTGGGGTGGGCAACCAAATACAGCCCTCATGGAACCCGGACAACAGGATCCACTAGGCTGAACGAGTTGGGGTATCGCGGTGACGTAATTGAAGCTCAGCTCGCGCACACTGAACCCAATTCAGTGCGGCGAAGTTACAACCATGCGACGTACTTCGACGAGCGACGTGAAATGATGCAAAGGTGGGCTGACTTATTAGACATGCTCGTAGAAAAAACACTCAAACAACGAGCATGACAATGAGCTTTGTTCGACTATTTTGAAAATATCTTGGCTATTAGCTTTTCTCGGGCCTTTTCAAGCTCTTTGAACTGTTCATCTCTTTCCAGTATGGCAAACCATTTTCTTGTCATAGCCTCCGGCGACAGTAGTTTCGAAATATCATCTGTGACCATCAGGTCGTCATCGGTTATTTCTGAATATCGTTCGAAAAATTTATCCACTACAGCGACAACACGCTCCTGAATCACCTCTCCATCTTGCTCAAGAGCATTCCAATCAAGACAGCCTGTTAATTCCTTCAGGATGGAAAAGCGTCTTGTCAGCACTTGCTGAGTAATTCCAGCAATTGCTGAAAATTCAAACTCAGGCTCCTTTGCAGGACTGGTAAAGCCCTCCTTCGGGAGCTCATCGCCGGTCGCAAGCCAGTAGGCATGCTCAGGCCAAATCAAAGCGACGGCCTCCACCATCTGTGCCGTTGCTCGCTGTCTCCGCGCCCACCAACTCTTCCACACGCTGACCTTGATCTTGGAAAGCTCTTCCAGTCTTTGGAAGCGGCCGTACTTGGGTAGCTTCGACTCAATCAGATCTTTCATCCGCGAATTGATGCTCGAAAACACTTGACACCTCCTGAAACGGAGAACTATGCTCGCCACATCGATGACATAGTTCACGATTGAATGGAGAAAAGGTAATGGAAAGTAGTGTAGCTCACTCTGTTTTGGGAACACCAACAACCGTCGAAAGCTACGTGTCCGTGCTTTCCCGGCTTGGCATTAGTCGCCCAACACTATGGCGTTGGCTGAAAGATGAGACCCACAACTTCCCGCGCCCCGTTCGACTTGGCAAACGAAAGCTCGGCTTTGTTGCATCCGAGATCGACGGCTGGGTACTTGCTCGCGGGATGACGAACGAGGCTCAGAAATGAAGGCTCGTCGGCAGCTCGTTCAACTCGATATGTTTCCGGAGGCACTGGCCCCCGGAATGAACTTCTATGCACGAGCCCTGAGCGGCATTGCCAAAGACACCAACTCCACACCGGCGACCGGCAGCGCAACGCCCGCAGCGCGTGAGCGCGAGGACGAGGGCGCAGCCGGGTCGGCGCCTCTAGGTAAACCTATACGGATTTTGTTGTCAACGCCGGCAAAGGCAGGTTCGTGATGTGTCTCGACTCGCCGACCTTCGCTTTGTTGAAACCCTGCCTGTCGGGGTTCGTCACATCCGCGATGGTGTTGCCATCCCGGCGCCGTCAGAAGCTGCGCTCCGGGTCTATCGATACATCCTGCTTCAGGGCAGTCAGGACTTGCTCTATCCATTCTGGCGGGATGTTGTTGATCGTGACACCGGTGAAATCACGGGCAAGAGGAGTGAGTTCAGGGTCAGCGTATGCGGTAGAACCGCCCTTGAGCACGACGTGCCCGTCTATCGGAATGCCACGGGTGGAGTCGGCATTGGAGGGGTTCTCCGCTGCGGGAACGTTTGGGGCTGCGTTTTCTGCTGCGCCAAGGTCATGCGACGGCGAGCTGAGCAAATCGGCGCGCTATTCGGGGCCATACATGCGGAAGGCGGAGGCGCAGTAATGGTCACTTTCACGTGTGCACATCGGCTGGAGGACTCTTTGGCCCTAATGCTTGAAAAGTTCAAATCAGCCCAACGCACGCTCAGTCAGTCGCGTCAGTTCCGTGCCCTGGCCGAGTCTCGAAGCGGTGCATGTGTTGCCACTGAGATTAAGTGGAACCCGCGTAATGGCTGGCACCCCCATCAGCACCAGGCGTGGTTTTTTCCGCGCCCACTGTCACCTGATGAAACCGAGTTGCTTTCAGCTTCGCTATTTCCTGTCTGGCAAAGCGCGCTGCTCAAGCATGGTTTGGACTGCCGCGAGTTTTTCAAAGACCGGCGCGTTGGTGTTGACGTGCGGACGGCATGGGATGCCAGCGAATATCTCGCCAAGTTTGACAGGGAACGGGACTGGAGCCTGTCCGCCGAAATGACCGCCGGCAGGCTCAAAACCGGCGGATCCCACTCGCTGACTCCCTGGGCAATTCTGGAAGACGCAATCCTTCGTGGCCGTGATTCTCAGGCCTTAAAGCTGTGGCTCGAATACTTGCGCGCCACCAAAGGCAAGTCTTGCATTTCGATGAAGGCTGCCGCGCCCCTTCTTCGTCGCTTCGACCTGCCTGTCACTTTTGACGACATCGAGGATGCGAACGCTCAGGGCGAGTCCTCAATCATCACCCGAGTTGGCCGTGTCGAGTTCGAGAACATCGTCAAAGCTGGCGGCATGGGCAAATTTTTGGAAGCCGCTCGATCTGGCGGTGCAGAAGCAGTCGAGCGCATCGCTCAAAATATTGATTGGTCATTTACATAAAGGAGTAGAAAAAATGTCGCTTTTATCACGTCACGTCAGTGAGCTGAAGAGTGAAGAGTTTGTTTTGGGCGTTTCCACTGGTTTTACTGGTGAAAAAGGAGGACGAATGGAGGGAATCGAATCGACCAAAATTACTATTGTTTCTACCCCCGCCAGCAAAAACTGGACTGGTTACACTGCAATTGATCAAAAAATTGCGGATGCCAGTGTTGGTGAATCGATGAAGGACAAGCTCTTTCCTGCCCGCTGCTTCATCACCTACCGCCGCGTCACGGCAGTCGAAAAGAAAGTAATGGATGGTCGAGAGGTTTCAAACGACGTCGAAAAACTTGTCGTTGTTGCCATCGAGTACATCTGCCAAGTTGATCTTGTCGATGTGAAGGTAGCCAAGGCCGCATAAGGCTTTCCTGCCATGGCTACAGTCACTTTCAACAATACGACCGTCGCGGTAACTGACCTGACGTGTTCCAACGTCAAGCCGGCTGTTACCGCTGCGCTCGGCTGGGGAAGTGGTTGGTCCGCAAAGTCATGCACATCAGACCCGGTTCAAGCCAACACGATCATCACTTTCACCTCAGGCACAAGCGCGTGGCAAGGCGTCATTACGGCAGTGGTGGATAACCCCACCTCATCTACGACAGCAATCAGCCCGAGCTGCGCCCCGGAGTCCTTCGATTACATATATGCCGCGCAAGTATGGGCGGCAGCATTTTGCGTCACGGTAGGTCTGTATCTCGTGGCGCTCAAGGTTGGAACGATTCTGCGCTTCTTCCGAGGCGCGTAATCGAAACAAGCGTGTCCGGCGCACCCGGATATTTCTCTGAAAGGAAGCAACATGAAAAAGCTGTTCGCAATTTTCGTCGCCGCAATGGTGGCTCTGGTTACGCCGATGGTGTCGTTTGCACAAACGGCCACCAATACCGGCCCCGACTTTTCGACCCTGACCAGCCAGATCGATCTGTCGACCACCATCACCGCCATCATGGCTATCGGTGTTTCGGCCATGGGCCTGCTGCTCGCCATCAAGGGCGTGAAAATCGTCTGGCGCATGTTCAAGGGCGCCTGATCAGCCCCCTTTGTCGCCATGACATGGGGAGGGCTAGCACTCCCCTTTTTCATGCCTGCCAACACATCTGCCGAAAGCCAACACCATGACCAGCACACAAATTTGGTACATCTTCATTTTCGGATGGGGGCAGCTGTGCGCCTGGGCGGTCATCCGGGGGCTTGACCTATGATCACCCGCATCCTGTCTGCTGTATTTGCAATTGTCATTTCTTTGCAAGTCGGCACAGCACAAGCTCAAGCGCTCACGGTTTCATCTGGGGTAAATCGCGCGGTAAGTGGCGTAACGCAGCAGTCCATGCGTTCCCGAGGCTTTGCTGCCAATGACCCACGGTACTACGGAACGCTATCGGCCATGTCCAACGTTGCTGGTACAGCAGTCGGCGCTGCTGCCGGGGCTGGTGTCGTTACGCTGATTGGGGTTACTGCGCCCGCGTGGGCCACAGTCATGCTGGCTGCGGCAACGACTGCCGCAGTTGGATATGGCGTCACCCTGGCGCTGGATGGCCTGATTAACTGGCTATTCCATAGCGACACCCTGAAAGTAGATCAGTCATCCGCCGCAAATCTCTCTTACAGCGTTGATGGCTTCAACGTCGGCGATCCGGTGTGGGTTGGCTTTGATTCCGCAGGTAGAAAAGTGTACGGCAGCCAACCGGAACCTATGGCGCGCCAGCTGTATTACGACGGTTACCGTGCGCAAGGTGTTACGCAGCCGAGTGAGCCATATTGTTTCGCTGTTGGCTCTGGCCTGTATTACTGCGGGAACTACTCCGTCCTTCTGGATGGGACTGCCTCCATTTCTTGCGGGCGCGGCATGTACGCTGTTGGAGGGTTCTGTGCGAGCTACTCCTACCCACTCAACACTGGTACTCAAAACGTTACCGGCCAATCATTGCAGCAAGCCGTCGCTGCTCTGCCAGATAGCGAATTGGCCAAGCCGCTGAACCCACAGGTCGTTGCTGATTTGTCCAATCACCTTTGGCAGCAGGCAGCAGCCCAGCCGGGCTATCAAGGGCTTCCATATCAGCAGGCCAATCCTGTTACTGCCGCAGAAGCGCAAACATGGATGCAGCAGAACCCGTCGATGTGGCCCACTGTGCGTGACTTCGTGCAGCCTCGGCCAGCATCTGATCCGACCGCATATTCGCTGCCGCTAAATCCAACGGCGCCTTCATCGCAGCTCCAGCCGACGACTCAACCGAATCCCAATGCTGTAAATCCGGCTTCGGAACAGCCACAGGTCAATCTCGGGGCCGACCCGGCCATTCCCCAGCCTGAGCTTGAAGCAACGCCAACAGCCCAGCAGATCATGGCACCAGTGCTAAACCTTCTGCCAACCCTGCGAAATTTCATGATGCCGGCAGGAGTGGGGACATGCCCGGTAGCCAGTTTCAGCGTCTGGAATCACAGCTTCCAGATAGACGCGCACTGCACCGTCATCGGACAGAACCAGCAAATCATCCAGGCATTCATGTTCGTTGCTTGGTCGGTGCTGGCTCTGCTTGTCCTGCTTCGCGCTTGAGGTATTGGGAATGTACGGAATTCTTCTCTCTGCTCTCTGGTCTGCACTGGCGTGGATTGCTCGCTCCATCCTGATCAAGTTCGTTCTCTATTTCGGCCTTTTCTTCATTACAACTGAGTTCATCGAGATTCTGACGACCATCCTGCCTGATGGATCATCGCTTCGCAGCGCGTTTGGCGGTTTGCCTGGATCAATGTGGTGGCTGATGAACATCATGCAGTTCAACGTCGGCGTGCCCATGGTTTTATCGGCTTACGCCACCCGATTCATCATCCGTCGCATCCCCGTGATCGGCTGAGTTTCGCATATGCGAAAGTAACCAATGGCGATCAACGCATACACCGGCCTTCAAGGCAGCGGAAAATCCTACGAAGTCACCAGTTCGGTGATCGTATCGGCCATTGCCGCAGGTCGCCGGGTCATCACCAATATTGACGGCATCAACGAAGAGAAGATCCACGAGTACCTGCTGGCCAAGAACAAGGCGCAAGAAGGCAAGCTCGGAACGGTTGTTCATGTCACCAATGAACGCATCCTGCAACCAGCATTCTTCCCTGACGAAGAGCACACCGAGGTCGTGTCGGTCGTTTTACCTGGTGATCTGGTCGCCATTGATGAAGCGTGGCGCTTCTGGCCCGCCGATGGTGGAAAGCTCACCCATGAGCACATGCAGTTCTTCCGCATGCACCGCCATTACACGCACCCTGAGACAGGAGTGAGCTGTGATGTTGCGCTGATGATCCAGGATATTTCGGGCCTGCACAGGAGCGTGAAGAATGTCGTGGAATTCAGCTTCAGGACAACCAAGCACAAAGCCCTTGGCATCGGAAAGCGCTACCGGGTTGAAGTCTTTGAAGGCTACAAGCAGACACGGACCAACGCGATCAGTCGTTATCAAAAAGAGTATGACAAAGTATTTTTCCCGATGTACAAGAGCTACGCGGGCGGAAACGGCAACGAAAAGGCTATTGACGATCGAACCAACATCTTCAAACGCTGGTGGCTTCTGCCGCTAATCATTGGCGTCACGATTGCGGTCCTCTTCTCCTTCTACAAGGTATTCCGCTTCTTCCAGCCGGATACGCACCTCAAAAATCGCGCACCCCATGCAGCGACTACTGCCATGCCGGCATCAACACAGGCTTCCGCCTCTCAGTTACCCGCATCAGGTACGGCGCTTCTACCGCCTATCAGTTTCAGCACAGCCTGGCGTATTGCAGGCCGGTTTGTTTCAGGCAATCAACAGTACGTGGTGCTCGCCAGTCCGACAGGGCGCCTGCGCTTTGAAAGCCCTTCCAACTTCGCGAACAGCGGCCAAGCGATGGCAGGGAAGATTGATGGCGAGACGGTGACCTATTACAGCGGAACCATTGCGCCTCCGCCAGTTGTCCCATCTATCGCGGGAACGATGCCATGAGAAAGCTTATTGCCACCCTGCTGATGGCCGCAGTTCTTCCATGGCCCGCTCATGCCGCAAATTCCCCAACCGGGTTCGATCTGACAGGCGTCAAGGTTGCTGATGCACTTCAACTGATCTTTGGCGATGCGCTGCACACACCCTATATGTTCGATCCTGAGGTGGCCGCAGATCAGCGGATCATTTCTTTCCGCTGGCAAAGCGACAAGGGGGATTTGCGCCCTTTTCTGATCAGCTTTCTGGATAGCCTTGGGTACGCACTCGAAAACCGTGCGGGCGTGGATTTCGTCGCTCGCAAGACACATCGCGCCCCTGCCTCAGAGGTATTCGTCTATCGCCCTAAGTTCCGTGAAGTCGGCTTTCTGACGGAAATTCTTGCACCACTGTTTGGCAACGGTTTCACTGCAAATCGCACGGTGAAGGCGTCCGACTCGGCAAAAATCCCCCAGGGACAAACACCGCCGCCCAACAGCGCCGCTGCGTTGGTGGATCGCGCGTCAGACCTTTTGGTATTCACCGGCACACCAGACGAGATTGGCCGCTTGAAGCAGGCGCTCTCTCAAGTCGATGTCGCGTTTGGCGAGGTCATGGCGCGCGGCGTGGTCTATGAGGTCAGCACGTCTGAAAAGGAAGGCTCTGCATTTGGCTTGCTCGCCAGTTTGCTGGACGGTCGCTTTTCCATTGGAATTGGAGCAATCACCAAGGCCAACAGCTTCATCCAGTTCAAAGCTGCGAACCTCGAAGGCATCTACTCCCTGCTGAACCAGGACAGTCGCTTCAAGGTGTTATCCAGCCCATCACTGCGCATTCGCTCTGGCGCTCAGGGCGTTTTCTCCGTTGGCCAGGATGTGCCTGTACTCGGCGCCGTCAGCTATCCGAGTAGCGGCCAAGCAGTGCAGAGCGTCGAGTATCGCTCCAGCGGAGTCATCTTCAATATTCAGCCGACCGTACGTGAAGGCGTGATCGACCTGAACATCGATCAGCAGCTCTCCAACTTCATTGCGACCACAACCGGCGTCAACAACTCACCGACCCTGACCAAGCGGTCGCTCAAAACCTCGATCAGCATGAAGGATGGCGATCTGATCGTCCTGGGCGGCTTGGCTGAGAACAAAGACAGTAACAGCAGAGATGGACTGACGTTTCTGCCGAAGTTTCTGCACACATCCGGCTCCGAGGCTGCTCGGTCGGAAATCCTGCTGGTTCTTCAAGTCCAGCGCCTGTAGTCCATGGAGGTCATATGGTCACGTTTCTCACGTTCATCATCGTCGCGCCGCTGTATTGGATGCTGCTTGAGTGGATGTATCGCAACCGGAGTCGATAGTTCGCACAACCGGTGGAGTTCAGAAACTGGAGAGATCGAGAGGTAGTGATGAGTACCAAGCTTGCCAAAGCACGACTGGCGGCGGCTACCGCTCGCCAAATCGCCAAGGATTCCAAGGCTTCTACTAAGCCTCTCAAGGCAGAAAACCGCAAATTGAGGGAGGCGCTAGTCAAGATTTCAGAGAGGTATGCAGGGGAGGAACCAGGCAGGATTGCACTGGAGGCCCTTCGTGAGCATCGTTAATAGGCAACCCAGAAGACAAACCTTTTGATGCAATTCAAAACAAATCAAATAATTTTTTTTATTAATGTTTTGATTTGTTTCGTGTATTATTGAGTGTGTAGCCATTGCGAGTGTGTTATGTTTTGAGGCATGACTTACGAAGAGTTCCGTCGCCAGCTTGGCAAAGCTGGCCTAACGATCAAGGAGTTCGCTGTGCTGATAAAACAGACGCCGAACTCCATTACAAATCACTCGCAACACAAGGAAGTACCTCCGCACTTGGCAATCATTGCTGCGCTTATGGGTGAAATGGCCGAAGCCGATATTGATTTTCGCGCGACACTGGCTCGAATTCAATTTGATGCCAGCAAACCAAGAGGTGGGGTAGTAAAAGGTCAGTTTGGGGGTAGCAAGCAAACCCGATTGCTGTTTACGGAAGCAAATAATGAGAAATCACACAATTGATTTGTTCGCTGGCGCCGGAGGCCTTTCCGTTGGGCTAAAGATGTCAGGCTGGGATGTGCGTGTAGCTGTTGAGTACGACTCAACAGCTATTGAAACTCACCGTAAAAACATGCCGGAAACTCTGCACCTGTGTGACGATATTCGCGATATTGATTTCAAACAGTATGCAGGTTCTATTGACCTCGTAGCAGGTGGGCCTCCATGTCAGCCATTTTCTGTGTCCGGAAAACAGCTTGGTAAGTTGGATGTTCGAGACATGGTCCCCGAATTTGTGCGTGTCGTCAGAGAAATACGCCCGCGTGCTTTTCTTATGGAAAACGTTGCGGGGCTTACTACCGCCAGATTTCTTCCTTACCTAGAAGATCGAGTCGATGAACTTCGGGAATTAGGCTATGAGGTTTATTGGCAGGTGCTTAATGCGGCAGACTACGGCATTCCGCAAAACCGCCGCCGCCTGTTTGTCATCGGTTTGCCTGTTGGGACAAAATTTGATTTCCCAAAACCAACGCACGGCCCCAGCCATAAAAATAAATACCGCACTGTGGCAGAGGCATTAGAGGGCTGCCCTGTCGATCACATAAACCAGGCAAAAGTGATTTTCGCAAAGAACCCTATTCTTCGCCGTAGTCCCTATGCAGGGATGTTATTAAACGGAAAGGGACGTCCATTAAATATGGATGCACCTGCTCATACAATACCTGCAAGTGCTGGTGGAAATCGCACTCACATCCTAGATCCGCAAGGGGTCTTGCGTCAGTATCACGAGCATTTACAAGCCGGGGGGAAACCCAAAACTGGTGAGGTAAAGGGTTGTTCTCGCTTGACCGTCCGTCAATCTGCCAGATTGCAGACTTTTCCGGATTGGTTTGAGTTTGTCGGAAGGCGTAACCAGCAATATGCCCAGATCGGGAACGCTGTTCCCCCTGAATTTGCAGCGGTTGTCGCCAAGGCGTTGCATAACGCGCTTAACGCCTGCGGTGACACTCTAGAAAGAAAACGGACAAAGAAAGCGCTCCAGGCCTCAGAGTCCTAAATTGATTTCATCAATTCAACCCAGCGATGGACGTGCTTGTAATGAGCACCTAATTCGTGAAGCGCGTCATGCACAACCCGGAGTAGTGCTGCACGCTGCTCCGGGGATAGGAGCAGCAAAACCGTTTTGAAGAAGGATATTGATTCGGTTATATTGACATCAATTCCTCGAGTAAACTCGTGCGCGGCCCTTTTCATGATCTCATCACGCTCCTGCAACAATGGAGAAGCCTGTACCAAAAAGACCAAGTTTTTAACGTCAGTTATTCGCGCCTTCATTATCGAACTTTCAACATCACTTAAGGTTAATGTTCGATCTTTTACTTCAATCGCAAAATTTACCTTCCCATCGGCTATTCGCTCAACGTCTCCGGCACGGGAACCGGACGCATCCGCGGAGTTCGTTGAGTATGAGCGAACCTCCCCGAAACTAGGGAACGCCTCCGCAAATGCTTTAAAGACTGAGTAACATACAACCTGAAGGCGTACGCCATTTGAGCGCTCACTTAAAAACTCTTCAAGAACTTTAGTTACATCCTCAAGACTGGCCCGAGACGGGCCTACGTAATCTCGTTTATTTGTTTCGAGTGCGACTCTTGTTTCAATAAGAATCAAACGTAAAAACCGCAAGGCTTCTTCTTGCCCACCACTTTCCACGTGAGAAATTATTTTAAACAGTGAGTCGTAAAGTGCTCGATTCCCTGCTTTGCTTGCCATTTCTTCACCGAAATTTTTATAGCGCGCAGGGTTATTTACATAAGGATCTGGATTTGTCCCTGGGAACGGTTTTCCTACAGACGAATTCCAAGGGACAACAACATTTCTAACAAGCATGCGTACGTCCCTAGCGCCAGGAAGCAACGAGCTGTCCTGTAAGCACAGCGTATTGATTGACCCATCAGCCGCTTTCGCCAAGACTTGGCCTAGCAATACATATGGGTAGGTGCTGCCGCCTTTAGTAATGATGGTCTCGAGCGCGCCCCCCCATTCTTCGTCTCGAAGCGGTTCCGCCAAAGGCTCGGCAAGAACTTTGTCCCACTCTTGCTCAAGCAGTGATTTACTCGCTTGGTGCAGAGGTTGAAGCACTTTTGTTCGGGGAGCGGTCGCCATAGTTTTGCTCATAGAAATAGATCCTCGAAGTCTAACAGACGCAGCAGTCATGCTTCGCGCGAACGTTTCTTGAGAGTTCATATGCGTAATGTGCCCTCTGTACTTCGCCCCTTGCTTCATACCGTCGCCGCCCCCACGATAAACGAATGAGAGCAGACCTTGTGTGGATGCGGAGTGACCGAACAAGGGATTTTCGCAAATGCGAAATTCCCTCTATACGCAATTCGCCAAGGCTATCGGAAACGCATTTTTCGATTGCTTGAGAGTTCATATGCGTAAATAGAGGCCTTTGCTGTTTGCTTTCTAGAACCGCCCGCTCTCGCACAAGCCGGTCTTCCGTCAAGGCCGCCGCAGGCGCCCGTCAGGGCTTGGCCTTGACGGCGGACCCAACCGTATCATCGCTGCATGGGCTGCGGGCGGCCTTATTGCCCCGCAGCCCATGCAGACCACGCATCGGT
>NZ_JBEWZI010000008.1:0-201172 GCF_040566545.1 Uliginosibacterium flavum
GCTCAGTGGTTTTTCGACAACTCCACTTTGGCACTTCGATGCCGTTGCAGGTAGGGGCGTCCATGTCATTACCCTACTAGGCTCGGCTAGTACTTTTCAAAATTCGCCGAAGCATAGCCATCCTTGTATTCGCAGATTGGACATAGTTCCGCAGCCTCATCGTACTCACAAGACGAGTAGATATATGCAGATTTACACCGTTTACAATCAAGAACTTCCTCCTCGTGACCGCAGACAAGACATTTCTCTGCGTCAATATCGAAAGTATCGTTGCGACACGAAGTGCAATCAATAACGACCAGCTTCTCAGCCTCAATCTTCTCATTTGCTTTGTGCAAAAGATCTTCGTACAGCTCCGTATATTGCCGGAGGACTCCCCAACTCTTGTTCTTGAGGTGGTCTTTCTTCCAGCCTAGTGCCAAGTGGTCTTCAGCAAACCGGAAGATAAAAGAAACGGTTTGTCCAACTAACGCCTTGGCCTCCTGCTCAGCTATTGAAAACTCGTAGTGTTCGATCTGGTTGCGTTTCTCTCTTGCCGCAGAAATGGCTCGTATGTCTTCTTTTGTGAAAACCACGTTGCCAATTTTTTGAAGTCTTTCAAGGGCAGTCTTAGCGCTTACGGTAAACGCATCTAGGCTTGGGTACTTGTCAATGTTCTCAAACACGAAGGCCGGATGAACCTGCCGCAACCTCTCCTTAAAGAGAAGCTCAATCACATGGGCACAGCCAACGATGATTCGTTTCCAATCGCCTACACCATTCTTTTGGATCGGCCCCATGTGTTCGAGGGCATGCTCCAAAGAGTCACGGGCGTTCTCAATGAGGTTGAACTTGTGCATCTGGTCACCACAGAATGGAAAGCGTAACTATTAATTTGGACACCGCGTACGGCGCAGACAGGATGATCCGGCACGCCTCGTAGGGCGTCAATGAGCGCAGCGAATTGCGCCGCATGTTTCAGGCATCATTCCAGACGGATACGCACGAGCATTTCCTTGGCCCGAACAGGGTCGGCTTTTGAACTCACTAAGGCGTCTGATTCAGGATTTGCCATGCGGCGCAATTCGCTGCGCTCATTGACGCCCTACGTTCTTCGCGTCGCCACGGCTCGGTCAAACAGGGCGCGAACGTGCATGCAATTGCGGGAGCGACGTCCTCGTCGCGAAGACCTTTCGCGACGAGGACGTCGCTCCCACAGAAGTGCTTCGCGGCCAGAGCCCGCTCCAACAAAAACCCGAAGAGCCGCGCGCAGCGGGCTTCTTCGGGCAGCCCCCTGCACAGGCAAGCCGGGCGCGGCTCTGCGGGCAGCCTGCCCGAAAAATCAGGCTTGATCCTTCACTCGCCTGCAGGCTCGGCCGGGCTCTTCTTCCGCCACACACTGGCCAGCCAGGGCTGTTGCTCAAGGGGCAGGCCTGCCGGGCGATAGTAGTGTTCCAGTTCCACGAACTCGGCTTGATCAAGAAAGGCGCGCCAGGCGTCGAGCTCGTGATACGCCCCGTAGCGCCTACCGCTCCAGCCCTCCTGGTTATTGCCGCGTGGGTTGGAACTGAACAAGATACCATCGGGCTTGAGTGCAGCGTGTAGTTCGGCCAGCACCCGTGGCAGTTCCTGACTGGGGACATGAAACAGCGAGGCATTGGCATAGATGCCATCAAAGTGGTCGGCCGGCAGTTGCAGAGCAAGAAAATCCTGCTCCCAGACTTCGCAGCCGCTGTATTCACGCGCCATGGCGGCGAGCGCTGAGGAGCCTTCAAGGCCGACCGGCACATGGCCCAGCGCCCGGAGCGTGGCCAGATCACGCCCGGGACCGCAGCCGAAATCGAGGATGCTCAAGGGTGAAGTGGCGCGCACATGCCGCAGCAGCGCCTCGATGTTCTGCCGCACGTCATGCCCGCGCGTGCCCTCCCAGAATTGGGTCGCCGATTCGTTGTAGTGACTCAGGGTTGTCGCGGTGATGAGGCGCAGGTCGTCGCGAAGCGGTGTCATGGCAATCCTTTGAGCACGGGTGAAAGCAGTCTCCAACAACAGCCCGAAAAGCCGCATGCAGCGGGCTTGCGTAGGGTGTCAATGAGCGTAGCGAATTGCACCGTTATGTGCGATGCAGATGGTGCAATTCGCTACGCTCATTGACACCCTACATCAGGTGGGCGCCTTCACCGCCACCGGTTTGACCTTCGGTGCGAGCGTGCCGCCCTTGCGGGCGCGCTTGCCGCGGCAGGCTTCCAGCGCGACGCCTTTGACCAGCACTTCGATGTCTTTGCTACCCCGGCCGACGCCAGTCACGACCACCGCATCGGTCGGCGGGCAACAGATGGCGCAGAGCTCTTCCTTCTCATCGAGGCCCATGACGATCATGCCGCGCCCGCGTGGCATGACTTTCATCTCGGCACGCGGGAAGTAGAGCAAGCGGCCGTTGCCCGATGCGGCAGCCAGCCAGTCGCCTTCGACGCGCGCGGGGGCGAGCACGACTTCCTTGTCTTCCAAGGTCATGAAGGCCTTGCCGGCGCGCTGGCGCGTGACCAGATCTTCAAGCTTGGCAATGAAGCCGTAGCTGCCGGAGTTGGCGAAGAAATAGTCGCGCGTAGGCTCGTCCGCCAGCGCCTGCGCGATGCGCACGCCGGGCTGCAGTTCGATCAGGCTGGAGATCGGCACGCCGTCGCCACGCCCGCCGGGCAGATCGCCGATGCGCACGGAGAAGGCGCGGCCGCTGGTATCGATGAGGATCAGCGGCCAGGGCGTGCGTGCCTCGGCAACGAGGAAAGCTTCATCACCACTCTTCCAGCTGAGGGTTTGCGGGTCGATGCCGTGGCCCTGACGCGTGCGTACCCAGCCGCCCTTCGACAGCATCACGGTAACGGGCTCGTCCAGCACTGGCGCCTCGATGGCGGCGACCGACAAGGCCGGCTCGACCAGCGTGCGGCGCTCGTCGCCATGTTTCTTGGCGTCCTCGGTGATTTCCTTGAGGATCAGCTTCGTCATGACGCTGCGATTTTCGAGAATCTCGCGCAGACCGGCGCTTTCGTCGCGCAAGCCGGCGAGTTCCTTCTCGATGGCGATGTATTCCAGCTTGGCGAGCTGGCGCAGGCGGATTTCGAGGATGTCCTCGGCCTGCATTTCACTGAGGCCGAAGCGCGCGATCAGCTCGGCCTTGGGCTCGTCGGATTCGCGGATCAGCTTGATGACTTCGTCGATGTGCAGCCAGGCGATCTGGCGGCCTTCGAGGATGTGAATGCGCCGCTCGACCTGGCCGAGGCGATGCTGGGTGCGGCGCTCGACGGTGGTGTAGCGGAAATCGATCCACTCGCGGATCAGCGTTTTGAGACCCTTCTGCGCGGGCTTGCCATCCAGGCCGATGACAGTGAAGTTCATCGACACCGAGGCTTCCAGACTGGTGTGCGCCAGCAACACGCGCATCAGATCATCCGGCGACTGGGTGCGGGTCTTGGGCTCCAGCACCAGACGCACGGCAGCCTGATCGGAACTTTCGTCGCGCGCCGCATCGAGCACACCGAGCAGCAGCGCCTTGTTGTTCTTCTCGTCCTGGGTGATTTCCTTCTTGCCGGTCTTGGGCTGCGGATTGGTGACCGCTTCGATTTCCGACAACACTTTGGAGGACGACACGCCATGCGGCAGCTCATCAACGATGACGCGCCAGGCGCCGCGCGCCAGTTGCTCGATGCGCCAGCGCGCGCGCATGCGGATCGAGCCGCGACCGGCCGCATAGGCATCGCGGATCGCGCTGTCGGGCGAGATGATCTGGCCGCCACCGGGGAAATCCGGCGCAGGCAGCACGAAGCGGATGTCTTCCAGCGTGGCGTCCGGCTTCTTGATCAGGAGCTGGGCGGCGGCGGCGACCTCGCGCAGATTATGCGGAGGACATTCCGTAGCCATGCCCACGGCGATACCGGAAGCGCCATTCAGCAGCAGCATCGGCAGGCGCGCCGGCAAAAGCTTGGGCTCCTCGAAACTGCCGTCGTAGTTCGGCCCGAAATCCACCGTCCCCATGTCAACTTCGCCCAGCAACAGCTCGGCAATCGGCGTCAGGCGCATTTCGGTGTAACGCATCGCAGCGGCGCCATCACCATCGCGCGAGCCGAAGTTGCCCTGACCATCAATCAGCGGATAGCGCAGCGAGAAATCCTGGGCCAGACGCACCGAGGCGTCGTAAATCGACGAGTCGCCGTGCGGATGCAATTTACCCATCACGTCACCGACCACGCGCGCGGACTTCACGGGCTTGGCGCCGGGGCTCAGGCGCATCGAATGCATGGTGTACAGGATGCGGCGCTGCACCGGTTTCAAGCCATCCTCCACCTGCGGCAAGGCGCGGCCGCGCACCACGCTCATGGCGTAGGCCAGATAGGCGCGTTCGGCAAAGGCGGCAATCGGCAGATGGTCCTCGGGCAACTCGGTCAGCGTCGGCGGCATGGGCGGCGGCGGAGCGGCGGGCTCGGCGGGGATTTCCAGCACCGGGGCCTGAACGGGCTCGTCGGCAAACATGTCGGGTTCTTGATCGGTGGGGAAAGTCATCACGTGCGGCTTCGGGTGAATCAGGTGGCGGATTATCGCAGGGTCGCGGCCCAGCGGGAACCGGTGAATTGCGGACGCAAGGATGAGCGGCATACAAATCGGAAGCCGCGCCCAAACGGCTCCGTCCCCCTCGCAGGGGGGCTGAGACGGGAATTCGCAAGGCAAGCCTTGCGCCGTCGAAGCGGATCGCGTGTGCAAACTCGATCCTCCGGCTGGGATGGGGGTTGTACGTTCAACAAGGCATGTCCATGGTTTGACGTTTTTACCCCCACCCTCGCCCTCCCTCTTAAAGAGGGAGGGAATGTTCGGCCCTCTATGCCGGGCTCGGTGGAGGAGGAAAATTCCGACAAACCAACTCAGCAGCACCCCACCGCAAAGCCTCACCCAGCCTCACTGTACAGACAAGCCGCCCGAAGAAGCCCACCCCACGCGGTTCTCCAGCCACTCAGTCCTCAGCACTCATTGCTCAGTCCTCGCCGCAGGCGATAGCACCGGCAGGATTTGCCGCCCTTTTGCCGCGCTTATCCGGCGCTGCCACGACAGGCTGCGGGGCTAGGATCACAGCATCCCGAAACCGCCGGTGCCTGCCGTGATCGCCCGCCTCCTTTTTCTCATGCTGATGTCCACGCCCGCTCTGGCGGCCGAACCCCTGCCCTCGGCGGGTGGCAGCCTGGTGCAGATGTTGCTCGGCCTCGGCGCCACCCTGGCACTGCTGTTCGGCGGGCTGTATCTGCTCAAACGCCTGCAGGGCGCCCGCCCCGGCCAGCCCGGCGCGCTGCGCGTGCTGAGCGCTACCGCCGTCGGCCCGCGCGAAAAAGTGGTGCTGGTGGCTGTCGGCAATCAGGTACTGGTGCTCGGCGTCGCGCCGGGACGCATCTCGGCCCTGCACACGCTGGATGCGGCCGATCTGCCCGCGGCGCCGGTCGCCGCACCGCTGCCCGGCGCGGGTGAGTTCGCTGCGCGCCTGAAACAGATGCTGGAGCGTCGCCATGAAAAGTAAACAGCTCTGGCTCACCGCGCTGCTCCTCGCCTTGCTCCTGACGCCCGCGCTGGCCGCCGCCCAGGGCATGCCCGCGCTGACGACTTCACCGGCTGCCGGCGGGGGCACGACTTACAGCCTGCCGATCCAGACCCTGCTGACGCTGACGGCGCTGAGCTTCCTGCCGGCGGTGCTGCTGATGATGACCAGCTTCACACGCATCATCATCGTGTTTTCCTTGCTGCGCCACGCCCTGGGCACGCAGACCTCGCCGCCGAATCAGGTGCTGGTCGGTCTGTCGCTGTTCCTGACTTTTTTCATCATGGCGCCAGTGCTGGACAGGGTTTATCAGGAAGCCTACCTGCCGCTGAGCGAGAACCGCATCCAGTTTGACGAAGCACTCAATCGCGGCAGCGTGCCGATGAAGGCCTTCATGCTCAAGCAGATCCGCGAGCCGGATCTGTCGCTGTTCGCCACCCTGGCTAAGGTGCCAAAAGTGGACAAGGCCGCCGACCTGCCAATGCGCGTGATCGTCCCGGCCTTTGTCACCAGCGAGCTGAAAACGGCCTTCCAGATCGGCTTCATCGTCTTCATCCCCTTCCTGATCATCGACATGGTGGTGGCCTCGGTGCTGATGTCGATGGGCATGATGATGATGTCGCCAGTGATCGTGTCACTGCCTTTCAAGATCATGCTGTTCGTGCTGGTCGACGGCTGGACGCTGCTGATTTCGTCGCTGGTTCAGAGCTTTGGATGATTTTAGGGAAGAGATAAGGGGGAAGAGTGAAGGGTAAGCCCGTCACACCCTTCCCCCTTTCCCCTTCCCCTTCACAGGAGAAACGATAATGACCCCAACCACCGTAATGGAATTAGGCCGAGGTGCAATGGAACTCGGGCTGATGGTGGCCGCACCGATGTTCATCGCCGCACTGGTCACCGGCCTGCTCATCAGCGTGCTGCAAGCGGCGACGCAGATCAACGAACAAACCTTGTCCTTCGTGCCCAAACTGATCGTGATGTTCCTGACCCTGCTGATCGCCGGGCCGTGGATGATCACGATGCTGACTGACTATATCCGCCGCCTGTTTACATCGATTCCGAACATGATTGGCTAGCTGCCGAATCAAAACAGACGAGATGCTTTGTCAACTTCGCCTTGCCGTGCAACAGCACTGGCTGCGGCTCGTCTTCGCGCCTCGCGCCTGTTTTGACCCAGCAGAGAATTAATATGCTCGAAATCACCAGCCTCCAGCTCGACGCCCTGCTCCTGGCCTGGGCCTACCCCATCGCCCGAGTGCTCGGCCTGATCGCCACCGCGCCGGTCTTCGCCAGCGCGGCGATGCCACGTCAGATCCGCCTGGCTGCCGGGCTGGTGATCGGTGTCGCCGTGGCGGCGGTGCTGCCACCTCCGCCGACAATCCAGCCAGGCACCTGGTTCGGCATGGCGGTGTTCGTGCAGCAGATCCTGATCGGCATCGGTATGGGCCTTGGCCTGCGCATGGTAATGAGCGCCGTGGATATCGCCGGCGATATCATCGGTCTGCAGATGGGCCTGTCATTCGCGACTTTTTTCGATCCGAATTCCTCCGGCCAGACCGCTGTGCTGGCCGAATTCCTTGGTCTGCTCAGCTCCCTGACCTTCCTCGCCCTGAATGGTCATCTGCTGATGATCGACGTGCTGGTGCGCAGCTTCGAATTCGTCCCCATCGGCGACGCTACGATCAACGGTTCTGCCTGGCTGATCCTCACGCGCATTGGCAGCGTGGCCTTTGCCAGCGGCCTGCTGATTTCACTACCGATTGTCGCGGCGCTGCTGATCACCAACGTGTCGCTGGCCGTGCTGACCCGCGCCGCGCCGCAGCTGAACCTGTTCGCCGTCGGTTTCCCGATCACCTCCACGGTCGGCATGCTGATCATTCTGGTCTCGCTGAACGCCTTCGCCCCGGTGCTGCAGAGCATCTACGATCAGGGCTTCGAGATCATCGGCTATTTCCTGCGGGCCGTGCCGCCGCGCTGAAACCTGCGGCAACGAGCATGCCTGAAGAGGCGCACTACGCCTAGCTCTTGCGGCATGCAGGTTGAAGACTCAAGCCAGAAGCGGCTGTGCGGGCAGATGCCGTACAGACTTACGCTGCGCCAATCACCATGACCTTGATCGGCGCCGCATTCTCCTGCAGCCAAGGCCATACAGCGTCGCCGGGCATGGGTCTGGCCAGCAGAAAGCCCTGGACTTGATGACAACCCAAGCTTTGCACCAGCCGCAATTCGCTTTCCGTTTCTACGCCTTCAGCCAGAGTCGTCAGGCCCAGATCGCCTCCCATGTGAATCACCGAGGCGAGAATGGTGCGCAAGCTGGTCTTGTTGGGCGCACCGGAAACAAAGGAGCGGTCAATCTTGAGTTCCGTCAGCGGCAGGCGCGAGAGTTGCTGGGTGGTCGAGAAGCCGGTGCCGTAATCATCCATCGACAGGCCGAAGCCTTTCAGGCGCAAACGCCCGAGCGCCCCAAGGCCGGCGCCCATGTTGGAGATCAGCGCCGACTCGGTGATTTCAATCACGATTTTCGCGGGATCGATGCCGGCTTCGCGCGTGCGCTTGATGATTTCATCAACGAAATTCCGCTCGGTCAAAGATAGCGCCGAAAGATTCACCGCCACGCTGGGCATAAAGCCCTGAGCCTGCCATTCCAGCATTTGTCGCAGCACGGCATCCAGCATGTTCAGCGTCAGCTCGGTAATCAGCCCGTGGTCTTCGGCCACCGGAATGAAGGCCGCAGGTGAAACCGGGCCACGCACCGGACTGATCCAGCGCGCCAGCGCTTCCAGCCCGAGGACTTCGCCCGTCACCAGACAGATCTTGGGCTGAAAGTGCGGCAGGATCTGGCTGCTGCGCAAGGCCTCCCGCACTTCATCTGCGCCAATTTCGGTTTCGGTTCGACGATGCGCCTGCCGGACATCCAGAATGTGATCGAAGGACAGCAGGGCGCGCTGCAGGACTTCGAGCGTAAAGGGTTTTTCGAAAGCCCCCAGAATCGGCAGGCCAAGCTCGTGGCACATGGCTTCGACCGAACTCACCAATGAGGCATGGGTACTGCTGGCAATCAGCACTGGTGGCCGGTAATTCTCCGTAGCCAGGGCTTGCAGCATCTCGATGCCATCCATCCGTGGCATCTCCAGATCCACGACCAGCAAGGCCGGCGGTGGAAACAGGTTACGAATTGCATCCAGTCCGGCAAGACCATCCTCGGCTTCATAAATCCGCTGTATTCCCGCCTGACGCAGCACCTCTACCGCATTCATGCGTTGCAGCGCGCTGTCATCAACGACCAGCGCGCCATGCAACTGCAGAAGTGGGTGCAGCGAGGGCATACTCATTCCCTGTCCTCTAGCCTTTAAGTGAGCCGCCGTGTTTCAACAACCGCGCCGGGATCTCGTCCAGGCCCATTACCTCATGCACGCCGCCGTGTTTGATCGCCTCCTTGGGCATGCCGAAGACTACGCAACTGGCTTCATCCTGCGCCACGGTGCGGGCACCTGCCTCGGCCATCTCCTTCAAGCCACGCGCGCCGTCATCGCCCATGCCGGTCATGATGATACCCAGCGCATTCGCCCCGGCCGCTTTCGCTGCCGAGCGGAACAACACATCCACCGAGGGACGATGCCGCGACACCAGCGGCCCATCCACCACCTCTACGTCATACTGCGCACCATTGCGCCGCACCAGCATATGCTTTCCACCCGGAGCGATAAGGGCATGGCCAGGCAGGATGCGGTCTCCTGTTTCGGCTTCCTTGATATTGACCTGTGAAAGCTGATTGAGGCGATTGGCGAAGCTTTTTGTGTACATCGGCGGCATGTGCTGCACGACGACGATGCCCGGCGAAGTGACCGGCAACTTGGTGAACAGATATTCAAGCGCCTGCGTGCCGCCGGTCGAAGTACCGATGGCGACGATCTGATCCGTGGTGCGCGTCATAGCGCTACGTCCGTTCCCCGGCGCCAGCACCGCATCGGCACTGAGTTTTTCGCGCGTCAGCAAGCTGCCGGGTGGTGTTGAACCGGTTGCAGCAACAGGTTTTGGGGTCAAGCCGGCCGCCGGAGCAGCCGAGATCCGCGCCAGCGGCCGGATATTACCCAGACGCGCCATCGAAGCTTCGCGCACGGCATTGATGAAGGATTCTTCATACTCGCGCAAAAACTCGGTCAGGCGGGTCGTCGGCTTGGTAATGATGCTGACCGCCCCGGCCTCCAGTGCCTGCAGCGTGGTTTCGGCACCGGCTTCGGTCAGCGAGGAGCAGATCACCGTCGGCGTCGGATGTTCGGCCATGATCTTGCGCAGGAAGGTGATGCCATCCATGCGCGGCATTTCAACATCCAGCACGATCACGTCAGGCCAGTCACGCTCCATCTTTTGCAGAGCAAAGATCGGATCGGGCGCGGTACCCATCACCTCGATGCCCGCGTGCTTTTGCAGGATTTCCTGCAGCACCGAACGGACCACCGCCGAATCATCAATGATCATTACCCGAATCATGGCGCCATCCTTTGCATATCGTTCGTCTGCTTGCTGCGCCAGGCTGAATGCCCGACCGACTCCAGTTCGACCAGTTCATCACTCGCCGACTCGGAGTGACCAATATAGAGATAGCCCCCCGGACGCAGTCGGGCCAACATATTGCGCAAGATCTGGCGACGCCGCGGCGGATCAAAATAGATCAGCACATTACGCAGGAAGATCACATCAAACGAACCAATTTTTGCTGCAGAATCCAGCAAATTATGGCGAAAAAACTGGGTTCGCGCCCGCAAACTGCGGTTCACCAGAAGTTGTCCGGCATACTCGCCCAGACCCTTGCGGCAATATTTTTTCAAATACTCTTTCGGCATTTCTTCGAGCCGACTCAAGGGGTACAAACCGCGTGCAGCATGCCACACGGCACGCCCTGAGATGTCCGAGCCCAGCAACTCCCAGCCAGCTGCCCCCAAAGTCTCCGCCAGCGTCATGGCCAGGCTGTAGGCCTCCTCGCCCGTCGAGGCAGCAGCGCTCCAGATGCGCAGTGGCCGGTGCGCCAGCATCGGCAAGGCATGTCGCGTCAGGTGCTGAAACTGATTCGGCGCCCGAAAAAAGAAGGTTTCATGCGTGGTCAACGCATCCACCATCCACTGCCGCTCTTCGGCCTCGGCGGGCTGCTTCAGCAGCGCACAGTAATCCTCAAAGCCCTGCAGGTGGCGCAGTTCCAGACGACGCTGCAAGCGGCTTACAACGAGCATTTTCTTGTCGGTATGCAAATGAATGCCGCACTCGCGCTCGAAGAGCTCCCGCAAAATGTAGAAACTCTGCTCACTCAGCTTCAGGGAGGGGACATCCACCGCCATGTTCAAGATCCGCCTCCCTCAGGCATCCAGCGTCACGGCCTGTTCGAGCCCATGCTGTTGTTCGCTGGTTTCGATCAGGTGCTTTAGCTCTTGAGCATTCAGCACCTTGTCAACATCCAGCACGATGATGAACTTTCCGTTGCGATTGATCATGCCATCCACAAACTCGGTGCGCATGGCCGTGCCGAATTCAGGTCGTGGTTCGATCTGCGCAGCAGGCACATCCACAACCTCGTAGACGGTATCCACCATGATGCCCAGCAACTGGTGCAGTGCATCTTCCTGCGAAGATTCGAAAATGATCACGCAGGTGCGCCAGGTGATCTCCGACACGCCGCGCCCGAAGCGCGCAGCGATATCGATCAGCGGCACCACCGAGCCGCGCAAATTGATCACCCCGCGCAGGAAGTCCGGCGCCAGGGGTATTTCCGTCACGCCGGGATACTCGATGATCTCCCGGATCGGCGCGACCGGCACCGCAAACACCTCCTTGCGCAAGCTGAAGGTGAGGTAGCGGCGCGAAGCTAGTTCGTCTGCAGCCATGGCACACCTCAGAAGTTGGTGAAGGAGGATTCGTCGACCTCGCCGGGCTTGGTCGTCCTGATCGTGACATCACCTTCCGAGCCACTGCGCGAGGGCACATGCCTGGCGGTCTCGTACTGCCCGACACCGGAATCCGACGCGCCGCGAAGCCGGAAGAACTTCACCGCCTGCTGCAACTCCAGCGCCTGGGCACTCATGGCCTCAGCAGTCGCACTCAACTCTTCCGATGCTGCCGCATTCGACTGGGTGCTCTGGGCCAGTTGGCTCATGGCCTGATTGACCTGCACCACGCCATTCTGCTGCTCACCCGAAGCGGCTGAAATCTCGCGCACCAGATCCGAGGTGCGTGTAATCGAAGGCACCATTTCATCCAGCAAGCGCCCGGCGCGCTCGGCCATGGACACACTCTTGCTGGCCAGCGCGCTGATTTCCTCGGCCGCAGCCTGGCTACGATCCGCCAGTTTGCCGACTTCCGAAGCCACCACCGCAAAGCCCTTGCCATGCTCGCCAGCGCGCCCGGCCTCAATCGCCGCATTCAGCGCGAGCAGATTGGTCTTGTAGGCGATGCTGTTGACCACCCCGATCTTCTCGGCGATCTGTCGCATCGCAACCACCGTATCGGCCACTGCCGAGCCACCCTGCCGTGCTTCTTCGGCTGATTTAGTGGCGATGCCATCAGTAACTTTGGCGTTCTCGGCGTTCTGCATCACGGTGGCGGAAATTTCCTCCATCGAGGCGCTGGTTTCTTCTACGCCTGCAGCCTGATTGCCGGAATTCTGTGCCAGGGACGTTGATGAGGAGGCCAATTCCTCGGAAGCAGATGCCAAAGCATCTGCCGAGGAGCGCACCTGATGCATCACGGCCGACAGGCGTTCGACCATCACTTTCATGGCCGTCAAGGCACTACCTTTGTAACGCGCCTTCACCTCCAGAGCGAGATTGCCTTGGGCTACCTGGCGAGCAATCTCTGCCACGTAATCCGGCTCGCCACCCAACTGGCGCTGCACACTGATGACCACATAGGTGCCGATGCCGCACACAAACAGCAAACAGATACCGGAAACGATCCAGGATACAGATGCGGCCTGCGCCCGCAGTTTCTCGGCCTCTGCCGCCCGATCCTTGCCCATCGTGGCATTGTTGGTCTGCAATTCGTCAAAAGCCTTCGAGAGCTTGGCGGTATAAACCGCATGTTCCTTCATCAGGACAACCAGTTTCTCGGTTTTGTCGAGCCGATCAGCGTTAGTTTGTTTAACCGCATCGACCACCTTGTTCTTGAAACCGAAATATTCGGTAAACGCAGACTGCAAGGCCTTGAAATTCAGCGCATCCATCTCACCAGCCAACAAGGGCTCGTAATCAGCCAAGGCTTTCTGGATCTTCACCTCGTTGTCGGCCATATCCTTGATCAGCTTGTCGCGATCTTTCTGATCCGTTGAAATTGCCACCCGCCACAACAGCACACGATTCTTGGCATAGGGATCAATTGCGTCATTGGTAATGAGCAGCGCGGGCACGGTGCTCTCGTTGGCAAAGTTGGTTGCCTCATAAACCTTGCTCATTTCCCTGGCCGAAAACCAGGTCAGGAAAACGATCCCGACCAGAGCGGCAACGATCAACAACACCATTTTGTATACAAGTTTCATGTCCGTCTCCTACGACTGAATTGAAATCGAAATACTCTCGCCGCCACGTTCGGTCTGACGCACTTTGCCAGCCTCCTGCTGCGAGGTCAGATTAAGCAAGGCAGGCACATCCAGAATCAGCGCGACCTTGCCATCGCCAAGAATCGTTGCGCCCCCCAGACCACGCACGCCTTGCAGCAGATAGCCCAGAGGTTTGATCACGGCCTGCAGCTCGCCCACCAGCCGATCCACGAGAATGCCTGCGCGACGCCGCCCGCTCTGCACCACGACCATGCAACGGACGCCGGTCGGCTGGGCCGGAATGCTGAAGATATCGGACAGCGTGATGCACGAAAGCGGCTCGCCGCGCAGATTGACGATGTTGTAGTCATCCAGCGGCTCCTCCAGATCGATGCACTCGACGACCAGTTCCAGCGGAATCGCGAAGTTGGAGCCTCCAACGGCCACCTGGAAACAATCGATAATGGCCAGGGTCAGGGGCAGGCGAATCCGGAAAACGGCGCCCTGCCCCAAGGTCGATTCGATCTCGATCTCGCCGCGCAGCTGTTCGATATTGCGCCGGACCACATCCATGCCGACGCCGCGCCCGGACAGATCGCTGACCTTTTCGGCGGTGGAAAAGCCGGGATGGAAGATCAGCGCAAACACGGCCTGCTCATCCATGACCGCATCGGCCGTGATGATGCCCTGCTCCACCGCCTTGGCCCGGATGCGCGCCTGATCGAGGCCACGCCCGTCGTCGCTGACTTCAATCACGATGCTGCCGGCATCCTGATAGGCATGCAGACGCAGCGTGCCGGTGGCGGCCTTGCCGGCCGCGAGACGCGCCTCGACCGGCTCAATGCCGTGATCGATGGCATTGCGCACGACGTGCAGCAGCGGATCGGCCAGCTTGTCGATCATCAGCTTGTCCAGCTCGGCATCCGCGCCGCTGATCTGCAGGTCGATCTTCTTGCCCAGATCCTTGGCCACGTCACGCACGATGCGCGGGAAGCGCTGGAAGATGTCACCAATCGGGGTCATGCGCAGGTTCAGCGATTTGTTGCGGATGTGCTCGACGAGTTTCTCGATCTCGCCCATCACTTCCTGCACCACATCGAATTGTTTCTTGCTGACGAACATGCGTCCGCTGGCGGCAGCAATCACCAGTTCGCCGACGGTATCGATCAACTCATCCAGCTTGCGCGCCTCGACCTTGACCATGGTCTGCCGCGTTGAAATGCGCCGGTCCGGCGAAGGCACTTGATCAGTCTCATCCAGATCGCCTGCTGCAAGTTCAGCCACCACCGGCACAAGCGGCTCCGGGGCGACCGCAGCCAGTTGCTCGATGCGGATGTCGCTGCCCTCCATCACGAAATCAAAACTGGCGGCAATTTCCTCACGACTGGCGGCAGACTCCAGCTCCACCTCGAAACGCAGATAGCCACACTCGGGGTCCATATCCGCAAGCGAAGGCAGCTGGGACGTGTCCGTACGCACACTCAGGATTTCACCCAGACGCCCCAGATACTGGATCAGGGACAAAGGGTCCATGCCATCGCGCAGCACATCGGGATAAAAAGCCAGAGACAAATGCCAGCGATACACACCACCTTGTGCCGGCGCTAACGCTTGTGCGGCGGCCGGGGCAGAAGCCCGCTCGCCGAGGTAACTGTTCAAACCCGCCAGCAGGGCCGTGCGCAACACCGGATCGGGATCGGCCAGCACTTCGCTTTCAGCCAGGGCTTCAATCAGGCTACGGATGTACGCGCCACAGTCAAAAATCAGGGAGAGCAGATCCGGCTCCAGCGCCACCTCGCCATTGCGCACGCGCACCAGCAGGCTTTCCATCACATGTGTGAAGCCGACAATCAGATCCAGACCGAACAGGCCGGCCGAGCCCTTGATGGTGTGGGCCGCGCGGAACACGGCATTGATGTGCTCGGAATCTCGCCCGCCCTGCTCCAGTTCCAGCAGCGCCGTATCCATGGCGTCGAGCAGTTCGCGGGACTCTTCAATGAGCATCCCGCGTGCAGCTTGCATGTCAATCATGAGCGCCCTCTCCTTTACGCACAAACGCGCCGCGCAAACCGTCCAGCTGCAAAAATTCAACCGCATTCAGCAAGGCTGCGGATGGATTCGTCAGGCTGACAGGATGCTTCTCGCCCGCCAGCGCGAGCAGAATCTGCAAACCGGCCACGTCTACGTTTTCCAGTCCGCCCAGATCCAGATCCAGCGATTCCGAGGTCGTCAGCGCCAGCGCCAGCGTGTCGCGCGCTTCGGCGGCTTCGGCAATGCTCAGGTCACCGTTCAGCGCAATACGCATCTGCGGGCCGGCTTCCAGCGTAATGAAAGACATGCTCAGCCCCCTTACGCGGAAACGAGTTTGGAGACGGCATCCAGCAAGGCCGGCGGCTGGAAGGGTTTGATGACCCAGGCGCGGACACCGGCCGCTTTGCCCTCAGCCATCTTGGCCGCGTCGCCCTCGGTGGTGAGCATCAGCACCGGGGTAAAGCGGTAAGCCGGCATGGCCTTGGCCGCTTTAACGAAAGTGAGGCCGTCCATGTTCGGCATGTTCACGTCGGAGATGATCAGGTTGTACTTACGCCCGTCCAGCTTGGTCAGCGCATCCTTGCCATCCACCGCATCAACCACGTCGTAACCGGAACTTTTGAGCGCAATGCCCAGCGTCGTTCGCAGGCTCATCGAATCATCAACAATCAGAATGCACTTGGCCATGACAGGAAATCCCTTGCAGCACTAGAAGAAAGTAATCGCAGGCGAAGCGGCAGCGGCTTTGCCTGTTGTCGCGCCGCGGTGCACCTGATGCTGATCCAGCATGGTGTAACTGGCCGCGAGCTGAGCTTGCCACTCCTCGGCCGAGCTCATCTCGACCTCGGAAAAACCGCGATCCGAGACGCTCTGCGACAACTCGTCGAAGCGCGCCATATCGGCGCTCACGTGCTCGATCACCTGATTGATGCGATCCTGAAACTGCAAACTGACCAGCACCGCTTCGACATTGGCCTGCACCGCCTGACGCTCTTGCTGCAGGGTAGCCACGTCGTTCTGCATGGCGCTGGTGACTGCCTCGAATTCACTGACGATCTGCTGCGCGGTTACCTCGGAATCGCGCACCATATCCTGCTGTTCATCGGCCACCCGCCGCGATTGCAGCAGCGCCTGCTGCATCGAATCCTCAACCGTTTTCACGGTCTGGCTGATGCTTTTGCCCGTGTCTGCCGATTGCGATGAGAGCTTGCGCACCTCATCGGCCACCACGGCAAAGCCGCGCCCGGTTTCACCCGCCCGCGCCGCTTCGATGGCCGCATTCAGGGCCAGCAGATTGGTTTGCTTGGCAATCGCGCCGACTTGATCCGCCATTTTCCGCAGGCTGTCCATGTGACCCGCCACTTGACCAATCTCACGCACCAGGGTGTCAGTCACCTCGCGGGTCTTGCCCAGCGTCGCAGAGATTTTCTGCAGACCGCCCTCCGCCCGCGTCACGGCCTCCAGGGCGGCACCACTGCCGGCAGCGCCGGCATCCACCTGCCCCAGTTGCTGCGCCAGATCAGCAAAGCGACCGCTCAGATCTTCGATAGCTTCGCGGCTCTGATCCTGCACAGACACCACATGTCGCCGCCACAGCGGCACCACGCCATGCACGATCGACAGATAACGGTGTGCGGCATCCACCTGAGGGACTGCCGCAGGCTCCGTCCGGAACGCCAGCGGCGCTGCCGTCGTCACGGTTGCGCGCGCACGCCAGATCAGCAGTGCGCCGATCACCAAACCAGCCAGCAAACCCAACCACCAGATGCGAGCCAGGCCCAGCATCAAGAGCAAATTGACCACAGCCAAGCCGGCCACCACGGGCAGACTGATTGAGCGCCCCGCATTTCCGGAAGAGTCGTGCATTTCTTTTCACCCCATGACGCATCGCGCCGGCTTGTTTGCCCTTCACGCCCACCTTCTGCGGTAGGTGTCAGGCTTAACGGCAGGAAACTACGCATGCTGAATACCCCTTCGGGCACGAAATGCCTGATTTCCCTTGCCCGGATAAGGTCCGCGCACACTGAATGCCGGGCCGAGGCACATACACCTTGCCCCCGGGCGCCTCAAAAAGTAGACTCGGGCGCTTGATTACATTCAGATTTCACGCCGCCCATGGCAAAACCCATTGAATTCAAGGCTGGCAGCCTGAGCGCCATGAGCGCCGTATTGCGCGAAATCGACAATGTGCGTCTGTCCGACGCACTGCAAGTCATGCTCGGCGGCATGGGCGAATTCTTCGCCGGCGAGGCCACAGTGATCGACGTCAGCCAGGTCAAGACCTTCCCGGACAAGGCTGACTGGGCCGGCACGCTAAGCCTGCTGCGCCGTTACGGCCTGCAGCCGATTGCCCTGCGTGGCGCACCCGAACATCTGCATGCCAGCGCGCGCAAGGCCGGGCTGGCGATCCTCTCGGAGCAAGCCGCCAGCATCAAGGCCGCCAGCGATATTCAACTACCCATGGCTGAAGAGCCGCGCGCAGAGCCTGTCTCCACGGCACCTGCCCCGCAAGCCACGCCCAGCGCGGCTGTCGGAGCAATGGTCGTTGACCGCACGATCCGCTCTGGTCAGCAGATTTACGCCAAGGGCGGCGATCTGGTGATTCTCGGCGCGGTCAGCAACGGTGCCGAAGTCATCGCCGACGGCAGCATCCACTGCTACGGCCCGCTGCGTGGCCGGGCGATTGCCGGCGCCAATGGCGACAAGAAGGCGCGTATCTACAGCAGCAATTTCGGCCCGGAGCTGATCTCGGTGGCCGGCGTTTTCCGTACTTTCGAAAAAGGCATCCCGCAACAAGTCGCCGGCAAACCTGCTCAGGCGCAGCTGCGTGGTGACGATGACAAGCAATCGCTCGTGCTGGAGCCGCTTCAGCTCGACTAATTAATAGGGGGCTCGAAAAGCCCCCGGAATAATCCAGGGAGAAATCTGTGACCCGTATCATCGTCGTAACCTCAGGCAAGGGTGGTGTCGGCAAGACCACCACCAGCGCCAGCTTCGCCTCCGGGCTGGCCATGCGCGGCTTCAAGACGGCCGTCATCGACTTTGACGTCGGCCTGCGCAATCTGGATCTGATCATGGGCTGCGAGCGCCGCGTGGTGTATGACCTGATCAACGTGGTGCAGGGCGAAGCCAATCTGCATCAGGCCCTGATCAAGGATCGCCACTGCGAGAACCTGTTCGTACTGCCGGCCTCGCAGACGCGCGACAAGGATGCACTGACCGAAGAAGGTGTCGAAAAGGTCCTCAAAGATCTGGAGCACATGGGCTTCGATTACATCATTTGCGATTCCCCTGCCGGCATCGAACACGGCGCCGTGATGGCCCTGACCTTCGCCGACGAGGCCCTGGTGGTGACCAATCCGGAGGTGTCCTCGATCCGTGATTCGGACCGCATCCTCGGCATCCTGCAAAGCAAGAGCCGGCGCGCCAAGGAAGGCCAGGAAGCAGTCAAGGAACACCTGATCATCACGCGTTACTCGGCCAAGCGCGTCGAAGAAGGCGAAATGCTGTCCTACAAGGACGTGCAGGAGTTGCTGCGCGTGCCGCTGCTGGGCGTGATCCCGGAATCCGAAACCGTACTGCAGGCCTCCAACGCCGGCGCCCCGGTAATTCACACCAAGGATTCCGAAGCCGCCGACGCCTATCTGGATCTGGTCGCCCGCTTCCTTGGTGAAGAGCGCGAAATGCGCTTCGTGAATTACGAGAAGCCCGGCCTGCTCAAGCGCATATTCGGGGGGGCCTGACATGTCCTGGCTCGAAAAAATCTTCGGCACTGCCCAACCGAAAACCGCCCAGCGCGCCAAAGAGCGCCTCACCTTGGTGATCGCTCACCAGCGTGCCGACGAGGGCGGCGCGCCTGATTTTCTGCCAGCCCTGCAGAAAGAGCTGATCGCCGTGATCTCGAAATACGTCAAGGTGAACGCCGACGACATCAAGGTGCTGCTCGAAAAGAAGGACAATTTCGAAGTACTGGAAATCAATATCGTGATGCCGGAACCGGGTACGCGCTGAGCACTGCCAGCCCCGTTTCCTGACAAAACCCGCCGCCCGGCGGGTTTTTTATGGCCTGAAGAGCGAGGCTGGTCGCGGCTCTTCGGGCTACAGCCGAAAGTCGTGAGTCGTGAGTCGCAAGTCGCAAGTCGAAAAAACACGGTCCCACCCCAGCGGGAGGATCGAGTTTACAAACTCGATCCTCTTCAAGGGAAAGAAGACCGTCCGGGCGCGAGTTGCGATTAACGCGCAGCGCCCTTCGCCACGCCTCCTCTGGATTCCGGATCAAGTCCGGAATGACGAAACCGGCGCGGGTCTTGCGACTCGCGACTTGCGACTTGCGACTTGCGACACCCCCAGCCCCCCCCCGAAGACCCGCACCCGACCTGCCTCTACACCATCCCTATCTGAAGATCCAAGTGCAGAGCGACTCTTCGAGCACATGATGTAAGCGACCTTTCAGGCTGCATCCCTCAAGAAAACCCGGCCCACCCCGTAAACCTTCGTAGCACCGGCCTTGCTTGGCCTGCGCACGACATTCGGGATGGAGAGGGCGCTCATGTTTCGCGCAGTCGGACTATTGATTATTTGGGGACTATTGCAGGCCAGCGCTCAGGCCGCCGAGCCCTACCCCAGCCGTCCCATCACGCTGGTGATTCCGTATGCCGCGGGCAGCGATACGGATGTAATAGGGCGCATGCTCGGCAGTCTTACCCATCCGGATATGAACGCGCGCGCACCGGTATTCGAAAACCGCACGGGAGCCTCCGGACTCACGGCCTCGCTGTGGGTGCGCGCGGCCGCGCCCGATGGCTACACATTGCTCATCGCCCGCGTCGGGACGCATGCGATTGCGCCGGCAATAGAAGTCAAGCGCCCCTACGATCAGGATGAATTCACCACCCTGGCGATCCTTTCAACGAACCCGCTGATTTGCGCCGTACGCAAAGACTCGCCCTACAAAACCTCCCGCGATCTGCTCGCGGCAATTCGTCAGCAGCCGGGAAAACTGAAATACGGGACATCCGGGGCCGGCACCATCCAGAATCTGGCCGCGCAATATCTGCTCGCCCTCGGTGGTCTCAAACCCGAAGCTGCCAAGGTGCGGTATTCCACCAGCGGCGCCACTGCCACAGAGGATCTGGTTAATGGGCACGTCGACTTCGTCTGCAACAACGCCAACACGGTGCTCCCCGGCATGCAGGCCGGCAAGCTGCGCGGACTATTCACCACCGCGCCGGCGCGCATGACCCAAGCGCCCGATTTGCTCACCGCACGCGAAGCCGGCTTGCGCGACATGGTGCAGATTCAGGGCTGGACGGCCCTGATGGGCCCCGCCAAGCTTCCTGCCGAAGTCACCAGCAAATGGAAGACAGTCTTGGCCAAACTCGCCAAAGACCCGCAGTGGCTGGCTGGCAATATCCAGCTGGGCGCCCAATCGGCCTTGCTGAACGTGAAGGATCCTGAAAAATTCGTTCGCGACCAGTACGTTTTATATGACCAGCTGATCACCACCCAGGGTCTGCGCCAGTGATGAGACGAAGCCTTGCCCAAGCTTGGCGCGCTCTGCTGAACGTGCCCTGGTTTGATTTCAGCCTGGTGACGATCATTCTGCTGTTTGGCTGCGGCGGCTCATGGCTGCTCTATCGCAGTCTGGACACCACCGTCGATCTTCAGCGCCGCGAGCGCCTGACTGCCGCTGGCCAGGCCGTCATCGACGCCTTCGATCTGGATTTGAAGCGCGCGCTGGAAACGGTGCGCAGCACCAGCCTGATGATTGCCTCGCAAGACCAGCTGCGCCGCACAGAATTCCTGGATTACACCAATCGGGTATCCTCAGGCTCCCAGGTTTTCAGTTTTCTGGAATGGCAACCTGTTGTGCCAGCCCCGCAGCTGGCAGCCTTCGAAGCCAGAGTCCGCGCCGATGGCTTGCCGGACTTCCGCGTCACCGAACCGGCCGAAGGCCGCTTCATCCCGGTGCGCCCGCGTGCGGAATACGTGCCGGTACTCTTCGCCTGGCCAGAAGCCTCGGGCGCGATTGGCGTGGATATGGGTTTCGACCCGGCACGCATGACGTCCAAACTGATGGCCCGCGACACGGGGCGCGCCATCGCCTCGGAATCATTCCGGCTCATCAGCGACGGTAAACAATCCGAGGCGGCTGAAGCCTTCGCAATCTCGATGGCCGTATATCGCGACGCCAACCCGAATACCGTCGAGGCGCGACGCGCGTCTTTGCAAGGCTATGTCGCAGGCGTCATCCTGATCGCCAATCTGCTGCGTGAAACAGCGCTGCGCGCCGACAGCGGGGGCTTTGATCTGCTCGTTTTCGATCAGGCCAATGCATCACGCAAACTGCTGCTTTCGGCGCTTGGCGAAGACAGCGACTGGCACACATCGCCTGCGCTGATAAACACCGTCGCGGGCGAGCAGGATTTGTCCCTGACTATCGAAGTCGGCTCTCGCCCATGGGAGCTCGTTCTGCACCCCCGCCCCGAATTTCTGGCCCGTAACTCGCACCGCAACAGCCAGTCAGTCCTGTCCGGCGGCCTGATCGCCACGCTACTGTTGGCCGCCGCCCTGTTCTGGCTGCTGCGCAGCCGTCGGCTGATCGAGGCCAGTCAGGCCGCCAGTCTGCACGCCGAACACGCCCTGGCGGAAGAGCGTCAGCATCTGGCCAATGTGGTCGATGGCACCAACGCCGGCACTTGGGAATGGAACGTGCAAACCGGCGAGGTCAAGCTGAACGAACGCTGGGCACAGATGATCGGCTACACCCTCGCCGAGCTGTCACCCATCAGCATTCAGACCTGGGAGGCGCTAATCCATCCGGACGATTTTGTCCGCACCGGCGAATTGCTGGTACAGCATTTCAACAATACCCTGCCCTACTTTGCCAGCGAATTCAGGATGCGCCACAAAAATGGCAAATGGGTATGGATCGCCTCGCATGGCCGGCTGTTCTCGCACACCGCCGAGGGCTTGCCGGAATGGATCGCTGGCACGCAAGTTGAAATTACCGAACAAAAACGCCTGACCCAGTCGCTGATCGATCTGAAAGGCGCACTGGACGCCCACGCCATCGTCGCCATCACCGACAAGGCCGGGCGCATCACCTATGCCAACAACAAATTTTGCGAGGTCTCCGGATACTCACTCGACGAATTGCTGGGCAAAGATCATCGCATCATCAATTCCGGCCATCATCCGAAATACTTTTTCGCCGAGCTGTGGCAGACCATTGGCAGCGGCCACGCCTGGCGTGGACAGATCTGCAATCAGGCCAAAAGCGGGCGTCTGTACTGGGTGGACACCACGATTGCGCCGATTCTGGATATGGACGGCAAACCGGAACAGTACATCGCCATCCGCTACGAAATCACAGATGCCAAGTTGCATGAAGAGCGCTTGCTGGAAGCCAAGGAAGCCGCCGAACGCGCCAACCGCGCAAAAAGCGAATTCCTGGCCAACATGAGCCACGAAATCCGCACGCCGATGAACGCCATCATGGGCTTGACCCAGCTGGTGCTGAACACCCCGCTGCAGCCCCAGCAACAGGATTATCTGGAGAAGGTATTCGGCTCGTCGCGCTCGTTGCTGGGCATCCTCAACGACATTCTGGATTACTCGAAGATCGAAGCCGGCCAGCTGGAGCTGAGCCTGACCCCTTTGTCACCACACGCCCTGTTTGCCGACGTCACCGACCTGTTCGGATCTGAAATCGAGCGCAAGGGCTTGAAACTCCTCGTCCACATTGCCCCGGATGTGCCGCAGGCCGTTGTGGGCGATCCGCTGCGCCTGGGACAGATCCTCAATAATCTGATCGGCAATGCCATCAAATTCACCGAGCACGGCGAGATCCAGTTGCAGCTGGAACTGATGACGAAAACCGGCACGGGCTCAAGCCTGCGCTTCAGCGTCAAAGACAGCGGCATCGGCCTGAGCCCCGAGCAATCGGCGCGCATCTTTCAGGCCTTTGCGCAGGCTGACAATTCCATCACCAGGCGCTTTGGCGGCACCGGACTGGGGCTGAGCATCTGCCAGCGTCTGGTAAGCCTGATGGGTGGCGAAATCACCGTCTCCAGCGAACCCGGCAAGGGCGCCAACTTCAGTTTCACCGTCGCCTTACAGGAAGCTCCGCATCACACCAGCGATTCTGCCCATACCCACAGCAGCAGCACTGGACTGAACGATGCGTGCCAGAGCTTTGCCGGTGCGCGTGTACTGCTGGTCGAGGACAACCGCATCAATCAGCTGGTCGCAATCGGCATGCTCAAGCAGCATGGGGTCGAACCTGTCGTGGTTGAGCATGGTGGTCTGGCCGTGGAGGCTGTGGCGCAAGAGTGCTTCGATCTCATTCTGATGGATCAACACATGCCCACCATGGATGGTTGCGAAGCCAGCACAATCATCCATGCTTTACCGGGTCTGGCCAATCTGCCGATCATAGCAATGACCGCTGCCGTGATGCAGGCGGACAAGGAGCGCTGCATTGCGGCCGGAATGGTGGACTTTGTGGCCAAGCCGATCGAACCGGAAGAGCTGGCTCGCGTGCTCCTGAAATGGCTCCCCGCCGCGCTGGCACAGTCTGCCGTTCCACACGTACAAGCACCCGCAAACGAAAATACATCGGCCGCGATTCTGGCCTGGGTAAAGGCACTGCGCCCATATCTAGAGGAGTACGAGTTGATCCCTGAAACGCTGATCGCCCAATTGCACGTGCTCAGACAAACCCCCACACACAGCGAAGCGCTGCAACAACTTGCCCAACAACTCGACCGTTTCGATCACGAGGGCGCACTGGCCAGCCTGAGCCGGATCCAGGCAAAACTTTGTAAGGAGCCTTCATCATGAGTGCAGAACACGCAGATAAACCGCTGCTCCTGCTGGTGGATGACACGCCCAGCAATCTGCATGTACTGGCCGCCATCCTCAAACACGATTACCGCCTCAAACTCGCCACCAACGGGCCGGATGCCATCGCCCTTTGTCACAAAGAGGAACAGCCCCAGCTGCTCGTCCTCGACGTGATGATGCCGGACATGAGTGGCATCGAAGTGCTCACCGCCCTGCGCGCAGATCCACATACGGCCGCCATCCCGGTGATCTTCCTCAGCGCAGACGACTCCGAGCGCAGCCAACTGGACGGCTTCGAACTCGGTGCCGATGACTACCTGACCAAGCCCGTGAATCACATCCTGCTGCAAGCCCGGGTGCACAACATCCTGCGCCGCAAGCAGGCCGAAGACCGGGTGCGCGAACTCAACGCAACGCTGGAAGCGCGCGTCGCCCAGCGCAGCCGAGAGCTGGACGCCGCCAACGCCGCCTTGCAACACTCGCTGGAAGACCTGGCGCGCAGCGAAGCCCGCGCAGCCCTGAGCATCATGGTGGCCAGCATCACCCATGAACTCGGCACGCCACTGGGCAACAGCGTAATGACCGCCGGCACTCTGGATGACGCCACGCGCGAGTTGGAACACCTGATGGAAAGCGGCCAGATCAAACGCAGCAACCTCACCGACTATTTTTCTGTGCAGCGAGACGGCCTCAACATCCTGCAACGCAATCTGCAGCGTGCCAACGAACTTCTGAGCAATTTCAAACAAGTCGCCGCCGATCAGGCCAGCGAGCAACGCCGCGAATTCGACTTGGGCGAAGTCATCCACGAAATCGTTGCCAGCCTGCAACCCAGCCTCAAACGCCATCCGCACAAACTCGTCGTCGACATTCCGAAGGGCATCCTGATGGATAGCCAGCCGGGACCTCTCGGCCAAGTCTGCATAAATCTGATCAACAACGCCTACCTGCACGCCTTTGAAGGGCGCTCAGACGGCCTGCTAACCCTCAGCGCCAGCGCCGATGAGCAGCAAGTCACGCTGCGCGTCAGCGACAATGGCATCGGAATTCCCGCCGAAAATCTTGAAAAACTGTTCCTGCCCTTCTTCAGCACCAAGATCGGAAAAGGCGGCAGCGGACTGGGCATGACCATCGTCGAAAGCCTGATCAGCAAGACCCTGGGCGGCAACATCAGCGTCAACTCCACCCTCGGCGTCGGCACCACTTTCAGCATCCGCCTGCCGCGCCAGGCTCCCGTCGCGGCAGAAACGCCTGCGCCTTAGGGCGAGGGACTAATCGCAAGTCGCAAGTCATGGGCCCGCTCGGCCCCCTCTTCTTGGCAGGGAGAGGGGCAGCAGCGACAAACCCCTCGGCCCGAAGAACCCCGCCCCTATTACCTCTTCAGCATGGCAGTCTGCGCAAGCAAGCTGGGCGAGGCTGTCCGGGCGGCTCCTGAAGTGAATGCCCCACAACCCTTGGCTGCGTCTGAACTCAGATACGGCGCCGCACTGGTTTTACCCGGGGCATGTCCATTTCAGAAAGCAACTCTGTCGGGGCCGATGAACGCGTGCTAGAGGAAGTACTCATCACGCAATCGCGGCCGCCCTGCTTGGCCGCATACAGATACCGATCGGCTTGTTCGATCAAGCTCTCGCAGTCGCCTTCACCCAGATAGGTGCTGACGCCAAAGCTGGCTGTCACCTGACCGGCACGTCCTACCCTGCTTTGCTTGATTGCACGGCGCATACGCTCGGCAATCCGGACCGCGCCTGCATCATCGGTTTCCGGGCAAATCAGCAAGAACTCCTCGCCACCCCAGCGGCCAAAATGATCCGACACCCGCATCTTGCGCTGGATGCGTCGCGCCACGGCCCTGAGTACTTCGTCCCCAACCGGATGGCCGAAGCTGTCATTCACCTGTTTGAAGTGATCGATATCCAGCATTACCAGCGACAGCGGGCGTCCATAACGCTCGGCGCGATCAAATTCATGCGCCAGCACGCGCAAGGTCTTGCGCCGGTTTGCCAGACTGGTCAAAACATCGGTTTCGGCAGCCTCCAGCAAATGAATGACATCCCGCCAGCGCCGCCAGGCAAAAATCGCCAGAAAGCCCCAGGTTGTCGCCAGACACAAAAACACCGACTCAAGCTGCCAGACCGAATGCTCACGTGCATAACGCAGCACCGGCACGGCAATTTCCGTTGAGAAGATAAGCCCGCACACCAGCACGCAGGCGACCGCCAGCGCCATCAAGTCGAATACGCCGACCTGATGATCCTGGTACCAGCGGCGAAGAGCGCGCCAACGAGGGGGCATGCGAACGATCCCGAAATTAGTTTTGCCGTAAGATTAAGTGTGCGGCTTTTTACATGCCTGCGCCAGCAAAGCTGCACCGACGAAGTTTGCATCCCTTTGTGGCACTTATAGCTAAACATGCGCCGACTATACTTGGGGAAAAGACTCACTCAGACCCATCTCGTTCGTAAGGACACCGCGATGACGACCCATTCATGCCCCCCACTTCGCCGAACCCTGCTGCGACGCGCAGCCCTGATCGCATTCATTGCCCTGCTCGCTGCGTGTGGTGGCGGCAGCGACAAACCACTGGCGGCGCTTTACACCTCGATTTCAATCACCGATCTGAGCTATCCGTCGGATGAGTACACCAACGATGACATCAAGATCGAAGCCCGCGCATCCAGCATGGGCGAGATCTCTGGCGGCGACATTGACTGGTCGCTCGACCAGACCAGCGGCCACGATATTGGCAGCGTGACTAAAACGCTCTCCGATGACAACCACAAGGTCACCTTCCACGTCACGGCACCGGATCAAACCGGACCGGTCTGGTTCAAAATCAAGGTCAAGGCAAACGGCTACTCGGACAGCCGGACCTTCTCGGTCGATATCAGATAGTCGGCAAGCAAGAGTTTCAGGGCGGTTTCAGCGCACGGAGGCGGCTTTGTCCTCAAACACCGCACGCTTGATCGCCTCCACATCCAGCGCCTCGATGGTCTTCTTGACATTGGGATAGGTTCGTTCGTGATAACCGAAGCCACCGCGCCGCAACTCGTCAATCGCCTCCGCCTTACTCCAGCCCTGGAACACCAGACGGTAGCCAGCGATCACGAAACCGGTGCGGTCACTGCCATGCCAGCAGTGCACCAGCACCGGCTTGGCCGCCTGATTGATCTGGCGCAGCACGATCACCAGATCCTCGGACTTCACCGAACCTGCCGCCATCGCGTGGCGCAAACGCGTAAAGCCCTGCTTCTCGAAGTCGGCTGAGTCACTGTGATACTCGCGTAAATTCATGAAACTCTTGATACCCAGCGCCTTCAGGTCTGCAACATCCGACTTGCCCGGCTGCTCGGCGCGATACAGATCCGGCGCCACCTGAAACAGATTGCCAACCGAAGTATCGATCACTGGCCGTGCCCACTTTTCGGGACGCAGCTCTGGTGCCGCCAGTGCGGTTTGCAAGCTCAGGGTCAGGCCCAAAACGATCAGGGTAAAAGCACGCACGTTCACTCTCCGGTGGCGAATCCAAGGTGCCGATTCTGGCGACTAAGGCGCCAAGCGGCAAGCCCGTTCCTCGCCTTGCGCCTTGCGCCTTGCGACTTGCGACAAAACCATCAACCCATTTCCCGGTACTCGTCCGTTTCAGTCTCACGCATCGCTCAACCCAGGAGACTGAACATGAAACCTCGCACCCTTCCCCGCCTGCTCGCATTATTGCTGGCCGGCCTGCTCGCCGCCTGCGCAGTCACCCAGCAGGACGGCACGTCCGCCCAATCGCAGCCGGGCATCGCTCACCGGAGCGAGAACGAAATCAAGCTAGCGTCGCAGCCACAGCCACAGCCAGCGATCACGCAAGGGAAACCTGCGGAATCCATTCTCGCAGGCGCCCTTGCCGCCCCCACAGCCCCCCGCAGGGATGCGCCGAAAGGCGAGATGAAGCGTGACATCAGCGCCAACAAGATGATGGCCTACGCAACGCAGCCCGCACCCGCCGTATATGAAGCCATCCGCCAGCAGCCACAGGATGATCGCGAACGCTACGGCCAGCTCAAGGACAACCCGGTCAAACAGGTCGCCGAGGCGCCGGTTTCCACCTTCAGCATCGACGTGGATACGGGCAGCTACAGCAATGTGCGGCGCATGCTCAATGCCGGTCACCTGCCACCCAGCGACGCGGTGCGCGTCGAGGAACTGATCAACTACGTCCCCTACGACTACGCTCTGCCGAAGGACGGGCGGCCATTTGCCGTACACACCGAAATGGCGCCGGCACCCTGGAATGCCGAGCGCATCTTGCTGCGCATTGCCATCAAGGGCCAGGACATTGCCAAGCAGGCGCTGCCACCCGCCAATCTGGTGTTTCTGGTCGACGTCTCCGGCTCGATGAACAGCGCGGACAAACTGCCCCTGCTCAAATCCTCGCTCAAGCTGCTGGTGAATGAGATGCGTGAGCAGGATCGCCTCTCCCTCGTCACCTATGCTGATGGCACGCGCGTCGCACTCTCACCCACAGCCGGCAACGAGAAGGCCACGATCAACGCCGCGATTGACGCACTGCGCTCCAGTGGCAGCACAGCCGGCGCTTCCGGCATCCAGCTGGCCTACAGCGCGGCACAGCAGAGTTTCATCAAGGGTGGCATCAACCGCATCCTGCTGGCCACCGATGGCGATTTCAATGTCGGCATCAGCGATAACCGTCAGCTCAAAAGCATGATCGAAGAGAAACGCAAATCCGGCATCTCGCTGTCGACACTCGGCTTCGGCACGGGCAATTACAACGAGGCCATGATGGAGCAGATCGCCGATGTGGGTGACGGTGCTTACTCCTACATCGACAGCCTGATGGAAGGCCACAAGGTGCTGGTCAATGAAATGACTTCGACCCTCGCGACCATTGCCAAGGACGTAAAGGTGCAGATCGAGTTCAACCCGGCGGTAGTCAAGGAGTATCGCCAGATCGGCTACGAGAACCGTCAGCTGGCGCGTGAAGATTTCAACAACGATGCCGTCGATGCCGGCGATATCGGTGCCGGCCACACCGTCACCGCGCTGTATGAGCTGACCCTGGTCGGCGGCAAACCCAGCGTGGATGCCTTGCGCTATGCCCCGCAAGCCAGCACGGAAGGCCCGCGCGCCAATGAACTCGGCCACCTCAAGCTGCGCTACAAACTGCCCGAAGCCAGCAACAGCCAGCTCATCGACTTCGCCCTGCAACGCAACGCGATCAAGTCGCTGGACGCTGCCAGCAGCGAATTCCGCTTCACCACGGCTGTGGCCGCCTATGGCCAGATATTGAAAGGCGGCAAATACACCGGCAGCTGGACCTATGCCGATGCCCGTCAGCTGGCGATGAACAACCTCGGCAAGGACAAGTTCGGTTATCGCGGCGAGTTCCTGCGCCTGATTGATCTGGCCAGTTCGCTCAGCACGAAAGCGACGAAATGATCCGGTAGGTGCGACTTCAGTCGCACGCCACGCTCGGTTGGCCGACTGAAGGCTCTCCTGAGCTTGTCGAAGGGTCGGCCCTACGGAAACGTGGTGTCGATAAGCCACGGAGCGGCTTCAGCCGCGAAGGCTTTCGCGCTGAAGCCGCTCCTGCAGTACAGGCCCTGCGGGCTATACTTCGCGGCATGAAGAATGCCGCCGAACTCGCAAATCTGCCGGACGAAGACCTGATGCTGCTGGTGGCCAGCGGCATCATCGAAGCGCCCGCCACCGAACTGTTCCGCCGCCACAACCGGGCGCTGTACAACTTCATCGCCTGGCAATGCCAGGGCAATGCCGCCGAAGCCGAGGACATTGCCCAGCGCAGCTGGGAGAAGCTCATGACGCGCTGTGCCGATTACAAACCGCAAGCCGCTTTCCGCACTTTCCTGTTCCAGATCGCGCGCAATCTGTGGCTGGATCTGCGCCGCTCCTCCGCCGAAAGCCTGCGTGAAGAACTCGACGAAACCCATCCCGAAACGCCGGATCACGACCTCACCCAGGAAGCCGAACTCGCTCTGCGCCAGAACCTCGCGCAGGTGCACAAAGCCCTGCTCGCCCTGCCGGCGAATCAGCGCGAAGTCGTGGTCCTGCGTTTCTTCAGCGAAATGAGTCTGGAAGAAATCGCCCACACTGTCGGCGAAGGTTTCGAGACCGTAAAAAGCCGCCTGCGCTACGCCTTCACGCGTCTGCGCCGCGAACTGGAGGAGGCGGCGTGAGCGCGTTCGAACGCTTTCTCGCGGGCGAAGACCGGCTGGCAGGCCTGCTGCAGGCACTGCCGGCGTATGAGCCCCGCGCGGAATTTGAAGCGGCGTTTGCGGCAGCGGCGCGGGCGGCACAGACAGCCCATGACGTAGGCGCTAGCGAAGCTGGCGATCTGAGTCTGGACCAGGGGACTCGTACTATCGCCAGCTTCGCTAGCTCCTACAAAAACCAGCCTGACCCGCAAGGCTTCACCCCGCCTGCCAGCCTCGAAGCCAGCTTCCTGAAGATGGCCGCCCGCATTGACGCGGCACAGGCCCCCCGCCGAGACGCCCTGTTGGCGGACATCGCCAAAGGAGCCTCGCCAAAAGCCGCCATCGGTGCGGCTCTGCAGCCTGCCACCGCAAAATGGCTAAGCGCACAGGCAACGCAAACCACGCCGGCTAAAGCCGCAAAGCCCACCCGCAAACCAGGCTGGCTCGGCTTCAGCTGGTTCGATCTGCGTCTGGCCGGGCTAGCCACCATCCTCGCTGCGGTCGGCGTGCAACTCGTGCTCAAATACCAGCCCAGCCCGCAGCAAGTGGCCGTGCAGGATGTCTTCCAGGAGGCCCTTGCACCTGCCGCGCCGACTGCGGCCGAAGTGCCTGCAGAAGCCCGCAATCTTGCGCAAACCGCTGAACGCTCACTCGCCGACGCGCAAAGCGCGCTGGATCGCGCTCAGGCCGCGAACCTGGCTCTGCAGCAGGACAAAGCCAAGACCCGCGTTGAGCCTGAAGCCTTGACGCACAAGCAAAAACCCGAAATTGCCCAGGCCGCCGCACCCGCTGAAATCGGCCCACCGGCCCATCTGATCGCCAGCGCCCCCAAACCAACAGGAATCGCCGGAGGCATGCCTGCAGAGCCGCACGCAAAGTCACTCTCCGCACAGCCTGCCCTGTCCGCCGCGCCCATCGCCCCTGTGCAGACAGGTAGTCTGGACAAGTCCGTTGCGGGCGGCTTTCCAAGTATGCGTGGAGAAGTCGACCCGCCGGAACGCCGCGAGCGGGCCATCGGAGAAATCGCCCTGAACGATTCAAAGGAAGCCGAGCGCGCACAACCTGCAGCAAAAAAGCTCAGTCCGGCTCCAGCAATGGCTCGCGCACCCGCGGCAGCCCCGGCAGCGGCGCCCGATAACAATCCCGGATTCAGCTCAAGCCGTCAGGACGCACCAATGGCCGAAGCCAAGGCATCCCGGGTCGCACCCGCCGCAATCCGCCTCGCCCCCGCGCCGATGATGGCCCCCGCTCCGGCTGCGGCAATTACTCCTGCACGGGATATCACCAACAAACTCGATGCGCTGCGGGAAAGTGTCAGCGCCCGTCTTGGCGATGCACCGGCCGATGTCGCCGCCCGCCTGCCACTGCGCCCGGCCGGGCAAAGCTGGGCCGTCTACAGTCCAACCCCCGAACGGGCTGAACTGCGCGCCTGGCTCGAGGCGCTGCGCAAGAGCATTCCCGCCAGACACCGGCCAGACCACTTCGTGATTCTCAAGGAAGATGGGCCGCCGGATGCGCTGCGCATCATGCCGCCACCACTCGCGCCGTAGAGCCCTTTTCCCCTCGCCCCTTGCGGGAGAGGGTGGCGCGCAGCGCCGGGAGAGGGATCGAGCAGGCCCGAGCGGCGTGAATGCACACCCTCTCCCCCTGCCCCTCTCCCTTGAAGGGCGAGGGGAGCAAAACCACCGTCCCCACTCAAGGTTCGGCAGGAATGCTCGCCGTACTCATGCGAAGCGCCCACCCCGCGACACAAACAATCCGCCGCCAACCGCCCAGATGGTTTACCCTCGCGGGTCAACTTTCAATTCTCCCTCCGGAAACCGCTCATGCAACAGATCCACGACGCCGATGTGCTCCTGCTCCAGGCCATTACCCTCGCCTCCAAGCGCAAGCCCGCCACCATCGACGAAGTGGTAGTCGCCGTCGCCATGATTCAGCCGCGCCTGCCCACCGAAGCCAAGCTGCTCGAAGCCTTCGTCCGCCTCTCCAGCCACGGACTGGTGCTGGCGCAAGGCGAGGGCTACACCCTGAGCACCGAAGCGCAATACATCATGGCCGGCATCTCACCCAAGAGCGACGCCAACGAGCGCGTCTATCGCATCAAGGAAAAACTCGCCGCCCACCCCAGCGCAGGCGATCAGACGCCGGTGCAGCCGATCCCGCTGGATCTGAGCAAAGCCATCATCGCCTGGCGCGCCTCGATTCCGCCGCTGACCAAGACCGAAAAATTCGAAGCGCGCAAAGAGAAAGAAAAAGAAATCACGCGCGCCAACAACAAGGCCTTCGGCCGCCCGGGCCGGCCGCGTACGTCGCATTGAGGGTGATGGGCGGGTAATCGCTCAGGCCGACGCGCCAAAAGCGGTCATTCGTAGGGTGGGTTCGGAGCGCAGCGACAACCCACCATCGCGTATCGGCAAAGCTCATGGTGGGTTGCTTCGCGAACCCTCCCTACTTGCTAGGCATGAACAACATTTTTATCCTTGCTGGGCCACACAAATGCCACTCAAATACGACACTTCTCACATTATTATGCTGAAGTCAGCGATAGAGCAGCTACTTGGACGTGAGGCTTGGTATGAACTAAAGGAAACGACATCCCTTTCACCATGGCGAAAGAATGTCCTGAAATTACTCAAGGCCATTCGCATTAGTGTTGAAGAGTCTGTCGAGGTGCGAGACCAAGCATGGTTCGACTCTGTCGCCCAAAATATTGCTCGAGGTGAAGAGTGTGCCAAGGCAAGCAAAGACATTGATGAACTACTTTCCTGCTTTACTGCAACACTTCTTAGGCAGGTATTCCTGCAAATCGGGACTCTTCCAAACCGGATCGGGCAGTCTAGCGTTTCCTTAAGGCGGGATAATTGGAAGTTAAACGGCCACCGTTCAGTGCAGTATGTTCAGTCGAGCGCTCAAATAGAATCAGTGTTCTGGAGTTTGCAGCAAAAACAAATTGGGATTGACAACCAAATGGCATTGCTGCGTGAGCATCGCAAGAGCAAAAGTACTTTGTCGTATTCTGAGTGGTTTCGTCAGCGCGAAGCCTTGTAGGGCGGGTCATTTGACCCGCGCGGACGAAACCTCCGCACAAGGCTAATCGCGACAATCCACGACCTGACCGCGCGGGTTACGGCTTCGCCTAACCCGCCCTACGCCCGAACAAGCAGCTTTCGCCCCATCGCTTTCACACTCACTATTTCCATGTTTTTTCGCGGCCCTTTGTGCCTTTGCGGTAAAGCAGATTCACTTCAGGACGCACTTCCATGACCGCAGACCTCAGCAGCCCACCCGCCCCAACCGCAGCACTCAGCCGCGCCTTCGCCGATCTGCCGCTCTCGCCCGGGCAGCTTGCCGTGTTGCAGCAGCTCGAGTATTTCGAGATGACGCCGATCCAGGCCGCCAGCCTGCCACTGACGCTGGCCGGGCATGATCTGATTGCCCAGGCCAAGACCGGCAGCGGCAAGACAGCCGCCTTCGCGCTGACCCTGCTGTCGCGCCTGAACCCGCGCCACTTCGGCGTGCAGACGCTGGTGCTGTGCCCGACGCGCGAGCTGGCCGAGCAGGTCTCGCAGGAAATCCGCCGCCTTGCCCGCGCCCAGGACAACATCAAGATTCTGAGCCTGTGCGGCGGCGCGCCGATGCGGGCGCAGATGACGAGTCTGGAGCATGGCGCACACATCGTCGTCGGCACGCCGGGGCGGATCATGGATCACCTGCAGCGCGAGAGTCTCAAACTCGACGGACTCAACACGCTGGTGCTGGACGAAGCCGACCGCATGCTCGACATGGGTTTCATCGAGGACATTGAGTGGGTCGCCAGCCGCTGCCCGCCGGGGCGCCAGACTTTGCTGTTCTCCGCCACCTATCCGGACGGCATCGCCAAGCTGGCCGCCCGTTTCCTGCGCAATCCGCAAGAAGTGAAACTCGCCGAAACACACGAGCCGGAAAAGATCCGCCAGCGCTTCTACGAAGTCAGCCACGAAGGCCGCCTGCAAGCCGTCGGCGCGCTGCTGCGCCACTACCGCCCGACCAGCACCCTGGCCTTCTGCAACACGCGTCAGCAGTGCAAGGCGCTGTTCGACGTGCTGCGCCATGAAGGCTTCCATGTGCTGACTTTGCACGGCGAGCTGGAACAACACGAACGCGATCAGGTGCTGATCCGCTTCGCCAACCGCAGCTGCTCCGTGCTGGTGGCCACCGACGTAGCCGCGCGCGGGCTGGACATCGACCAGCTCGAAGCGGTGATCAACGTGGATGTGACGCCCGATCCGGAAGTGCACATCCACCGCATCGGCCGCACCGGCCGTGCCGATCAGCATGGCTGGGCCCTGACTTTGGGCAGCGCAGCGGACGAGCGCAAGATCACCGGCATCGCCCAGATGAGCCGCATCGTGCCGGAATGGCATACGCTGGAATCCCTCGTCTCTGCCAGCGAAGAACCCTTGCTGCCGCCGATGAGCACCCTGCAGATCCTCGGCGGCAAGAAAGACAAGATCCGCCCCGGCGACGTGATGGGCGCCCTGGCCGCTGAAGCCGGCCTGAGCCGCGAGCAGGTCGGCAAAATCAACGTGACCGATCAGACGACTTATGTCGCAGTCGAACGCAGCTTGGCGGGCGATGCCGCGCGCAAGCTGGGCGCCGGCAAGCTCAAGGGAAAGACGGTGAAGGTGCGCCGGCTGTAAATGCCGCAATGCCGGGCCGAACGGCTCCTTCCCCCCTAATAGGGGGGCTAAGACGGGGTTGCGTAAGGCAAGCCTTGCGCCGTCGAAGCGGATCGAGTGTGCAAACTCGATCCTCCGGCTGGGATGGGGGTTGTTACGTCCGACAAGGCATGTCCTTGGCTTGACGCTTTTACCCCCACCCTCGCCCGCGCTCTGCGCCCCACTGCCGGCATTGCACTGCCGGCCGGCTGCGCAAGCGGGAGGCGTGCCTCCCGAACTCCTTGCTACGCCCCTAAAAAGGGGAGGGAATGTTCGGGCCACGACTTGCGACTTGCGACTTGCCCTTCAGCGTAGAATCCACACCCTCCTTCAGGACAGTCACCATGAGCATGACCTACGAAGAATTCCTCGACGAAGTCACCACCCTCATCACCGAGAAATACGGCACAAGCGATGAGATTGCCATCCAGCAAGTGATGGCAGCACAGGAGGCAGACTTTTTCGTCGAACACGACGAGAATGAAAGCCTGCGCACCCTTGAGCGCGCCCATCAGGACGCCGCAAAGATCGGCAAGCCGCGTAGCAGCCGCAAGCCCTGAGCCAAGGGTACGATGGTGAATCCAAGGCATTCATAGAGGCGCACCATGCCTGCAAACCCCAGCCCTCCGCTATCCCGGCAAGCCAGCTATTTCCTGCTCGCCACGGCCGCGTTGGGCCTTGCCCCTTTTCTGCCTTACCTGCCCTGGAGCATGGGCCTGCTCGCCGGCCTGCTGCTGCTGTGGCGAGGTGTGCTGAGTTACCGCGAATCAGCGCCGCCATCACGTTTCGCCCTGTTGCTGGTCGCCGCGCTGGGCGCAATCCTGACCCTGCGCGAATACCACATTCTCTTCGGTAAGCAGCCTGGTCTGACTCTGCTTGCCATGCTGTTGCCGCTCAAACTGCTCGAAGCGCGCACGCGCCGCGACGGACGTATGGCATTGCTGCTGTGCTGCTTCATGCTCAGCGGCCAGTTTCTCAATGCGCAGGGAATGGGCGTAGCGGCGTTCGTGCTGCTTTGCGCCACCGCGATTGTGGCTAGCAGCGCCAAGCTGGAGCAACCCGCGCTGGCACTGCGCCCGGCCTTGCAAACCGCACTGCGCCTGCTCGGCGGCGCCGTGCCGCTGATGCTCTTGCTCTTCGTGTTATTTCCGCGCATCAACGGCCCACTGTGGGGCATGCCGCTGGACGCCACGGCGGGCAGTACCGGCCTGTCGGATCGGATGCAGCCCGGCTCGATCTCGGAACTGATCCAGTCCGGCGAAATCGCCTTTCGTGTCGAGTTCGACGGCACGCCGCCGGCACCCGCCCAGCGTTACTGGCGTGGGCCGGTGCTGACGGATTTTGACGGGCGCGAATGGAAGGTGCGTGACAGCACCATGCGCCGCGAGCCCAACTATACGGAAGAAGGCCCGGCCTACCGCTACAGCATGACGCTGGAGGCGCACAACCGGGGCTGGCTGCTGGCCCTGGACTATCCCGGCGCAGGCGTCGACAACGCGCTGTATGGCGACGACCTGACCCTGCTCTCACGCCGGGCGGTACGCAGCCGCATCCGCTATTCGCTGAGCTCCTACCCGGCCACGCCGGTCGGTCTGGACGAACGCCAATACGTCCTGGGCGCCGCACTACGCTTGCCTGCTGCCAGCAACCCTCGTACAACCGCTCTGGGCGCGGCTCTTCAGGCATCTCATGGCGATCCTGCAGCGCGCATCGACGCCGCTATTGCCTTCATGCGCAGCGCACGCCTTGCCTATACCCTGAATCCGCCGCTGCTCGGCCAGCATGGCGCCGACGAATTCCTTTTCGACAGCAAACGCGGCTTCTGCGAACACTTCGCCGGCAGCTTCGTCGTACTGATGCGCGCCGCTGGCGTACCGGCACGTGTCGTCACCGGCTATCAGGGCGGTGATCTCAACCCCATCGACGGCACGCTGATCGTGCGTCAGTCCGACGCCCACGCCTGGGCCGAAGTCTGGCTGGCTGGCCGTGGCTGGCTGCGCGTCGACCCGACCGCCGCCAGTGCCCCGCGCCGCATCGACGATGGCATTGCCAGCGCCCTGCCGCAGGGTGAAGAGATGCCGTTGATGCTGCGCGAAAATGCCGAATGGCTGCGCAATTTGCGCTACCGCTTCGAAGCGCTGAACAACGGCTGGAATCAGTGGGTGCTCGGCTACAACGCCCAGCGCCAGATCGAACTGATGCGTTCGCTGGGCCTGCCGGATGCGGACTGGCGCCAACTCGCCGGCCTGCTCGGCGCATTCGCAGGAGCCTGGCTGCTGTGGCTGATGATCCGCCTGTGGCCGCGCCACGCGCGCCGTGATGCGCTGGATCGCTGCTGGCAGCAGGCTTGCCGCAAACTGACCCGGCGTGGCCTGCGCCGCCAGCTCTGGGAAGCACCGACAAGCTTCGCCCAACGCGCCGCGCAAGCCCTGCCGCAGCATGCCGAAGAAATCAGCGCTATCGCCGAGCGTTATGCCGCACTGCGCTACGGCCCGCTCACCGCCAATCACCAACAAGAACTGGCCGCTCTCAAAGCCGCCGTGCAACAATTCAAACCATGAACACCAAGCCCATTCTGCTGGCCCTGTGCGCCAGCCTGCTCCTGCCCCTCAGCGCCCAGGCCGGCTATTTCAGCCAGCGCGAAGACGTTCAGAGCTTCATCCGCGATCTGGCGCAGCGCGAAAATTTTCAGCCTGAAATCCTGCAAGCCGCCTTCGACGACGCCCAGGAACTGCCCAAGGTGATCGAACTGATCCGCCCACCGAGCAATCCCGGTGTGCGCAGCTGGCAGCGTTATCGCCCGCGCTTCATCAACAACCAGCGCATCTCGGCCGGCGTCCAGTTCTGGCGCGAACATGCCGCAAGCCTGGCCGCCGCCGAAGCCAAAACCGGCGTGCCGGCCGAAATCATCGTCGGCATCATCGGCGTGGAAACCGTGTATGGCCGCAACATGGGCAACTTCAGCGCCCTGTCGGCGCTCAGCACGCTGGCCTTCGACTACCCGCCGCGCGCCGAGCTGTTTCGCCGCGAACTCGAAGCCCTGTTCCTGCTGGCGCGTGAGCAAAACCGCGACGTGCGCGACTATCGCGGCTCCTACGCGGGCGCGCTCGGCCAGCCGCAATTCCTGCCCAGCAGCATCCGCAACTTTGCTGTCGACGGCGACCAGGACGGACGCATCGACCTGCGCGAGAGCCCCCGCGACGCCATCTTCAGCGTCGGCAACTTCCTCGCCGGCCACGGCTGGCAGCGCGGCGCGCGCATCGTAATGGCAGCACAAGTCGAGGACGAAGCCCAGGCCAAAGTGCTGGTCGATGCCGGCATCCTGCCCGCCGTAAATGGCCAGATGCTGCGTCAGGCCGGCGTGCACAGCAATCTGCCCGAGCAGGCCAGCGAACTGGTCACCCTGGTCGACATGGTCAGCCCCGGTTTTCAGACCGAATACTGGCTCGGCTTCCAGAATTTCTACGTCATCACGCGCTACAACCGCAGCAGCTTCTACGCCATGTCGGTCCACGATCTGGGGCAAGCCGTGAAGCTGGAGTTTGAAGCGCGCCGCGACCTGACACAGCTGAGCCATTCGCCAGCGCAAGGCCGCAAGGTTGCGCCACGCAAGCCCGGCAAAACCGCCAAGCGACGCTGAAGAACTGCCAGATGAGGCCCTGCGCCTCATGCACTGAAGAGGCGCTCCCAGCCTCGCTCTCACGGCAGGCAGGCTGAAGAGCCAAGCTGCATGCGGCTCTTCAGCACCCCAATCCCACCAAAATCGTGGAATAGGTGTTCTTAATAAAAACAGTAACTTACGTTTATGTTTCTTGAGAGGCACTCACACCACGCTTTATAACCGGTCACTCCCACCATGAACGCCGCCCCGAAAGCCAGGACATCCCGCATCGCAGGGTGGCACATCGCCCTGCTTGTCGTGCTGGGCATCGTTCTGCTCTACGCCGCCCTCATCGGCCTGATGCTGGCACGCCAGGAGTCCGCGCTGTTCTTCCCGGTCAAGCTCGCGCCAGACTTCCAGTTCAACAAGCCGGATGTGATCGAACGCCAGATCGAAGTCCCCGGCGCCACACTCTCGGCTCTGCATTTTCGCCAGCCGAACGCCAAAGGCCTGATCTTCTTCCTGCACGGCAATGCCGGCAATCTGGACATCTGGCTGCCTGGCACCGATTTCTACCGCCATGCCGGCTACGACCTGTTCATGATCGATTACCGTGGCTTCGGTAAAAGCAGCGGCCACATCGGCAGCGAAACCGAACTGCACGCCGACGTACTGACCGCCTGGCATAGCATCGCAGGAGAATACGCCGGCCGTCCCATCGTCATTTATGGCCGCTCACTGGGCAGCGGGCTGGCCGTTAAACTCGCCGCCGAAGTCGAGGCCGCCCAGCTCATCCTCGTCTCGTCCTATAGCAGCTTCGTGCAGCTCGGTCAGGATCATTACCCGTGGATTCCGGCCTTCGCCACGCGCTACCCGATGCGCGCGGATGAATGGCTGGCCAAAGTCAGCGAGCCGATCTTCATGATCCACGGCGCACTAGACCCGCTGGTCAGCGTCAAGCACAGCCAGCAACTCAAAGCCCTACGACCCGATGCCGAACTGCTGATCCTGCCGGACGCCGGCCACAACGACATCCACACTTTTCCAGCCTACACTGAGGCACTGATGGTAAAGCTGGCAGGAGTGAAGCCCAACACAAAACCATAAACCGGATCGACTTCACCGGACCCGGAAATGAAAACGGCCCTGTGATCACTCACAGGGCCGTTCGTATTCTTGGGGCGACATACCGGGTTCGAACCGGTGACCACTGGAATCACAATCCAGTGCTCTACCAACTGAGCTAATGCCGCCACTGGGTTACTGCTACTGTCTGTTGATTTGACCTGCTCCTGACCTTTCGGGAGCAAAGAATGGCATCAATTCGCAAACGCGGCGAGCGCTACCAAGCTCGCATTCAACGTAACGACTTCCCTGCGCTAGAAAAGACATTCACAAGAAAATGCGACGCCGAGGCTTGGGCAAAAATCACCGAGTCAGAAATGATCCGTGGCACCTTCATCAAGCATACAGAAGCTGACACCACGACTCTTCGCGTTGCCCTAGCACGTTACGAAAAGGAAGTGACGATAACCAAACGCGGGGCTGCCATCGAAAAGCACCGGATCGCGAAGTGGAAGAAGCACCAACTAGGCTCTACAGCACTCTCAAAACTCAAACCTTCTGACTTCGCGAGCTACCGCGACGGCCGCTTACGCGAAGGCGCAGCGCCCGCAACAGCACGTCTTGAACTTGCTTTAATTTCACACTTATTCACCATCGCTCGGAAAGAGTGGGGCTTCACGACGCTGCAGAACCCAATCAAGTCGATCCGTATGCCTGTGGTCACGAACGCCAGAAATCGATTATTCCTTGATGGCGAGGAAGCGCTTCTGCTCGCAGCAATGGACACCGCCATACGCTGCGAAAACGGCCAGTTCTGCGAAGCCGCCCGAAACATCTGGCTGAAGCCAACGGTTGAACTTGCGCTAGAAACGGCCATGCGGCGCGGCGAATTACTTACTCTCCGCTGGGAGAATATCGATTTCCGAAGCCAAGTTGCGCATCTCCCCATAACCAAGAATGGTCAAAGCCGTGACGTGCCTCTCTCGACCAGAGCACTGGCGATTTTTCACTCCCTCCCGCGCTCGCTAAGTGGCCCTGTATTTCCGATCACCGCAAACTCGCTACACCTGTCCTTCAAACGGGCGATCGCTCGCGCCCAGAAAGCCTATTTAGAGGAGATCACAGAGAGCGGCTGCGCCGAAAATCCACGAATGCTAACTGATCTGCATTTCCACGACCTACGCCACATCGCGGTCACTCGGCTCGCAGACAAACTGCCCAACATCGTTGAACTTGCCGCCGTCAGCGGTCACAACGATGTTCGGATGCTCAAGCGGTACTACCATCCCCGCGCAGAGGATCTCGCCAAAAAGCTGGGGTAATAGCACGAGGAACGAACTCCCGTTGTACTGTGCTGCACAGAGTCAGCCAGAAGCACCTTGCGTTATGCAAACTCGGAGATCTACACTTGGGCAGCTGTCTCTCCCCGATAAAAAAAACAACAAGGGTAATTCATGCAAAACGCCATCACGTCTGACATCGTCAGCCTGCCTGTTGCAGCACGCCTGCTGGGCAAGACACTTGAAGCACTTCGCGCTGCTGCGCGCCGTCGGACACTAACCGTCCCGATCGTCGCAATATCCACTCGTCATCGCGGCATACGTAAAGCTGATTTAGAACGCGTCCTCGGGCGCGCGCTAAACGCAGCAGAACTCACGATCTGACATCTACCGTGCAGTCAGGCATCGCCGTTTTTTTGACGAGGCCTCGGCACTGCTTCAAAAACCAGATCGTCCATACCCAACAAAAAAAACACAAGGGTACTCACATCATGGCATCTTGCTTTCCAGTCACCATCATCAAAAGCAGCCGGGACATCGGCAAAATGTATTCGCTCAAAGAGGGCTCCCTCGAAAAAGAGGTTCGTGGCTCACTTAGCAATGGCACCGAACGATCTATCTCAGTAACTTTGGCAGATCTGTCACAGCGACTTCGCGAAGGCAACCCTTCGCGAGAAGCACTCGTCCTAGGGCAATTCGCTGACACAGACGGCGCAGCACAGCGCTTTACAACCAAATCTCGCGCAACCGATGGCGGCCTCACTCGTAGCCGTGAGTGCATCCATTGGTCCCCTTGCACTGGTTTGCTTGGATTGGATTTAGACGACAGCAACTTTAATTCCGCAAACGAAGTACGCCAAGCTATCGTCAAACTGTTTCCCGAGTTTGAGGCAGCCGGCATACTTGTAGTGTCCTCATCCTCATCATTCATCAGTGAGGGCAACACCTCGCTGACGTCAGGCCGCGGTTGGCATGTATTTATCATGCTAAAAAACCAGAGCGATATTTCACGCCTCGCCCTTATTATCAAAGGGCGCTGCTGGCTTGCCGATCAGGCCAAATATAAAGTTGGAAAGGTCGGCCAGGCGCTTGTAGCAGCACAAATCGACTTTTGCGTCTTTCAACCTGAACGCCTCTGGTATTCCTTCGGGGCAGAAATGGGTGTGGGGCTTGAACAGCATCGCGTCATTGAATCGTTTCACCATGAAGCCTCCCCGCTTGACACATCCTGCATCGCAGACCTTACGCCCACCGAACACAAACAAATCGAGGCCATAAAGCGCAGAGAGCGTGACAAAATCACGTCTGAGTGTGGCGCTAAACGCGCCGAGTGGAGTGAGCGCACGGCTCGCCAGATGATGGATCGCGGGACATCGTATGAAATCGCCAAGGAGACCACTCGCGTAGCGGTGGTTCATCAAGTCTTGACGCCTGACTTTGTGCTAACAACACAGGACGGGCAACAAATCCTAGTTTCAAATCTGCTCGAAAACCCCAAGCAATGGCACGGCCGCTACTTCCACGATCCATTAGAGCCTGAATATCGTGACGGGAAAGGTGATATCGCGGTATTTCTTTGCGTTGATGGCCGCTGCCCCGTGATTTATAGCCATGCCCATGGCGGCACGAAATACCGTCTTCAACACCAACGCACCACGGTTGTCCTGCACGAAGGGGAATATGACAAAGCAGAACGAACCTGTGCAAAATCACTCGGACTAACCGGCGAATGGTTCTGGATGAATGAGTCACTCGTCAGCATTGATGGTGGAGGCAATGCCAAGCGAGCCTCGCTTGAGCAGCTTCGGCTTTTGCTTGAGAACCTTTGTGTCTTTAAGAAGCACCGCGCTGGCGGCAACGAACCCATCCGGATCAACGCGCCTGATCGACTGGTGACTGACATACTGATAATGGCAGGCAGCTTCGCCCTACCTCCATTACGAAATCTTGTCACAGGCCCTTGCGTGTTGCCAGACGGCCGACCCATGCTAACGCCAGGCTATGACGAAGCCACGCAAACACTCGGCATTCAACTCTCAGATCAGGAATGGGGCATTGTTGATATGCAGCCTGACGACGCGGCTCTGTTTGACGCTCTCCGCGTCATTCTTGGACCCATCCGCCTATTTCCTTTCAGTACGCCCGAAGATCGCGCCGCATTCGTTGCCACACTAGCGACAAGTGCTTGGCGTAGCGCCTGCTCAACAGTCCCAATGGCCGCATTCGTCGCGCACACGGCAGGAAGCGGAAAAACAATGCTGGCTGAGCTTTGCGGAATTCTTGGTCATAGCGCTCCTTCACTCGTTAGCGCAGGAACATTACTAGAGCCAGACCTCGACAAACTCTTATTTGCGAAATGTCTCAACGGTGGCGGTGTTGTAACTCTCGACAACGTAAAGACTGGCAGCGAATTTGGTTCTGCAACAGTATCGGCTTACACCACGTCATCGACAATTTCGGGACGCATCCTCGGGCACTCGAAAACACAGACCGTTGCAAATCGCATGCAGATTATTTTGACCGGCAACAACATACGCGTCTCCTGTGACAACAGCCGCCGCTGTCTGCTAGTTAGGCTCTCCACCAACGATGAAAACCCCGCTCTGCGTAAATTTCCTTTCATCCCAACCGCTCTTGTACACAAAAACAGGCAAGCAATTTTGGCCGCATTCTTGACCATTTATCGTGGATGGAAGAGTGCGAACTCTCCAATGCCAGAAGACGCACTCGGTTCGTTTCCCGAATGGGACGCCATCGTTCGAGCTCCATTAGCGTGGCTCGCTCAGTGGGTAGATCAGCAAGCTACAGCCGGTTCGCTTCCAATTGACATCCCCACACTCGCAGACCCTATCGCCACACTAATTGACAACATGGGAACCAGCCCTGAAACCGAACGGCTGCGCGTACTGCACGACGCATGGTATGAGTCCTTTGGCAACAAACGCACCAAAGCGGGGGATCTCATCTCCCTATGGCAGAACGCCCGCTGCGATCAGCATGGCTACTTGCAACCAGCATCGACTGGAGAGCTTTCTGGACATACCGACGCTCTTTTTGACGTATTGGAACAAGTCGCGGCACTGAACGGTAAACCGAATTCGCGCGCACTTGGACGTTGGCTGGCTGGGCTGATTGGTGTCGTGGTGGCCGGGAGAAAGCTCGTTGATGCCGGCATGCGGGAGGGTTCGCGGGTATTTAGCCTTGAGCGCGCAGGTGCAACCCTGTCCGAGGGTTAAGGGGTTTGGGGGGCTCGTTTTCAGTCCTATCTACCTACAATTATTTTTTCTGCTGTGTATCAATACCACCCCCTATAACCACTTTATCCCTTGCTCTCTTGCTCTCTTGCTCCGAAAGCCGCACCAAACACAACGTTTTCACAACAAAGACCTTGGGCATCACGCCGCAAAGACTCAAGGCTTCTAACAACAATGCGGCTATGGAGTATTACCAATGAAAACTTGCTCTAAAAGCGGACTTTCTTGCAAAGGCCACACCCCAGGCGATCCTGTTTTTCCAACGTACATGGTCGAAATATCAACCTTCGCTGAAGGCGTGTGGATCAGGATCGCTCCCGGCACACCAAACCCGGTTTTTTTCGAAGATGCTGATGCGTTTTTTGACTACCCACTCGCGTCAAAAGGAAAGTTTCCGCTATACCAGCAAGGCGCGGCCTTTCAGCTTTCCCAACTCGATGAGCCGGAGAGCCGGTTAGCTCTGGCAAAGAAAATTCTTGGAATTGCCAGCCCGCCCGTTTTTGGCGTTCTGCACGACACACCCGAACATTTCTGGAATTTTTGGGAGGAGATCATTCACGGAGACAGACGGCATTTCAGATATTACAAAATCACCGTCCCTCACTATCAAGCACCTGGCGGCTAATCGCTCCTTCGCAGCCTGCCTGAAGGCAGGCTGCTACGCCAACCGACAAGGACCCAAGATGAACAACAAAACCAACACACAGCTTGTGGCTCGCAACACACATCATCACACAGCAACAATCGCAAGGCGCTTCACTGCACAAGACAGTCTAAAGCTGGGTAGCTTGCTGCTCTGTCATTCGCTCACAGACGAAAAAGCAAAAGCAGAACTTGATCCCGAGGCATTCAACATCAGCCTTTCTCAAGCGGCGCGAAAACTTGAAAGCGGGGATTTGTTGGACATCCAGGCGGACCTAACGGCCATGCGCAAAGCACTATTGGTAGCTGCGGCACACTGGCAAGAATTATCTGTACATGAAGGCACTCCGCGCGACACCCAGCACCGCCTATCTAGCCACGCGCTGAGTTTGCTACGCGAGGTTGTCCGAATTTCAGAAGTACAAATACGCATTACGCAACCCCGTACCCCCAATACCGCAATTCAGGTCAACGTTGCATCGCCCCAAGCGACACCGCCCGCCGCAGGAACTCACGATGGCTAAGGGGGTTTACGAACGGGACGACGCCTACCGGGTTCGCTCGCGCGAAACCGCACTCAGAACTAGGCCATGGGAATACATCACTCGAAAAATGACGGAAGAACGTCGCCAACAACTCCGCGAACGGGCGCAGAAAATGATTAGCCGAAAACATGACTTTTACGGCACAACAGGACAGGCATCCTACGCAATGCTTCGCGACAGCAAAAAACTGATGCAACGCATTGCGCATTTATTGAAAAACCTTAATGATTAAGTTCATGACGAGAGCCCTCAAGACAGGCCAAGAGTGAGACCAGACAGCGAAGTAGAGTCGCTCCTTCAGCTCACAGAGGAAAGAACAGGCGTGAGTCTGGCCGCGTGGCTGGATGTACTGCACTACCGCTTATTTCGGTCAGATCTGAATCGCATCAGCTATAGCCCGGAGCTCGTTCAGGCGTACGTCACAGAAGACGATGTAGAGCATCTGACAGCGCTGCGGGAGCAAGCCGAAGAGGACCTACAGGCTGGGGTAATGAGAGACCGAAGCCTATGCGAGAGGTGCGACGCGCTGCGCGAGTGGTTGTCTGCGGCAGACTGGGCTAGCAGCAGAGTCCACGACCTACAAGAGATGCCGGAACCGGGGAGAACGTTTTTCACCAGACTGGCTATGCGTAAAATAAGTGGTAGAACAGGCCTACCGCGCAAGGCCCTACGGCGCATCGCCGAGGCATTCGTAAGGGCCACAGGAGACTGGACGTCAGAGAAGAGAGCAGAGGCTAGTTGGCTCGGTCGGCGCGGCTTCCCATCCAAACTCGACCAAACCGCCATCGACAACGCCGTCGATGCCTACCTTTACCCCGACCCCGCCACAGGCAAGACCATCACCCGCGAGGCTGCCGCACAGCGGCTGGGTATCAGCATCAGCTACTTTACCAGGCTGCGCGGGGAGCGCGCCCCGAGGAAGTACGCGTTAAACGGCACTCCGGGCCTACTGATACCAAACAACAGCGACACCAAAGCCCGAGCCAGCGCCGCCAACCGCGCCACCATCCGCGACACCCTCATTGACGATGTCTTCCTCGGCGGCATGACCCAAGCCGCAGCCATCCGGAAGCACGGCGTGGCCGAGAACACAGGCATGAAGTGGATCCGAGCCGTCCGGCAAGAGATCAACAGCCCAAGCCCCGAGCCGCAAGTAGTGGAGCGCGACTCCGTCTGGATCGTCAGTGTTTGGGCCTGGCACACCGCCCGCCGGCTGGAACAGCGTGGCTCGGACAGCGAGGCGCAGACCTTGCCTTACCCTACCGCCGCCGGACCGGAGCTCTAAGACAGCGGTCCTCGCTTTGAACACACTCGTGCTTCTCCACCCAGCTATCGATTGCTTTGACGTTCAGCCAAAGTGTTCGTGAGCCGGTGCGCTTGTAATGCACGCCCTCGATCCAATCGTTCTCGATACGCTGCCTGACAAAGTCTGAGGTGTTGCCTGTGAGCGTTGCCCACGCATCGGCGCGGATCCAGTTGATGTCGATGGATGTCATGAAATGCACTCCCAGCTGCTAGAAATCTGAATTATCTTTGAGCGGGAAGACTGGCAGCGGCGCGTCATTCGAATGCTTGACGTGGATCTGAATGACTTATGTCTCCTCAACCACACGCAAAGAATCCACCTACACTGGAGCTGTGCATCGCCCAAGCACTGACAAAAATAATCAAAAGAGGACATTTTTCAGAAAATGGCCAAAAAAAATCTGAGCACCCCCAGGGAAGTGAGACCTCCTGTCCAGCCAGCTAATGAGTACCCGGTTTGCTAGACTGCTTCATGCGGCAAACAGCGCGATGCTCAAACAAAAGCTTCGTCGCCAGAGTCAGTCGCTTGTTGAGATAGGGGTGTGGCAATTTTTGTGCGGTAAGCGCAGATTGCTACGCGCAGGTCAGAACAAAAACCTGACCTTGTATTGACCTTTTGAGCAGATCAAATCAAACCCCAAAAAGCAAAAAGGCCAATCCGTTAAGATTGGCCTAAGTGCTTGTATTCTTGGGGCGACATACCGGGTTCGAACCGGTGACCACTGGAATCACAATCCAGTGCTCTACCAACTGAGCTAATGCCGCCACTGGTAAAACTTTTACTGCACCTTACTGGCCTGCCCGAAGGGAATCGAACCCCTAACCTACGGCTTAGAAGGCCGTTGCTCTATCCGGTTGAGCTACGGGCAGTTCCTCGTCGAACAGTTTCCTCGGGTATTGACCATCCAAGCCTGCGGCTTGGGGGGCCTTGGTCGGGGCGAGAGGATTCGAACCTCCGACATCTTGCTCCCAAAGCAAGCGCGCTACCGGGCTGCGCTACGCCCCGAGGGACGAAATTGTATGCGAAGCGCCCCTAGCAAGTAAAGACCGGCACGAAAGTATTTCTCGCGCCGGCAGCATTGCGCCGCTTAGTCCTGCTTCTCGCCGAAATGGTGCTGCTTTTCGACCGGACAGGTGCTGAAGCCCAGCACTGAATACAGCGGGCAAAAATTGAGCAGACCGGTCGCAAGCGGCACAATGCCGATCCAGCCCCATGAGCCGATGGAACTCATCAAGCCGATATTATCCAACAGGGACAACAGCACCAGAACCGCCCCCACCGCGATGCGCACAGCGCGATCTTTACTGCCTACGTTTTCTTTCATGTCTCACTCCTTGAGATGACGTGTATTGGCGGCAGCGCTCATTTACAGCAAGAGCCTGCCGAATCCTTGATACCCAGTTTGTGCAGAATATTCACCAGCGGGCACAACCCGGTAAAGCCGCTCTGGAAAAGGTTGGCGCCGACGAAGGCGGTAACCCAGAGGAAATGCTTGCTCACGAAAAGCGGGCTGGCTTCAGCGCCAAGGGCGAGTGAAATCAGGATAAATGCGCCGGCTGCAATACGGACGATGCGTTCGGTGGTCATGGAGTGTGTTCCTTTTACAAGTTGGGTGCTTGGGTTTTGGGGCGATACGCGACGTAATACAACAGCGGAATCACGACCAGAGTAAGCAGGGTCGACACAGCGATGCCGAACAGCAGCGACACGGCGAGGCCATTGAAGATGGGGTCGTCGAGAATGAACAGGGCACCGAGCATGGCGGCCAGCGCGGTCAGCACGATGGGCTTGGCGCGCGCGGCCACGGCATTGATCACCGCAGCATCGAAGCCCGTGCCCTCGCCCACCTGCAACTGGATGAAGTCGACCAGCAGGATGGAATTACGCACGATGATGCCGGCCAGCGCGATCATGCCGATCATCGAAGTCGCGGTGTATTGCGCACCCATGATGGCGTGGCCGGGCATCACCCCGATGATGGTGAGCGGAATCGGCGCCATGATGATCAGTGGCACTAGGTACGAGCGGAACTGCGCGACCACCAGCAGATAGATCAGGATCAGGCCGACGGCATAGGCGGTACCCATGTCGCGGAAGGTGTCGAAAGTGATCTGCCATTCGCCATCCCATTTGACGGCGTAGCCGCGATAGGGATCATCGGGCTGATGAATCCACCATTCGGCCAGCTCGCCACCTTCGGGCAGCGCATGATTGAAGAGTTTCTCGCGCAGCGCAAACATGCCGTAGAGCGGGCTGTCGATGGTGCCACCGGCATCACCCACGACATAGCTCACCGGCAGCAGGTCCTTGTGATAAATCGGCTGATCAAGCAGACCCTGCTCGACACGCAACACTTCGGAGAGCGGCACCTGCGCGCCGGTTGCCGAGCTGACGCTCAGACGCAATGCGTCCTCGATACGCGCCTGCTGTTCCGGGGCGAGTCGCAGGCGCACTGGTACTGGGTACTTGGCCTGGCCGTCGCGCAAGTAGGTCACATCCAGCCCGCCCAGCGCCGTACCCAGGGTCTCGGCGATCTGCGCCTGACTCACACCCAGGCTGGCCGCGCGCCGCACATCCACGTGCAGGCGCAGCTTGGGCGTATCGGCAATCGCACTGCCATCCACGGCGGTGATGCCGGCGGTGCTGGCGAAAGTTGCCTCAATGCGCCGCGCCACGCTCAACCGACCCGCCGCATCCGGGCCATAAACTTCTGCGACGATGGGCGCCATCACCGGCGGCCCCGGCGGCACTTCGACAACCTTGATCTTGGCCCCGGCACGTTTTGCGATTTCCTCCAGCGCCGGCCGGATCGCCTGCGCGATGGCGTGGCTCTGGCGGCTGCGATGATGCTTGTCGACCAGTTCGATCTGAATATCAGCCTGCTCCGGCTGCGTGCGCAGGGCGTACTGACGCACCAGGCCATTGAAGGTGATCGGGCTGGCCGTACCGACGTAGGCCTGATAGCGCGTTACCTCCGGCAGCGTAGCAATCTGCGCGGCCAGCTCGCGCGTCACCGCAGCCGTACGCTCCAAGGGCGTGCCGGCGGGCAACTCCACCATCACCTGGAATTCGCTCTTGTTGTCGAAGGGCAGCATCTTCAGAATCACCAGCTTGCCCACTGGCAGGGCCAGCGAAATCAGGATCAGGGCGAGAACGCCTAGCCACAGCAGCAGACGATTGCGCGCACCCCGCCGCGGATCGAAGAATGGCGTAAACAGGCGCTCTGCGAGCACATGCAGCCGAGAGGCAGGCTGAGAGCCGTTCTCCGGACTGGCATGCGCCACATGAGCCATCAGCTTGCCAGCCAGCCAGGGCGTCACCACAAAGGCCACCGCCAGCGAGATCAGCATGCCAAGGCTGGCATTGATCGGGATCGGCGCCATGTAGGGGCCCATCAAGCCGGTAACAAAGGCCATCGGCAACAGCGCGGCGATCACGGTCAGTGTGGCCAGAATGGTCGGGCTACCCACCTCATCGACCGCGCGCGGCATCAGCTCGAAAAAACTGGCGTGCGGATCAAGCAGGCGGTGGCGATGAATGTTTTCGACCACGACGATGGCATCGTCCACAAGAATGCCAATGGAAAATATCAACGCGAACAAGGAGACGCGATTCAGCGTGAAGCCCCAGGCCCAGCTTGCGAACAAAGTCGCTGCCAGGGTCAGAATCACCGCCACGCCGACAATCACCGCCTCGCGCCGGCCCAGCGCCAGCCACACAAGCACGACCACGGATAGCGTGGCAAAGAGCAGCTTCTGGATCAGTTTCTGCGACTTGTCATTGGCGGTTTCGCCGTAGTTGCGCGTTACCGTGACCTCAACACTGGCCGGCAGCACCGTGTTGCGCAGCGCCTCGACGCGCGCCAGCAGGCGATCAGTCACGTCCACCGCATTCTCGCCCGGTTTCTTGGTGACCTGCAGCGTCACCGCCGGGTATTCAGTCGCCTTACCCTGCTCCACCACGCCATGCCAGACATAGCGTTCAGCCTGCGGCGCACCGGCTTCCACGCGCGCCACATCACCCAGAAACACCGGCTTGCCGGCGCGCACGGTCAGCACCACTTCGGCCACGTCCTGCGCCGACTGCAGGAAGCTCGTGGTCTCAACGACCAGACGCCGATTCGCCTCAACCAAAGCACCGGATGGCCCGCCCGCGTTGCGCAGATTCAAGGCCGCCTGAATCTGGCCGACCGACACCCCGGCGCGGCGCATGCGATCCGCATCCATGTACACATTCACGGCCTGGCCCGGTCCGCCAATCGTGCGGATGTCGCGACTGCCCGGCACGCGCTTGAGCTCCACCTCCAGCGCATGCGCAACGCGTTCCAGATCGAAGGCCGAGATTTTTTCGTCGCGCGAGAACAGGGTCAGGCCCAGCACCGGCACATCGTCGATGCCGGACGGTTTGACAACTGGTTCCTGCGCACCCAGATTGCGCGGCAGCCAGTCGCGATTGCTCTGCAGGGTGTCGTGCAGCCGCACCAGCGCTTCGCTGCGCGGCACGCCGACCTTGAACTGCACCGTGATGATGGCCTGCCCCGGTTGCGACACGGACATCACGTGCTCCACCCCCGGCATGCGCGAGAGCACCTGCTCGGCCGGCGTAGCGATCATGGACTCGACATCGCCCACAGAGGCGCCGGGAAAAGCCACCAACACGTTCGCCATGGTTACGTCGATCTGCGGCTCCTCCTCGCGCGGCGTCACGCCGACGGCAAACACCCCCAGCAGGAACAAAACCAGGGCCAGCAGCGGAGTGATCGCATTGTCCTGAAACAGAGCAGTAATGCGCCCGGAAATTCCCAATGTGGTTTTCGGGTTCATCGCGCCATCCCCGCCCGCACCGGATCAAGCGCGACTTTTTCACCCACGCTCAGCCCAGCCAGCACCTCGACACCGGCTGCGCCAAACTGCTCACCCAAACGCAGCAAACGCTGCAGGAAGCGGCCATCCGCAGTTTGCACATAAGCCGCAACCAGTTCGCCGCGATGCAACACCGCCGCATTCGGAATCACCAGACGCTGTGCTTCGCCCGTGGCCAGCAGCACGCGCACCGAGGCGCCAGGCAGCAAACCCTCCTGCGGGATCTGCTCCAGACGCACTTCGGTACTCTGGGTTGCCGCGTCGGCAGCGGGCATCAGCTTCACCGCGCCAGCGGCCAGCCATTTGCCCGGCGCCACCTCGATCTGCGCCCGGCTCTGGCTGCGCACCGCAGCCAGCCGCGCCTGCGGCACCTGCGCCAACACCCGCAAATCACCCGGCGCGTACAGCGTCATCAGCGGCACGCCAGGCGACGCCATGTCGCCCTGCTCGATATTCACAGCCGAAATCACGCCCGCATACGGCGCGCTGATCACCGTGTGGCTGCGTCCCGCGCTGGCCGCACCGGCGCCCGCCTGCAGAGCACTAACCTGCGCACGCGCCGAACGCGCCTGCGCCTCGGCCTGATCCAGGGTGGCCGAACTCATGAATTTCTTTGTCACCAATTCGCGCGTGCGCGTCAGGTTGGCCTCGGCGTTCGCCAGTTGCGCCTGTGCTGCGGCAACCTGCGCCTGCTGGCCCGCCACGTTCTGCGCCTGCTCACGGTCATCAATGCGCAGCAGAAACTGCCCGGCCGCCACGCGATCACCAGCCTTCACGGCTACCTGCAAGATCCGGCCCGGCACCTGCGCCGCGATCTGGCTCTGGCGTACGGCCTGCACCAAGCCATCGGTGGCATAGGCCGTGGGCACCTGGCGCAAAGCGACGTCCGCCGTCGCCAGCGGATCAGCCGCTAACGTGCTGCCCGCGCCCAGCGCAAGCACCACAATGCTCCCCAGCAACTTGACCCACATGGCTTCCTCCCGCGAAATGAATTTGACTTTATCTACCTTATAACCACATAGTTATATTGTCAATCAAAGAAAATTTCCGAACACGCAATATAATGAGGACAACAGCCATGGACGCAGGCTCAACACAAGGACACTTCTGCATGCAGGCACTGGACGAATCCGCCCTCACTCACGTCGCAACCTATTTCCGTGCGCTCTCCGAGCCGACCCGGTTGCGCATCCTCAACACCTTGCGCGACGGCGAGAAGAACGTCGGCCAGATCACCGAACTGACCGGCTGCGGCCAGGCCAACGTCTCGAAACACCTGGCCCTGCTCTTCGAATCCGGCCTCGTCACCCGCGCCGCGCACGGCACGGCCGTCTTCTACGGTATAGCCGATGCAGCAACCTTCGACCTGTGCGACCTCGTCTGCGGCAATGTCGCGCGCATCGTCGATCAACAAGTCAGCAGCGCCACGGCACTCAAAAAACAGCTCGGCAAAGTCGCCAAAGGCTGATCAGACCAGCCAGATCGCCAACAAGCCAGCCGCCATCATCGCCACGGTTGCGATGATCATGCGCCGCGCCAGACCACGACTGCCCAGCACCACCGTCAGCCCTGCCTTGACCACGGTATTGGAGAGCACGCCGGCCACGACGGCCTGCGCGGCAGTCCCGAGCAGCCCCGGCTCACGCGCAAAATCCACCATCGACAAGGTAATCGCATCCACATCGGTGGTGCCCGCCAGCACGGCCACATACATCAGCCCGGCCGTCGAGAAACTGCGCCGGGCGATCTCGACCATCAACAACACGACGGCAAAAAGCAAACCGAATTTGGTGGCCGCCCACAGGCTGAACGGATTTTTCAGAGGCACCTCGCCCATCGTGTCGGCCTGATGCCCGGCAGCGCTCAGGCTGCGCAGGTAATGCCAGCCGGCAAAGCCGACATTCACCGCCAGCATCGCGCCAAACGGCCACAGCAGCGGCTTCAGCAGGCTGGGATTGAGCAGCGCCACCATCCCCAGCACGCGCGCGAACATCACGATCCAAGCCATCAGCACGCCAGCCGCATAGGCATCATCCTTCACAGCCTCGCCCCCCGCACGGCTCTCGCGCGCCATCGACAAGGTGACGGCGGTGGATGACACCAGCCCACCGGTCAAACCGGTGACCGCAACACCGCGTGCGCTGCCCAGCCAGCGCGTGGCAACGTAGCCGATCAGCGACAGCGCCGAGATCAGCACCACCAGCAACCACAGCTTGTAAGGATTCAGCGCGTTCCAAGGATCGATGGCCTGATGTGGCAAGAGGGGCAGCACGATGAAGCTGGCGATCAGCAGCTTGAGACCGGCAAAAATATCTTCCTTGCCCAGTTTCTGCACTGCGCCATGCAGCGGATCCTTGAAGGCCAGCAAGGAGGTGTTCACCACCGCGAGCCCCACCGCCACCGCCGCGTGCCCGAACATGACGGCCGCGCCAAGCAGGAATACCGTTAGTGCAGCCAATTCGGTCGTCAGGCCGACCGAAGCCGGGTCAGCGCGCTTCTCCAGCAGATAGGCCGAGGCGATCAGGATCAGCAAGCCCGTCAGCGTCACGCCAAAAATCAGCGGCATGCTCGTCTGTACCGACAACCAGGCCGACAGAGCGCCGGCCTCGGAGAGCAGCATGAAGGTGCGGATGCCCGCAAAAGACGGGCGCTGGGTGTCGACCTTTTTCTTCTCGCGCTCGGTGCCGACCAGCGCACCGATCAGCAGGGCAATCGCAAACAACTGGGCGGTACCCAACTCGGGCGTCTGCTCAAACATGCCGGATTCCTCTCGCAGAATTCTTGAGCACTATAACGGCAGCAAACCAACGGCACCTGAGCGTGCATCGAAGAGCCCCACCAGACAAAGATCTTCAAGCAATGTGCCTGCACAGCCTGGCGGAACAATCATCTCCACACAACCCACACCGAAGAGCGCCGACCAGAGTAGCTTTACAGCCTGGCGTAAGCTTGCGGCGCCTGCCCTGAACACAAGTCCGCATGTATGGCCTCCACCGCCAACCGAACCGGATCGGTCATCGGAAAACCAAAGACAACCACGTCGGGTTGAATGCCGAGGAAGAGCACCTCCGGCACGGTTTCCCTGAGACGTTCGATCAGGAAACTCAGCGGCAGATTATGCGTGGTCATGATGAACATGTCGGCGATGCAAGCATCGTCGATCAATCGCACTGCGCCGGGCTCAAGATTGATGTCGGCCGCATCAACAACCACCACCAGTTGGGGCGCCAGTTCCTGCACCTGGTGCGCCACGTTCTCGGGCGCCGAACCGCCATCAATCACGGTCCAGCCCGATGCAGGCGCTTTGGTCAGCAGCTCTGCCAGCAGCGGCCCTGCCCCGTCATCGCCCATCATGCTGTTGCCGACGGTCAAAATGACTTTATGCATCGCGCCGCTTCGCAATCAGGTAAATCGCGGGCTCAGCTTCGATCGCAGCCAGCGATTGAATCAACTGCCCGGCCCACTGCGCCTCTTCAGCTGAAAACTGGTCACGCGCCGCTTCAAGCGCACTCGCCAGCATGTGCGTGTGGGTACTGTCGATGGTGATTTCGCCCCATTTCAGAAGCCCTTCCAGCTTGCTCCGCGCATCCCCGGCGGGCAGTCGGGCAATCCACTGCTCGTACCCCGGCAAAGGGCACTCCAGAATCGGCTTGAGGCAATCAATCACCCCGATGTGATGACCGATGGCCAGCGAGTAATACACCACCTGCTTCGCCTCGTCCGGCATATCCTCCTGGCGATCCAGAAATTTCTGGCCAAGCTGATAGAAAATGACCTTGCCGCTCATGTCGGACTAGCGCCGATAGCTGATGAGCAAAGCACCTGCAATCTTCCAAAAATCTCGCTCAGGCGTGGATCGTCCTTGCTGGCCAAGTGCTGATGCACCTGCGTTTCGAAGTTCTGAGGCGTTCCGGCGGAGGCCAGCAATCCCATGAAATCATCCGCAATCTGCCCGCCGTGCAGATAGCCCGCCATGCGCCGGGCTTCCCGCTCCAACAGTACGCGCACATCGAGCGGAACGCCGGGGTGACGCAAACTGGCCAGTTCGCCTGGAACCTCTTCGTGATGCGTGCCCTTGAGCTTCTGACTGAGCAGCCCCAGCGCGACCGCGAAACCGTAAATCGTGGCCGCGGGGGTCGGCGGGCAGCCGGGAATATAAACATCGACCGGCACAATCTGATCGGTACCACCCCAGACGCTGTAGAGGTCATGGAAGATGCCGCCGCTGCAACCACAGGCGCCATACGACACCACGATCTTCGGATCTGGCGCCGCACGATAAGCCCGGATGGCCGGCATGCGCATCGAACGCGTCACCGCCCCGGTAAACAACAGGATGTCGGCATGGCGTGGCGACGCCACCACCTTGATACCGAAGCGCTCGGCATCAAAGACCGGCGTGATGGCCGAAAAAATCTCGATCTCACAGCCATTGCAGCCACCACAATCGACCCGATACACATAGGCCGAGCGCTGGATATCGCCCAACAAGGTCTGCTTGAGCTGGGCAATATGCTCGCTCTCGCTGATCGGAACGGGCATGCCCTGGCTATTCTTGGGAGCGAACTGGACGGGAGCATTCATGTCACGGATTCCCTCTTCTCAAATACTGTCCCGGTTCAACACTGGCGAGCGCCAGCTTGCGCTTGCAGTCCGGGCAAGTTTCAAAATGCGCACGCATGGCGACGGCTTCAGACGCGGACAAGCCGCTCTGAACCATCAGCGCCACGGCATAATCGATTTCCTTGGTCGGTGCGAAAGGCGTGCCGCAGGCTGCGCAATCCGTCAGCGAGAAGCAGGCTGTCTGCAACAGATCCTGCTTGTTGCCCACCGCCAGCTCGAAGTCTGGCGACAGGACAATGGCGTGAGTCGGGCAAACTTCCTCACAGCGGCCACAGAAGATACAGCGACCGAGGTTCAATTGCCAGGTTCGCTTGCCTTCCGCCGTATTGGTGCGCATCGACAGCGCATTCGGCGGACAAGCCGTCACACACGCCGCACAGGCGATGCACTGCTCGGCCTTGTATTCGGGCTTCCCACGAAAACCCGGACTGATCGGCATCGGTGCGAACGGATACTTCTCCGTTGCCTCGCCTGCCTTGCTAATGATCTTGAGTAGCTTGAACATCAATCGGCCCCTTACTTGAGCGGCGAGTTCTTGCGTTCGCGACCGTACCTTTCAATTTCCTTGTACGGAACGGTCATGGATTTCCCTTTATTCACGTCGACCAGCGTGACGCGGTCGGTACAGGAATAGCAGGGGTCGATACTAGCCACGATCAGCGGAGCGTCAGAAATCGTGTTACCACGGAGCATGTAGCGCAATGGCGGCCAGTTGGCATAGGTCGGCGCACGACAGCGCCAACGGTACAGTTTCTGGTTGTCGCCGATCATGCTCCAGTGGATGTCTTCGCCGCGCGGCGCTTCGGCATAACCCAGAGCAAAGGCGTGCGGGCGATAGGCAAAACCTTCGACCAGAATTGGACCTTCCGGCATGTTGTTCAGCACGTGCTCGATAATGTTCAGCGAATCGTAGAACTCTTTCACGCGAATCAGAACCCGCGAGAGCACGTCACAGCCATCCATCACGTGCAGATCGAAGGGCAGATCTGCGTAGGCGGCGTAGGGGTGATCCCGGCGAATATCGCGGGCAAAACCACTGGCACGAATCAGGGGGCCGACCGGGCTGAAATCGCGCGCAATCTTGGGGTCGAGACGACCGACGCCTTGCGTGCGCTGCTTCAGATTCGGGGTTTCCAGCAGCATCTCGACCAGCGGAGTCACTTCTGCACGCAGCTCGGCAATCAGTTTCAGTGTCTTGGTACGCTGATCCTTGAGGATGTCGCGGCGCACGCCTCCGATCAGATTCATGCCGTAGGTCTTGCGCGCACCGGTCAGCAATTCGGCCATGGTCATGGCCTTTTCGCGTATCCGGAAGAACTGCATGAAGCCCGTGTCGAAGCCCACGAAATGACTGGCCAACCCAATGTTCAGCAGATGGCTATGCAGACGTTCGACTTCAAGGAAAACACTTCGGATCGCCTGCGCGCGCGGCGGCACGACAATTCCAAGCGCATTTTCAACAGAAGTGGCGTAGGCCACGCTGTGGGTGAAGCCGCAGATGCCGCACACACGGTCGGCCAAGAAAGTGACTTCGTCGTAGCCCATGCGGGTCTCGGCGAGCTTTTCCATGCCGCGGTGCACGTAGAACATGCGGTAATCGGCATCGACAATATCTTCACCATCCACGAAGAGACGGAAATGGCCCGGCTCGTCAGATGTGATGTGCAGCGGCCCCAGAGGCACCACGCGGCTCTCGCCACCATCATTGACGAACTGGTAGGTCTCGGTATCGGACGTCGGCGCAGGACGCTGGTTATAGGCCATCGTATCCTTGCGCAGCGGATGCAAATCCTCAGGCCAGTCATCCGGCAGCACAAGGCGGCGCTCGTCCGGCAAGCCGACCGCACGCAGGCCATACATGTCGCGCACTTCGCGCTCGCCCCAGACCGCCGCCGGCACCTTCGGCGTAACCGAGGGATACTCCTGCGCGACGGCATCGACCAGCACTTTCACGATCACCCAGCTCTTGACGATGCCTTCCATCGAAAGCACGTAATAGACCGCGAAGTGACCATTCAAAGGACGTTCGTCATTGCCGAACAGTACTGACAGCCAGCCACCCTGATCGTAATACAGCCACGCCACCACATCCGGCAGGGAATTGGGTTTAACCGTGACCGTCACCTGGTCAGCGGTTTGCCATTCTTCATCAATGACCGCCGAGGGAAACTTTTCTCTCAGTCCGGCGATGTAATTTCGCCCAATTCTGGATTGATCCGATACGAACATTTCTTGTCGTCTCCTCGCCTGCGATGGCGCTAATCAATTAGCCGCTGCGGGCAGCACGGCTTCCGGCGCAAGCGCCTGGACCGGCATTTCTGGTTTCATTTCATCGCTGCCAATCAGTACCACTTTGGCCGCACTATCGAGCAATCTCACAACGGGCTCCGGCGCGCGAATCCCCATGACCAGCATCAGTGCCAACAGGATGACCATTGGTGCCAAGGTCAGCACCCCGGCTTCGCCCTTCTTCACGTTGTCAGGTGCCGGGCCGAATACCGTACTCGCCACCATGCGCACCAGCCCCGCCAGCACCACAGTCAGCAGCAACAGCAAGACCACCATGAGCAGCACATGGCCGCCCTTGATGCCGGCTGTAATCACCATGAATTCGCTGACAAACACATTGAAGGGTGGCACGCCGCCTAGCGCCAGAGCACCGGCCGTCAGCATCACGCCGGTCAGCGGAGCCGTCTTGAGCACGCCCTTCACGGTATCCATGTTTGGCGTGCCGTACTTCAGCAGCACGTTGCCCGAGCCACAGAACAACAAAGCCTTGGCAAGGCTGTGATTCACCGTATGGAATAGAGCAGCCAACACGCCGAGCGGGCCGCCGATGCCGAACGCCAGCGCGATCAGCCCCATGTTTTCGACGCTGGAGTAGGCCAGCAGACGCTTCATGTCGCGCTGCACGATGATGAAAAAAGCCGCCACCGTGATCGACATCAGACCAAACACCAACAGCAACATCTGCGGAAACGCCGGGCCAATGGTTTTGGACACGATCATGTAGAAGCGCACCACGATCAGCATTGCGCAGTTGAGCAACACAGCCGACAGCAGCGCGCTGACCGGACTGGGCGCTTCGGAGTGAGCATCCGGCAGCCAGGCATGCATCGGGAACAGGCCCGCCTTGGTGCCGAAGCCGATCAACACGAACACGAAGGCCAGCTTCATGAGCGTAGGATCAAGAGACTTGGCCTGCGCCAGCAGTACCGTCCAGTAAGCCGCATCGCCGCTTTGCGGCAGAATGCTGACCGCGTTGGAGTACACCAGCACCACGCCATACAGGCCGAAAGCCACGCCAACCGTACAGATAATGACGTATTTCCAAGCCGCTTCCAGCGACGAAGGCTTGCCGTAGAAACCGACCAGAAATACCGAGCCCAGCGTCGTCGCCTCAATTGCCACCCACATCATGATGATGTTGTTGGCCGTCGCAGCCAGCAACATGGTGAAAATGAACAGATTGAAAATGCCGTAGTAGCTACACAGCTTTTTGGCGTCCAGCTCACCGTGCTCGAACTCGTGGTTCATGTAGCCAATCGAGTACAGCCCGGTCAGGAAACCGACGATACCGATCAAAGCCAGAAAGACCGCCCCCAGCGCATCCACATAGACCCAGTCGTGCAGCGCCGACAAGGACCCTTGCGTCAGCACCTGCCCCACGACAAACAGCGAGAGCAGCAGCAACAAGGCAATCCCGACGCCATGAATCAGAGTCACCAGAGGGCGCGCAGCGGATCCAGTCCAGCGCGCGGCGAACGCCAGCAGCGCGGTCACAAAGGGAATCAGCAGAAGAGTGGAAAGAAGTTCCATGGGAATCATGTTGTCAGCCCTTCAAGGCCGTGAGTTGCCTCACGTCAAGCGTGTGCAGCGTATGGTGAATTTTTCTGGCCAGCACGACCATGATGAGCACCGCAAAGACCGCATCCGTCGCGATGCCGACCTCGACCAGCTCCGGCGCCTTGTAGGCGAGCAAGGCCAGAGTCAGGTGCGCGCCGTTCTCCATCAGGCAGTAACCGAAGATCTGCTTGAGGATGTTGCGCTGACTCACGATGCAGACCAGCCCGAGCATGAAGTGCCCCAGCGACACGCCCAACGCGGGTTTGAGTTGCGCCACCACCGCCAGCTGCACCGAGGAAACGGCATAGCAGGACAAGCCCACAATCACCGCCGCGACCATGACCAGCCAGGCCGGACTCAACACCCCCGGCAAGTCTTCGGTTTCCGGCAATGAGCCCAATGCGCGCAGCATGATCAGTGGCACCAGCACCACCTTGGTGATGAACGCCGAGGCACCCCACCAGTAAAGCTCGTGCGCACCGTGCGAGACCGCCAGCGCCAGGAAAATCAGCACCAGCACCATGGACTGCAAGGCATACAACTTGGCGGCCTGCCGCGTGCTGCGGGCACCGGTCACCAGCAGCGAGGTAACGATCAGCAAGCCCGCCAGCGAATTGACTATCAACGTTCCATTCATGACGAATCCCTTATCCGAGCCAGGAAGCAGCAATGAAGCTTGAGGCGACGCACATGACGATCAGCACGCTCAACACAAGCTGGATTGCCAGCGGAACCGGTGCGGCATTTGCCACCGCCTCAGACGCCTCACCGGGAGTTGTTTCACCGAACCAGCGCAGGAACCAGGCGAAACTTGCCACCGATTCCAGCAAGGCCAGCACTACGAAAGGCAAGAGCAGCAGATGCTCACTGGACAACTGGAAGCCCGCCGTAAAAATCGGGAACTTGCTGAAAAACCCGTTGAAGGGCGGCACCCCGGTAATGGAGAGCGCCGCGATGCAGAAACCGATTCCCAGCAAAGGCATGTGACGCAGCAAGCCACGCACCGAAGGCAACATGCGGGTGCCGCAGGAATAGCTGAGCGCACCTGCCACAAGGAAGAACAGGCTCTTGGCAAAGGCATGATTGAAAATGTGCGCGACGCCGCCGTTGAAGGCCATCTTCGAACCAAAGATCGACAGCGATAAGGCCATGAAAATCAGCGACAACTGCGTCATCGTCGAATACGCCAGCAGACGCTTCATGTCTTTCTGCGGCAGATACATCAGGAAACCATAGATCATCGTGATCACGGCCATGATCGTGCCGATCCAGCCGATCACTTCGGGTACCGTCCCGGCCGAGAAAATGGCGCGAGCGAAGATATAGACGCCCACCTTGACCATCGAAGCGGCATGCAGATACGCGGAGATCGGTGTCGGGGCTTCCATCGCATCAGGCAGCCAGGCGTGCAAGGGCAATTGCGCCGACTTACCCCAAGCCGCAACCAGAATACCGAGGAACACGGCAATCTTGGCGCCCTCGCCCAGATTGGCCAGCGAGCTCAGCGCGAAGGTGCCTGTCTCCATGAACAGCCAGGCCGCCGCGAAGTAGAGCCCGATCGAGGCGATGTGAGTGATCAGCAACGCCTTGAGGGCCGACTTCAGCGCCTTGGGTTTCTCGTAATAACCGATCAGCCCCCAGGAGCAGGCGCCTGTGATTTCAAAGAATATCAATTGCCCGACGATGGTCGATGACAACACCAGGCCGGCCATCGCGCCGATGAACAACAGCAGGAAGGCGTAATAACGCGGCCGCCCCTCGTGAGGATGCTCGCGATTGCCCGAGCTGAGATAGGCCGTGGAATACACGAGAACCAGAAGCCCCAGCACGACCACGGCAAGCGCCACCAGCACGCTGATCCGGTCGACAGTCAGCCCCATCAGCAGCGTACTACCGTAAGACAGCAAGTCGAATGAACTGGCCAGCTTGTCGGCTTGATTGAAATCGATAGCCAGCTTGATTACGCAAGCCGATGCCAGCGCGCCAAACAGCAAGGCGACCCACTTCGCTACCCGTTGCGGGCAGAGCGCCGTGATGGCCGCGCCAGCAAAGGGCAACAGGATGATCGCGAGTGCAATGTTCTCCATGATCTTGTCAGAGCCCCGTGAGATAGAACATAAACGCCAGCACGGCAAAGCCGAAGCCGATCCAGGTCACACGTGAAGTCAGCAGGAAGCGCCCACGCGCCATGCTGTTCTCGATCAGTCCGGCCGCCACGAAAATGACCAGCAGCTTCAGCGGCAGGATCACTGCCGCCATCAGAAACGACAGGCCGCTCAGCGTTTCCAGAATGCCGAAGGGCAGGAATACGCCAATCAGGAACTGCGCCAGCACGATCTTCTTGAGGCCCAAGCCAAGTTTCAGCACCGCCAGCGACGACCCCGAATACTCCGTCAGCGGTCCTTCCTGAAGCTCCTGCTCGGCTTCGGCCATGTCGAAAGGCAGCTTGCCCATCTCGATGAACACACTGAAGGCAAACGCCGCCAGCGCCAGCAGGATCGCCATCGGTGCCTGCAGATAGCCGCCGGCAATCGAAGCACTGATACTGCCCAGATTGGTACTGCCTTCGACCAGCGCCACCACCACCAGCGACAGGATCATGGTCGGCTCGACCAGCACGCCCATCGTCAGCTCGCGGCTCGCGCCAATGCCGGCAAACGAGCTGCCGGAATCCAGGCCCGAGAGCGCAAAGAAAAACCGCGCCAGAGCAAAGACATACGCGAAGGTAATCAGATCGGCGATCGCACCCACCGGCGAGTGACGCGTGAATACCGGCAAGGCCATCGCCAACAGCAACATGGAACTGATCACGACATAAGGCGTCACCTGAAACACAAATCCGGCTGACGCAGGCGCCACGTCCTGACGCTTCAGCAGCTTGATGATGTCGCGATAATCCTGCAGCACGCCGGGACCACGGCGGGAATGCATGCGGGCGCGAATCATCCGCGAAACACCGGTCATCAGCGGCGCGATGGCCAGCAGCACCAGTGCTTGCAGGATGGCGAGGAACAACATATCGAAACTCGGCATGACTGGCTCCTAGACCGCAATGAGAAGAAGGACGACCAGCGTCACGACGACATAGAGGCAGTAGATGCGGAAGTCGCCATGCTGCAGCCACTGCACCTTGCCCCCGATCCACTGCACCAGATCCACGATGCGATTGACCACCCTTGCATCCCAGACCGGCTCAAGACGCGTCGCCGCATCAATCGTCCATTGCAGCGAACGCTGCGCAGCACGTGAGGGATCAAGGATTTCACGCAGGCGATACAGCGGCGCAAACATCACACCCATCGGCTGGGTAAAGCCATGTGAAGACGCCGTCATGATCTGTTCCTGCGCATAGCCGCAAGCCCAGGCATCGCCGCCATGCCGACGTGCCAGACGTGCGCCCTTGAGCCCGGCCACCAGCAACAACGGCAAGACCGGAATCGCGAGCAGCAGCAAGGCCAGCAGCGGCGTGGACAACAGCGCTTGCTGCGGATTGCCGGGGAACACCGAGACGCCTTGTGCGACGACTGGCACAACTCCATTTATCAAAGAATTCGCCACGCCCGCCATCACCGGAGCCACCAGCGGCGCACCGACACCGAGCGCCACAATCAGCAGCGCCAGCAAGGCCATGGCCGCCACCATCGGTAGCGGAGCTTCTTTCGCGTGATCAGCATGCTCGCTGCGCGGCAGACCGGAGAAACTCAGACCATAAGCCTTGACGAAACACATCGCCGCCAGCGCACCGGTAATCGCCAGCATCACCATGCCCACCGGCCCGGCCATGCGCACGGCGACGTCAGAGCCCGAAGAACCCATCGAGAACAAGGCCTGATAGGTAAACCACTCGCTGACGAAACCATTCAGCGGCGGCAAGGCCGAGATTGCCATCGCGCCGACCAGGAAAGCGCCTGCCGTCCAGGGCATGCGCGTCGCCAGTCCGCCCAGTTTGTCCATGTCCTTGGTATGCGTGCGATACAGGATGGAGCCTGCGCCCAGGAACAACAAGCCCTTGAAAACCGCGTGATTGAGCAGATGATAGAAGCCAGCCAGCAAGCCCACCACCGCAAGCGCCGTGTTGTGCGTGGCCAGCCCGATCATGCCAGCACCGACGCCCATCAGGATAATGCCGACGTTCTCGACGGTGGAATAAGCCAGCAAGCGTTTGAGATCCTTTTCAGCCAGCGCGTAGAGCACGCCCAGCACGGCCGATATGCCGCCAATGGCCAACACCAGCATGCCCCACCAGCTCGTGTTCGCGCCCAGCAGATCGATACCCACCTTGATGATCCCGAACACGCCAATCTTCACCATCACGCCCGACATCAGCGCCGATGCATGCGAAGGCGCGGCCGGGTGAGCGCGTGGCAGCCAGCTGTGCAGCGGCACCATACCGGCCTTGGCGCCGAAACCGAAGAAGGCCAGCAGGAACACCACTGAGGCCAGCGGGCCGGTCAGGTGCAGCGCGCGGAAACTCTCGAAATCGAGACTGCCACTGCGGCCATAGAGAAGGAAGAAGGCCGCCATGATCAGCACCGAGCCGGCATGCGCGATCAGGAAATACAGGAAACCTGCGCTCACAGCCTCTTTATCCTGATCGAAGATCACCAGGAAATAGGAGGCCAGCGACATCATCTCGAAGAAGATCAGGAAATAGAAGGCGTTATCGACGACCATCAGCGCCACCATTGAGGCGACGAAGACATTCATGAAGAAGCCCATCGCCCAAGCACCACGCCCGGCGTATTCGCGCACATAGGCCAGCGAATACAGCGAACACACCAGCACCAGCAGCGAGATCACGAACACCATCAAGGCCGCCAGCGGATCGAGCCGCAACACGAAGTGCGCAAATGGAAATGGGCCTGCGGCGGCGAACAATTGTGTCGCGCCGCCCAGCAGGATCGGCAATGCCGCCGCAATCCCTGCCGCGCCGCCGAGGATCCCTGCCACGCCTGAAATCAGGATAGCCAATTGCTCGCGCCGCGACATCAGCACCGATGCCAAGGCCCCCGCCAGATACAAGGCCACCGAAATCAACAAGAAGCCGAGTGGAGTGGTATTCATTTTTGCTCCTGCGGGGCGATGAACGTCAGAGGAGAAGCCAGCGCCACGGCCGCTTGCTGACGCTTGGTATCGCTGGTCTGGTTCAAAGTCTGATCATCCACGGCAAACAGGGCGCTGGTCGGACAGACGCGCACGCACTCCGGCCCTTCGGCACGGAAGTCACACAGATCACATTTGACTGCAATGCTGCGCACGCCAATCGACGACACCAGAATGGGATGCAATGTCGCCGAGCTGTCGGTACCTGCAGCACCAGGCTCCGTCACGGTCAGCATATTCGGAGAGATATAACTTTGCCCCATCGACACCACACCGCTGCTCGGCGTGCCGGCGGGTGTAATCGCGCCAAAGGGACAGACAATTGCGCACAATTTGCAGCCGATGCACAGAGTCTCGTTGAGCACCACGGCATCACCGGTTTGCGTAATGGCATTAACCGGACAAACCTGGGCACACGGCGCATCGTCACAGTGACGACACAGTACGGGCGCAGTCCTGTCGCCATGCCGCACCACCGTCAGGCGCGGAAAACTCTGCAAACCCGCAGCCTTGTGCACCACGGAACAGGCGGCCATGCACGTATTGCAGCCATTGCAACGCGCAGGTTCCGCGATCACGAAGCGGTTCATCCAGCCTTCCTCCTTGTGCGATAGGGCTTTGCCGGCATCCGGTCTGCGCCGACCTCGCCCTGCTCCCGTGCCAGAAATTCGTCTTTTTTTGCGCGGCACGGAACAAAAGCGCCGTGCATTACAACGTGCCTTGTCACGCTAGTATTTGGTTCCCGTCAACCTTGGCTAATAAAGACAGAAAATTCGCCGATAAAAACAACTTGTGTGCTTCATCGTCATCACGCAACAGAGGTTTGCACCGCATCAAAGCAACGTTGATTAGCAAATCCTGTCCGACACCTGCGCTGGAGCAGCGCCTGTGCATGTGCTTGAATCGCCCCCGTCAGTACCAACACCCCCGGAGAAAATCACAATGATTGATCGTTCCTATGTCGAAAAGGCCGCAGAAAGCGGTGTTCGCAAATTCTCCCTGCTGCAGCACGATCCCGGCCGTTACCTGACCCGCTCGATCCTCGCCGGCATGTATCTGTCCATCGTGCTGTTCACCTACTGGTCACTGATCCAGAACCTGCACGACGTCAGCTTCGGCAAGGTCATCGCCTCGGCCTTCTTCGGTGTCGGCCTGACCATCATCGTATTCACCAATGCCGAGCTGTTCACCAGCAACAACATGTATCTCGCCGTCTCCTCGGCCGAGGGACAAACCAGCTGGGGACAATCCGCCGTTCTTTGGATCGCTTGCTATCTGGGCAACTTCATCGGTGCCCTGATCGTCGCCGGCCTGCTCTACGGCGCCGGCACCCTCGGCAGCCTGCCCGCCGACCATGCGCTGTATGAAGGCGCCATGCACAAGGCACATCAGGCGGCCTCGGTGATTTTCTTCAAGGGCATCCTGGCCAACTGGGTGGTGTGTCTGGCCGTGCGTCTCGCACTGCGCTGCAAGGACGACATCGCCAAGATCATGGTGCTGATCCTGGTCGTCTTCATCTTCCTGTATCTGGGCTTCGAGCACTCGATCGCCAACATGGGCACTTTCTCCATGTCCCTGCTCGGCAACGGTCAGCTCGCCCTGAACGACGCCCTCTACAACCTGGTATTCAGCACGCTGGGCAATATTGTCGGCGGCGTCGTCTTCGTCGGCCTGCCCTTCGCCTACATCAACCCGGTCGAAGACGGCTCGCAGCTTTAAGCAGTACCCTCGAAGAGCCGCGCCCCGCCTGAGTCTGCAGCAAGGCATGCTGCAGACTCAGGCGGGGCGCGGCTTTTCAGGCAGATGATGTATCACGTCTGGCAGCACCACCCAATTCCGCGCAGAAGCCGCTCTGCCGCGAAGACGAGGCGCAGACAGTACAAGCAGTACGGCAAGCCGAAGTCTACAAAGGTAGGGCGGCTTCTGCGCGGAATCAGCAAATCCGCGGCAGTTGCTCCCCGCTAAGCCAATCCACCATCCGCCGCCCGCCAAACACCGTCTCCATCTGCACGAAACCATTGGCATCCACAATCGCCTCGCCAATGATCGCCGCGTCACGCCCCTGCGGATGTGCGCGCATCACCGCCAGCAAACGCTCAGCATCCTCGGCCGGACATACCGCCACCAGCTTGCCTTCGTTCGCTACGTAGAGCGGATCGAGCCCCAGCAACTCGCAGGCTGCCGCCACCGCGCCGCGCACCGGAATCGCTTTCTCATGAATCAGCATGCCGCAGCCGGCCGCTTCGGCAAATTCGTTGAGCACCGCCGCCAACCCGCCACGCGTGGGGTCGCGAAGGCTGCGGATGCCCGGCACCGCGTCCAGCATGGCCGCCACCAGCCCATGCAGCGCCGCCGTATCGGATTCGATCGCCGTCTCGAAACTCAGGTTTTCGCGCAGCGACATGATCGCCACGCCGTGATCGCCCAGATAACCCGAGACCAGCAACTTGTCGCCCGGGCGGATGCGCTGCGGCGCGAGCTCGATGCCCGGCGCCACGACGCCTACACCGGTCGTGGTGATGAACACCCCGTCGCCCTTACCCTGCTCCACCACCTTGGTGTCGCCGGTCACGATGGGCACGCCCGCCTCTTTCGCCGCCGCCGCCATCGAAATCACGATGCGTTGCAAGTCAGCCAGCGGAAAGCCCTCTTCCAGAATGAAACCCGCCGCCAAGTACAGCGGCTGCCCGCCCGTCATCGCCACGTCATTGACCGTGCCGTGCACCGACAGACAGCCGATGTCGCCGCCGGGAAAGAACAGCGGCGAGACCACGTGACTGTCAGTCGCCATCACCATGCGCCCGGCACCAGCGGGCAAGGGGAAACAGGCGCCATCGTTCTGCGCGCGCAGATAGTCGTTGTCGAAATGGCGAACGAAGAGCTCGCGGATCAGCTGCGCCATGGCGCGGCCACCGCTGCCGTGGCTCAGGTCGACGCGACCGTTCTTGAAATCGATGGGGCGGGAATAGCTCATGCCTTGACCTCGCTGGCAGAAGCTTCCTTATGGCGCCCGTAGGTGTAGTGCGCCGCACACGCGCCCTCCGACGAAACCATGCACGCGCCAATCGGCTGATCCGGCGTGCAAGCCGTACCGAAGACCTTGCAGTCGCGCGGATGCTTATGGCCGCGCAGGATTGCCGCGCATTCGCAGGCTTTCGCATCCGGCACCTGGCGATAGGCAATGCTGTAGCGCGTCTCCGCATCAAAAGCTACGAAGGCTTCTTTGATCTTCAAGGCGCTCAGCGGCACTTCGCCGAGGCCGCGCCAGTCGAACATCTCGCGCAGCTCGAAGACTTCGGCGACCAGCGCCTGCGCCTTGCGGTTGCCTTCGCGCGTCACTGCCCGCGTGAACTGGTTTTCCACCAGCGCACGGCCTTCGTTGATCTGGCGCACCAGCATCAGAACGGACTGCAGCACATCCAGCGGTTCGAAACCTGAAATGACAACCGGCTTCTTGTAATGCTGTGCGAAGCCTTCGTAAGGTCCGGAGCCGATCACCGTGCTGACGTGGGCCGGGCCGACGAAGCCATCCAGCGCCACGGCGGCCGGGTCGCCTTCGGATTCCATGATATGCACCATCGCTGCAGGCGTGAGCACATGGTTGCAGAACACGGAAAAATTCTTCAGATCGAGCGCGGCCGCCTGCTTGATGATGGCGGCAGTCATCGGCGTGGTGGTTTCGAAACCGATGGCGAAGAAAACGACTTCGCGCGCCGGATTGTCCTGTGCGATGCGCAGCGCGTCGTCACAGGAATACACCATGCGCACATCCGCGCCCTGCGCCTTGGCGCGCAACAGCGACAAACCGCCGGAGGCCGGCACGCGCAGCGTATCGGCATAAGTACACAGGATCACGCCCTGCTCGCGCGCCAGATCAATGGCGCTGTCGATACGCCCGATCGGCAGCACGCACACCGGGCAGCCGGGGCCATGGATCATCTGCACGGCAGGTGGCAAGAGATCAAGCAGGCCGTAGCGCGAGATTGCGTGGGTGTGGCCACCGCAGAACTCCATCAGGCGATAGCTGCGGCCCGGCTGCACTTCCGCCGCAATCGCGGCAGCCAGGCCGCGCGCAACGTTCCCATTCCGAAATTCGTCGATGTATTTCATGTTCAAGCCAGGGGCGGAGTCAGCGGCAACTCATCGCCATGCGTGGCGTACATCGCAGCAAAAGTCGCCAGCGTCAGTGCCGCCTCTTCCGGGTCCAGCTTGCCGATGGCAAAGCCGACGTGGACGATCACGTAATCGCCGACCGCGACGTCCTCGACCAGCGACAGCGAGATTTCCTTCTGCACGCCCGACAGCTCGATGCGCGCGCGATCGTCGCCAAACAGTTCAATCACTCTTGCTGGAATGGCCAGACACATGGCTTGCTTCCTTTATCAATTCACCACAAACCGGATTTTGATCCGGAACCACAACATCCCGAAGAGCCACACGCAGTCTTGCTCTACAGCCTGCCTATCCGCTCAGGCAGAGCAGACCTGATTGTCAGAACACCATGCCTGAAGAAGTCTGCCAGACGCGGATCTTCAGCGTATCTGCTGCCGGACCACCCACGCCTGCCCCAGCGCCAGCCCACCATCGCCGGGCGGCGCGGCACGCGCCTCCAGCATCTGCAAACCACGTTCAGCCAGCCCCCGACGCAAGCCACGCGCCAGTATCGCATTCAGGAAACAGCCACCGGCACAGGCCACGGTGCGGATTCCGCTGGATTCTGCCGCAGCGCCCACCCACTCGACCAGTGCCTGGATCAAGGCGGCGTGAAACAGGGCCGCGCCGCGCCCGGTATCGGGCTCGTTCAGTAGATCCAGCAGCAACGGAGCGAGATCCAGCATCAAGCCGCTGGGCTGCGCGCTCAAAACATGCAAAGCCTCGTTCAGGCGCAGTTCGCCGTAAGCCTCGGCCAGCCCTTCCAGCCGCATCGCGGCCTGCCCCTCGAAGCTCATGCGCGCCTGCACGCCGAGCAGGCCGGCGGCGGCATCGAACCAGCGTCCTATGCTGGTGGTCTGCGGCACACCACGCGCCAGCATCTGCGCCAGCTGCGCAGCACCCGGCTCAGCCGAGAAGCGTGTGGCAATTTCGTCGCCACGCCCGAGCAAATCCAGCCCCGCCGCGCCCATGCGCCAGGGTTCGCGGGCAGCACGGTCGCCACCGGGCAAACCGATGGGCCGCAGATGGCCGAGGCGCTCGAAGCCTGCGCCCTCGACACGCAGCAATTCGCCGCCCCAAGCCGTGCCATCCGTTCCGAGCCCGACACCATCGAGCGCGAGGCCCAGCACTGGTTCGGCGATGCGATGTTCGGCAAGCACGGCAGCGATGTGGGCGTGGTGATGCTGCACGCCGATGGCCGGCACTTGCCAACGTTCGGCCAGACGCAAGGCGAGCTGGGTGCTGAAGAAATCCGGATGCAGATCGTGGGCGACAGCCTGTGGCTGGACCTGCAGCAAGCCTTGCAGATGCTCGACCGCAGCTTCGAGCGCGCGGCAATTGGCGACACGATCCAGATCGCCGATGTGCTGCGAAAGGAAGGCTTCTTCGTCCCGCGTGAAGCACAGCGCATTCTTGAAGAAACCGCCCAGTGCCAGCACTGGCGGGCCACTGCGGCTTAGCAGAATCGCCGTCGGCGTGAAGCCGCGCGCGCGCCGGATGAACTGTGGGCTGCCGCTGCCCGGCTGGCGGCGCAGCACGCTGTCGTCAGTACGGATCAGGATGCCCCGGTCATGCAGGAGATATGCATCGGCGATGCCCTGCAGACCAGTCAGCGCCTCGGCGTTATCCGTGACAAGCGGCTCGCCGTGCGGATTGGCGCTGGTCATAACCAGCGCTAGCGGCTGCGCTTCATTCAGCCACGATGCGCTCGGAGAACGGCCAACAGACTCGTGGTACAGCAGATAGTGGAGCGGCGTGTAAGGCAACATCACGCCCAGCCAGGCGAGATCCGGCGCCACGCCGGGCAAGGCCGCATCAGCGCCCGGAAGCTTTCTCAATAGCACGATGGGCCGCGCGCGGCTTTCAAGCTCCGTCGCTTCTTCCAGGCCAAGCTCCGCCAGCCCGGCCAGCGAAGCGCGATTCGCCACCATGATCGCCAGCGGCTTTTCCTCACGGTCCTTGCGTCGACGCAGCTCGGCCACCGCCGCCGCGTTGCGCGCATCGCAGGCCAAGTGGAAGCCGCCGAGACCTTTCAGCCCAACGATCTCACCGCGCCGGATACGCGCCAGGGTCTCGGCAATCGGATCACCGGCAATGGCCTGCCCGCTCGCGTCGAGCAGCGTCAGTTGAGGCCCGCAGACCGGGCAGGCATTCGGTTCGGCATGGAAACGGCGATTGAACGGATCGGTGTATTCGGCGAGACAAGCCGGGCATTGCGTGAAGCTAGCCATGCTAGTGTGGGCGCGGTCATACGGCAAACGGGCGGCGATGGTGTAGCGCGGGCCGCAGTCGGTGCAATTGATGAAGGCGTAGCGATAGCGGCGATTGGCCGGATCGCAGAGTTCGGCCAAGCAGCCCGGGCATACGCACAGATCCGGGCCGATCACGGCCTGATTGGCGCCGCCGGCTTCGCTGGCAAGAATGGTGAAACCGGCCGCGTCAGCTTCCGGCGCAAGTGTTTCCGTTTCAACAGCATCGATGCGCGCGGCCGCTGGTGCATCACGGCGCAAACGCTCGGCGAAAACGGCCAAGGCCGCGTCGGCGCCCTGCACTTCCAGCGTCACGCCGCCTGCATCGTTGCGCACCCAGCCGAGCAAGTCGAGTTCATGCGCCAGGCGATGCACGAAGGGCCGGAAGCCGACCCCCTGGACGATGCCGCGAAGACGCAGACGCAGCCTTGCTCTCAAGCCAGCATGCTCGAAGAAGCCCGCTGTACGCCGCTCTCCAGCCATGCCTGCCATGCGTCGCAACCCGCACCAGTCTTCGAGGAGAGCTGAATCACCGGCAAATCCGGGCGCACCTGACGCGCATAGCGGATCGCCAGTTCAACATCGAAATCCAGATAGGGCAGCAGATCGGTCTTGCTGATCAGCAGCAGATCGGCGGCGCGGAACATGTCCGGGTATTTCAGCGGCTTGTCCTCGCCTTCGGTCACCGAAAGAATCACCACCTTGTGCGCCTCGCCCAGATCGAAGGCGGCCGGGCAGACGAGGTTGCCGACGTTCTCGATCAGCAGCAGGCCGTTCTGCGGCAGCTGCGCCTGCGCGGTCAGTTGCGCGGCAGCCTGCGCCACCATGTGCGCGTCCAGATGGCAGCCCTTGCCGGTATTGATCTGCACGGCCGGCGCGCCGGTGGCGCGGATGCGCTCGGCATCGTTAGCCGTCTGCTGGTCGCCCTCGATCACGGCCAGCGACGTGCGGCCGGCCCAGCGCTGGATGGTATCGACCAGCAGCGTGGTCTTGCCCGAACCGGGACTGGAAACGAAATTGAGGACAAAGAGCCCGCGCGCGGCGAAAGCCTGCCGGTTCGCCTCGGCCTGCGCATCGTTGCCGGAGAGGATGTCCTGCTCGATGCGCAGCACGCGTTCAGCCGTCATCTGCGGCGCGTGATTAGCCTCCAGCGGCGCATGGCTGTGACCCACGGGCCGGAAGCTGCCGGCTTTGGGCGCAATGGCTTCCTTGCGCTGACGCGGCGCGTAGCGCAAATCATGTCCGTCAATGCTGGCGTTGCCGCCGCCACAACCACAGGTCACGCACATTGCTTCACTCCTGACTCACTCTATGCTGATGTCGACCACCTGCATCTGGTCTCCATCCGTAATGTTCAGCTGGTAGCCGCCGCATTGCGGACAGGGCTCGCCAATCTGCTTCAGCGCGACCTCCGCACTGCAGGTGGCACACCAGGCCAGGCCCGGTGCACGCACGACTTCGATCTGCGCGCCTGCGGCCAGAGTGTCCCGGCTCACCACCTCGCAGCAATACTGCATGGTATCCGGGTCGACGTGCGCCAGCGCGCCAATCGACAATCTGATCCGCGTAACGCGCCGGGCCTCGGCCTTGCGCGCGGCAGCTTCAACGATTCCGATGGCGCGTTCCGCCAGCGTCAGTTCATGCATGCACAGTCCCTTACTTTCTAGATGCTAGCGCGAAGCATGTCACGCCTCGCCTCATGCTGGCGACGATGCGCGTCAAACAATGAACAGTCGTCAGCAAGATCCCGAGCTGTATCGCACTGCAGCAAGTCAAAGCAAATAAACCACCGAAGCTTCAAAGACACAAACCTGACGTTATTAAGCGAAAAATCGCGCTGTGTGCGCAAAGCTTGATCCTCGTCTAGTCGCCACAGACGACTTATGCGAAAGATCGCAAGTTCTAGAGGACGGCCAATTTTGTAAGGCATCGAAGCCGCCCAGATCCACACAAGGAGGCAATGAATGAACCGGTTTGTTATCGCGGAAGCCAGCAAATGCATCGGCTGTCGCACGTGCGAGATCGCCTGTGCCATGGCGCACCCTGTGGGCAAGGGGGCGGACATGCTGTCGCCACAGAATTTTTCGCCGCGCCTGACGATCGTCCGCGCAGGCACGATCACCACCCCCATCCTGTGCCGTCAGTGCGATGACGCGCCCTGTGTGCGTGCCTGCCCAAGCGGCGCCATTATTTACGGCCAGGACAGCGTACAGGTGTTACAAGAACGCTGCGTCGGCTGCAAAACCTGTGTGGTGGCTTGCCCCTACGGCGCGATGACCGTGGTCAGCGTACCTGCCGCAGGCCAGGCCGGCTCGATGCTGGTGTCGCAAAAAATGAAATCCGAAGCGCAGAAGTGCGACTTGTGCAGTGATCGCGCCGAGGGCCCGGCCTGTATTCCGTCCTGCCCGACCAAGGCTTTGCACCTGGTGGACAAGGAAGCGATGGCCGCGAGCTTGCGCAAACGTCAGGAACAAGCCGCCCTGAATCTCGCCACCAACCTGCAGTTTTGAATCGAATTCGAATTATCCGGAAAGGATTTGTGACATGAAAAAAGTCATCACGGTATGTCCCTACTGCGGCTCGGGCTGCAAGATCAATCTGCTGGTCAAAGACAACAAGGTCGTCGGCGCAGAAGGTGCCAATGGCGTCACCAATCAGGGCGAACTGTGCCTGAAGGGCTACTACGGCTGGGACTTCCTGAACGATACCAAGCTGCTGACCCCGCGCCTGAAACAGCCGATGATCCGGCGCCAGCGCGGCGGCGATCTTGAAGCCGTGTCCTGGGATGAAGCCATCGAATTTGCCAGTTCGCGCCTGAAAGCCATCAAGGAAAAATACGGTCCGGATTCGATCATGCTGACCGGCTCCTCGCGCGGCACCGGCAACGAATCCAACTACGTCGCCCAGAAATTCGCCCGCGCCGTGATCGGCACCAACAACATCGACTGTTGCGCCCGCGTCTGCCACGGCCCATCGGTGGCCGGCCTGATGACCACGCTGGGCAACGGCGCCATGAGCAATTCGATCTGCGAGATCGAAGATACCAAGTGCATTCTGGTATTCGGCTACAACGCCGCCGACTCGCATCCCATCGTGGCCCGCCGCATCCTCAAGGCCAAGGAAAAGGGCGCCAAGATCATCGTCTGCGATCCGCGCTATATCGAAACTGCACGCCTTGCCGACATCTTCCTGCCGCTCAAGAACGGCTCAAACATGGCACTCGTCAACGCGTTTGCCAACGTGCTGATTCAGGAAGGCCTGTTCGACAAGGAATTCGTTGCCAATTACTCGGAAGGCTTCGAGGAATACAAGGCGATGGTCGCCAAGTACACCCCGGAATACACCGCCGAAATCACCGGCCTCGATCCGGAACTGGTACGCCAGGCCATCCGCATGTACGCGGGTGCCGAAACGGCCACGATTCTGTGGGGCATGGGCGTCACGCAATGGGGTCAGGCCGTCGACGTGGTCAAGGGCCTGTCGAGCCTGGCCACCATCACCGGCAACCTCGGCAAGCCGAACGTCGGCGTTGGCCCGGTTCGCGGCCAGAACAACGTTCAAGGCGCCTGCGACATGGGCACGCTGCCGAACACGCTGCCGGGTTACTACTATGTGACCGACGCCGCCGCGCGCGAGAAATTCGCCAAGGCCTGGGGCGTGGCCAGCATCCCGTCGGAAAAGGGTTACGGCCTGACCGATGTGCCGCACAAGATTCTGGAAGGCAAAATCAAGGCCAACTACGTCTTCGGTGAAGATCCGCTGCAAACCGAGCCTGAACTGAGCCTGGTGCGCAAGGCTTTCGCCGAACTCGAACTCATCATCGTGCAAGACATCTTCATGACCAAGACCGCGATGATCGCCGACGTGATCTTCCCGGCCACCTCATGGGGCGAGCACGAAAACGTCTTCTCCAGCGCCGACCGTGGCTTCCAGCGTTGTTACAAAGCGATTGACCCGCCCGCCGATCACAACGTCAAGGATGACTGGGAAATCCACAGCATGATGGCCCGCGCCATGGGCTATCCGATGAAGTACAACAACGCTCAGGAAATCTGGGACGAGTTGCGCGGCCTGTGCGATCTGTACGCAGGTGCCACCTACGAAAAAATGGCCGATCTGGGCTATGTGCAGTGGCCCTGCCCGACCGAAGATCACCCCGGCACACCGTGGCTGTACGAAGGCAAGAAGTTCGACACGCCGACCGGCAAAGCCTTGCTGTTCGCCGCCGAATGGCGCGCACCGCTGGAAAAAGTCGACGCAGACTATCCGCTGGGGCTGTGCACCGTGCGTGAAGTCGGTCACTACTCCTGCCGCTCGATGACGGGCAACTGCAGCGCGCTGCAGACGCTGGCCGACGAGCCGGGCTTCGTGCAGGTCCATCCGGAAGACGCCAAGAAATTCGGCATCAAGGATCAGTCGCTGGTCTGGGTGTCCTCGCGTCGCGGCAAGGTCATCACGCGTGCCAACCTCAATAATCGCGTCAACCAAGGGGCGGTCTACATGACCTACCAGTGGTGGATCGGCGCCTGTAACGAACTGACCGTGGATCATCTGGACCCGATCTCCAAGACGCCGGAGTACAAATACTGCGCCGTGAAGGTCGAAGCCATTGCGGACCAATCCTGGGCCGAGAACTACGTCCAGACCGAGTACAGCAAGATGAAGGCCGACATGCGCAAGGCGGCGCTGGCCTGATCGTGAAGCCATCCATCGGCGCCCGGCTCAGGCCAGGTGCCGATTGTTGGCTCACCTGTTTCTGCCCCTTGTGAAACACCAGTCCCCAATCCCCACACCCAGCCTGCAAGACCGCTTCGGTCGCCGCATCGACTATGTGCGCGTATCCGTCACGGATCGCTGCGACCTGCGCTGCAGCTACTGTCGACCGAAGGATTTTGACGGTTACGCAGAACCGGCCAACTGGCTGAGCTTTGCCGAAATCAGCCGCGTCGTGGCCGCCTTTGCGCGTCTGGGTGTCGGGCGCATCCGGCTGACTGGAGGCGAGCCACTGCTGCGCCGCAATCTCGTCGATCTGGTCAGCGACATCGCCCTATTGCCGGGCGTACATGACCTGTCGCTGTCCACCAACGCCACACAACTGACCCGGCATGCCCACGCACTGAAGGAGGCTGGGCTGGCGCGCATCAATATCAGCCTCGATTCGCTGGATCGCGACTGCATCACCCGCGTGTACGGGCGCGACAGTCTCGGCGTCATCCTCGCCGGCATCATGGCTGCGAAAGAGGCCGGCATCACGCCGATCAAACTCAACATGGTCGCGATGCAAGGCGTGAACGATCATGAGATCGAACGCATGGCGGCGTTCTGCATCGAACACGGCTTCATCCTGCGCCTGATCGAAGCCATGCCGGTCGGCGAAGCCGGTCGCCAGACCCATTTCCTGCCGCTCGACCCGGTACGCCAGCAGCTCATCAGCCGCTTCGATCTTATGCCCTGCGCATCGGAACTTGGCGGTGGCCCGGCGCGCTACTGGCAGACCCGCGATGGCCGCAGCCAGATCGGCTTCATCACGCCGATCACGCAACACTTCTGCGCCACCTGCAATCGTGTCCGGCTGGCCGTGGATGGCACGCTCTACCTGTGTCTGGGGCAGAATGAACGTTTCGAGCTGCGCCCATTGCTGCGTGATGGTGCCAGTGATGCCGAACTGGAAGGCGCGATCCGCAGCGCCATCGAACTCAAGCCGCACCAGCATGAATTCGAACAGGCGCCAGAGCACATCGTGCGTTTCATGTCGCAGACCGGAGGCTGAGCAAAAATGCCTGATTCATCAAACGAAAATCGACCGGATCCCCAAGCTACCGTGCGCGCCTTGCGTCACAGCCCGGAAGGCACGAAAACTTGCACTGATCAGGTAGCTGAAGAATGTCCGGTCGCGCTGGTTTTCAACGGCATCTCACATGCCGTGATGATGGCCACACCGACCGATCTGGAAGAGTTCGCGCTGGGTTTTGCGCTCTCCGAAGGCATCATCGAAAACCGGCGCGACATTCACGACATGGAAATCACCTTCCATGCAGATAGCGCGGAAATTCAGCTCAGCATCGCCCAAGCGGCTTTCGTCAAACTCAAGGAACATCGCCGCAGCCTGACCGGGCGAACCGGCTGCGGCGTGTGCGGCACCGAAAGTCTGGCGCTGCTGGATCTGCAGCCGGAAAAAGTGACGGCCGCACCAAGCATTGCCGTCAATCACGCTGCGCTCCTGCGCATCCTCGCTGAATTGCCGCGACATCAGCCGCTCACGCAAACCACCGGCTGTGCCCACGCGGCAGCCTGGTGCACGGCAGAAGGCGAAATCCTGCGGGTGTTCGAGGATGTCGGGCGCCACAACGCGCTGGATAAATTGCTGGGCTGGATGGCGACCCAGGCGATCCAGCCGCAGGACGGACTGATCTTCCTGACCAGCCGCGCCAGCTACGAGCTGGTCAGAAAAGCCGCGCGCCTGAATATCCCTGTGCTGGCCACGATCTCCGCGCCCACAGCCTTGGCCATTCGCATCGCCCACGCTGCAGGCATCCGCCTGCTGAGTTTTTGCCGTACGAACGGTTTTGTGGAATATCCGAAAGAGATGCCTGCGGTCTGAGCCCCTGCGCCGGGAAGAATTCATTCCCTCTGAGATCAAGCCCGCGCCAGATCAAATGCACGCACCCAAAACCCCTTACAATCGCTCGCAGATAGTCGTACGCCACGCCGTGCGTGGCGAAACCTTCCCCCGCAGACTGGATTGATGCATGCAATCGCTTCCGGCAGATTGGCTTTCACTGCTGCTCCTGACCTTCGTGCTGGGTTTGAAGCATGGTTTCGATGCCGACCATCTGGCGACGATTGATGGCCTGACGCGTTACAACCTGCGCACGCGGCCACGCACTGCACGCCTTTGCGGCACGCTGTTTTCGCTGGGGCATGGTGCGGTGGTGATGCTGATTGCGCTGAGCGCCTCGGTGATTGCCGGACAGTTCCGCATTCCAGAATGGTTTGACTTGCTCGGCGCCCTGATCTCGATTGCGTTTCTGGCTGCGCTCGGCACCCTGAATCTGCTTGCCGTGCTGCGCGCCGCGCCCGACGAAGTGGTGCAGCCGGTTGGCCTGAAAGGTCGCCTGCTGGGCAGCCTGCGCCATATCTCGAACCCCTTTCTGATCGCACTGGTCGGAGCGCTGTTTGCGCTGTCCTTCGATACGCTGTCGCAGGCGGCCTTCTTCGCCCTGACCGCAACGCGCTTCGGCGGCTGGCAGCATGCCTTGCTGCTGGCACTGCTGTTCGTGCTGGGCATGCTGGTGACAGATGGCGTGAATGGTCTGTGGATCGCGCGATTGATCGCACGTGCCGATCACGTGGCACGCGTGGCTTCGCGCGTCATGGGGCTGGTGGTTTCGAGCCTGAGTCTGCTGGTGAGCGCGTTCGGCATCATGAAGCTAGCCTCGCCTGCCATCGGAACATGGAGCGAGGGCAAGGAACTGTATTTCGGCGCTAGTCTGGTGCTGTTGATTGCGGCGAGTTTCATGCTGGCGATCCGGCTGGCCCGCGCCCCGCGCATCCCGGCTTGAGCGACGGCCTCGAATTTCCTCTGCCCGCTTAGCCTCGCCGCATATGCGTCTACAGCACGCCTAGCCATAGAAGTCCGACTGACGGTATTCTTAGGGCAGACACCTCTGAAAGCCAATCTCTGCGCGGCTCTTCAGCATGTCATGGCAAGATTCTTTCAGCGCACGCCAAACTTGGCGAGCACGTGCGCAGCGATGTCCGGCAAATCCACCACAGAGTCAGATGCACCTATCTGCACAGCCTCACGCGGCATCCCATACACCACACAGCTTGCTTCGGACTGGGTCACCGTATAAACCTTGGCCTGACGGAGAGCGAGCATGCCTTGCGCGCCATCCTTGCCCATTCCCGTCATCAGCACCGCCACGGTATTCGCACCGACATTCGGCACAGCAGAGAGAAACAACTTGTCCACCGAAGGGCGATGCAGACTGAGTGGCGCATCGTCATTGATGGCCGTCTGGTAAAAAGCGCCACTGCGCTTGAGCACCATGTGCTTGCCCCCTGGTGCGATGTAGACATGCCCGGGCAAGACGCGCTCACCATCGACCGCCTCTTTCACCGTCACCCGGCACAACCCGTCCAGACGCTTGGCGAAGGATGCGGTAAAGCCCGGTGGCATGTGCTGCACGATCAGAATCGGCGGGCAGGTGGGCGGCATGTCGAGAAGGAACTCCTTGATTGCTTCAGTGCCGCCCGTGGAAGCCCCTAGCAAGATCAGCTTCTCGCCCGCTCCCTTGATGCCGGACGGCACCACCAGCGGCGCGCGCGGCGGCGACTTGCGCAGAATCCGGCTACTGGCCGCAGTGCGGATCTTCGCCACGATTTCCTGTGCGTACTCATCCAGGCCTTCGGCCACGCCCAGCTTGGGCTTGGTCACGAAATCCACGGCACCGAGTTCCAGCGCACGCAGCGTCGCATCTGCGCCGCGTTCGGTCAGGCTGGAAATCATCACCACCGGCATGGGCCGCAGCCGCATGAGTTTTTCGAGAAACTCCAGCCCATCCATGCGCGGCATCTCGATATCCAGCGTCAGCACGTCCGGGTTGAGCGCCTTGATCATCTCACGTGCGACGATCGGATCAACTGCCGTACCAACCACTTCCAGATCGGATTCGCGTGCAATGATCGTACTCAGGATCTGGCGAACCAGGGCAGAGTCGTCAACGATGAGTACTTTGATCATGCTTTGTGCTCCATGAGCTTTCGCTGTCGCTCTCGCAGTGAGGAGTGAGGCGTTAATGCAAGGATACAAACCCACACACACATCCGGCCACGACGCTTGGCTCCGGCATGGTTTTACTCCTCACCCCTCACTGAACTTAAAACAGATCCACACTGCCTTCCACCTTGACCTTCTCCAGCATGCTCTCGTACTCGAGTTCGCGGCGAATGATGGTGTCGTTATGCTGGGTCTTGAGCTTCTTGACCAGCACACGTCCTTCGGTGGGGAAAAAATACACTTTGCGCGGATAGATACCGAGCAAATCGCTGCCCTTCACCTTGATTCCCTCATCCTCCAGATAATGCAGGGCAAAAGCGGCATTATGGGCGCCCACATCGGCGTGAGAAATCCCCGACAACACCCGCCCCGCACCGAAAACCTTGGCTTCCAGACGACTGCGTGACGCCCCCGCCTTGAGCAGATTATTCACCAGCACTTCCATTGCAAACGCGCCATAACGCGCAGAATCACTGAGCATCCCGCCACTGTCGCGATGCTCCGGCAGCATGAAATGATTCATGCCACCAATCTGCGCCAGCCGGTCATGCAGACACACCGACACACAGGAGCCGAGCACGGTGACGATCACGACGTTGCGGCTGGTAACGTAATACTCGCCGGGTAAAATCTTGATCGCCTCCATATTGAAGTGACGATCATGATAGCGATTGGGCGCGGAGCCGAAATCAGTCATGCCTTCCTCCTCCCAGCACCCGATAAGCCGTGCGCCCCAGCGGCTCATACACCTTGCGGTCCACCGTCGGACTTTCGGAATGTCCGATGAATAACAAGCCGCCAGGTTTGATCATCCGAGCCAGGTGCTGCATCAGAGCGTGCTGGGTCGGCTTATCGAAATAGATCAGCACATTGCGGCAGAACACCACATCAAAGCGCTGCTTCATCGGCCACTGCTCGGCCAGCAGATTAAGCTGACGAAACACGATCATGTTGCGCAGGCTCTCCGCCACGCGCACCTGCCCGGCGTGCGCGCCACGCCCACGCTGGAAAAACCGTTTGCACAAGGACTCTGACAAACTCTCCACCCGCTCGACGGGATACACCCCGGAGCGGCCTTTCGCGAGCACATGCGTGTCAATGTCGGTCGCCAGAATACGCACCTCATCCCCCGCACGGCGCAGGGTTTGCGCAACGGTCATGGCCATCGAATAGGCCTCTTCACCGGTCGAGGCCGCCGCGCTCCACAAACGCAAATCACCTTTCCCCGCATGCGTCTGCAGGTATTCGGCGAGCATCTCGAAATGATGCTTCTCGCGGAAAAACGAAGTCAGATTGGTGGTGAGGGCATTGGTAAAGTGCTCCCATTCGGAAGAGTCCGGATCGTCGAGCAGATCAAGATAGCTCGCAAAAGAATGCGCCTGCAGCGCACGCAGTCGGCGCGCCAGACGGCCATACACCAGGTCGTGTTTGCTGTCGGACAGCGAAATCCCGGCGCGGATGTAGATCAATTCACAAACGCGCTGAAAATCCCGCTCGTTGAACGCAAATTCGCGCTCCCGACCAGGGCTGTCTGCGTCATCAGGATCAGGCTTCGTGCTCATTGCGTCAGTCTTTGGACGACCAGTGAATCATCAACGCGATGCCCCCGCAGGAGTGGCTTTAGCCGCGAAGGATGCTTGCAATTCGCGGCCAAGGCCGCTCCTGCACCCCCACCCTGCCTTATTCTTCAGCCACCATGCCTGAAGAAGTCCGCCACGCGCGGCTCTTCAGGCATCGCTCCTGTACAAGCAATCAGAACTCACTCCAGTCATCCTCCTCACCTGCCTTAGCTGCTGGCGGCGCCACGACCTTGCGTGGTGCGGCAATCCGCGCAGCGGGCTTCTTTGGTTTGGACAAGGCGTGTGTACTGCGCACCGCTGCCGGTGCTTCCAGCGCCACGCTGCCGCTCACATCATGTGCGCTCGAATCATCCAGACGGAAACGTCGTACGATCTGCAGCATGCTTGCCGCCTGACCCGACAGAGCTTCGGCCGAAGCCGCGGCCTGCTCGACCAGCGCGGCGTTCTGCTGGGTGGTTTCGTCCATCTGGGTGACCGCCGTACCGACCTGCTCAATGCCGTTGCTCTGCTCCAGTGAAGCCGCCGAGATCTCGTTCATGATGTCGGTGACGCGCTTGATCGAGGTCACCACCTCCTCCATAGTTTTACCGGCCTGCTCGGCGAGGCGATTGCCGCCCTCGGCCTTCTCCACCGAGTCGCTGATCAGGGATTTGATTTCCTTGGCTGCCGCCGCCGAGCGTTGCGCCAGATTGCGCACCTCGCCCGCCACCACGGCGAAGCCACGACCCTGTTCGCCAGCCCGTGCGGCTTCCACCGCCGCATTCAGCGCGAGGATGTTGGTCTGGAAGGCGATGCCGTCGATCACGCCGATGATGTCCACGATCTTGCGCGCGCTCTCGTTGATCTCGCCCATGGTCATCACCACCCGGCCCACCACATCGCCGCCACGACTCGCCACTTCCGAAGCGCCTTCAGCCAGCTTGTTGGCTTGCCGTGCGTTCTGCGCGTTCTGCTTCACCGTCGAGGTCAGCTCCTCCATGCTGGCGGCGGTTTCTTCCAGCGAAGCCGCCTGTTCTTCCGTGCGCGAAGACAGATCCAGATTGCCGCTGGCGATTTCACCGGATGCCGTATGGATGGTTTCCGAGGCCTCGCGGATATGCCGCAGCATCTGCTCCAGGCTGCGCACCGTCTCGTTGGTGTAATCCTTCAGATCAGCAAAGGTGCCCTGATAGTCGGCGGTGATTTTCTCGGTCAGATCGCCCTTGGCCAGTGCGCTCAGCACGCGGGCAATGTCCTTGAGACCGGCGTCCGAAGTCGCCACCACCTTGTTGATCCCTTCAGCCAGAGTCTTGAAGAAGCCATCCTTGCCAGCCAGATCGATACGGCTGGTGAAATCGCCGGCAGCTGCCGCGGAGACGATGTTATTGACCTCCTGCTCCACCGCCACTTCGATGGTCCGGTCGATCCATTCCACCACGCTGCCCAGCCGCTCGCCGCGCTCGTTGATCACCGGATTGGCGGTGAGCAGGAAGGTGCGCCCGCCAACCCTGGCGGTGGCCTGATAAGTGCTGGTGAAGGTTGCCAGCAGGCGGGCCTGGTGCTCGGGATTCTTGTGGAACACGTCGATCTTCTGCCCCTGCAGGCGATCAGCATCGAAATGCGGCAAGTCCCTGCGGATGTCGCTCTGCGCGTCGCGCATCATCTTCACCACCGACGGGTTCATGTAGATGATGTTGCGATCCGGGTCGGCAATCATCACATTGGTGGTCACGCTGTCCAGACCGATTTTCAGGCGCAGGGCCGCTTCAGTCTTTTCTCGAGAATCATTCAGCTCAAAGCCCAACTTGGTCTGCATGGATTTCAGGCCACGCAGCAACTGACCAACCTCGTCTTGTGTGGTCGCCTGCACCTGACCCTTGAAGTTACCGGAAGAAACCTCCCAGAACCTGTCAATCGCCAGTTGCAGGGAAGAGCACGTGTTACGCACAAACCAGATGGCGATGACCACGCCAAGCACGAAGACAAAGATCGCCGCGCCGAAAACCTCAATACCACGTGTGTAAAGTCGGTTGATACGCTCTACCAGCAAGCCATCCAGATCGACCACGGCCTTGTCATAGAAGGCATACACGGCATCCACGGCCACCGTACCGGCTGCAAAAAACTCTGGACCGGCAATCTCGGGCTTGGCCGGGATCAGCAATTTCAGTGAAGCCATACTGCTGAACTTCTGCGCCGTATCGCCAAGGCTGGCGACCAGCTTTCCCAGCGAGGCATCGAACTCAGGCCGGTCGTCCACCACATGCGCTACCGCCGATTCGATGATCTCGCGATGCGCATTTCCGCCTACGATCATTTCGGTCATCTTGTAGCGGCTGTCCACGTCCAGCTGGTTGCGCGCAATCATCTGCGAACCGTAGCCCCGGCTGAAAGCAAGATGCTCCATCAACTCCGGCGCATTGACGATGGCCGCATTCATGAGGTGGAAAGAGGGACCTTCCGGGTCAAGCACCAAGCCAGAATGATCGGCCGCTTCGCTCATCAAGCGCACAACTTTTTCAATGACCTCTGTGTGCCGTGAAAAATTCTGATCGGCGCTGAGTTTGCCGGTCTCGGCCATCAGGTTCGCCCAATCAGAGCGGATCGCCAGCCACTCCTTATCGACTTTCAGGTCAGAGAACCGCTTGGCATTGTCGTCCAGCGCCTTGCTCAGATTGGCAATGCGGCTATCGATAGAGCCCAGAGAGCGTTTGGCATCGGCATTGCCGGCATTGGCCAGCCCCGTCAGACCTCGATGCTTCTGCATCTCTGGCAGCAACTGGCGTAACTGGACATGCAGCGCAACGCCCTCGCGCTCCAGTTTGGCGCTATCGATTCCCTCCTTGAGTTGCAGGCCGAGCAAGCTCAACGCCAACACCAAGGGCGCCAGCAGCAAGGCACCGATCAGCGCAAACTTGGTGGCAAGACTCGCCCCCTCATGCACACGCCGGAACAAGTTCAGTTTGGCCAGCAAGCCAGTGCTGACCACTCGCCCTTCACGGATTGCCACCTTACCAGCACGGCCTTCGCGCATGGCTTTGTAAAGCTCCTCAGCCGCCTCGACCTTGCTGCGCGAGGGCTTGACGCGCATCGACAGGTAGCCAGTGACCTGACCGCCCTCCATCACCGGCGTGGCATTGGCTTCAACCCAGTAGTGGTCGCCAGATTTGTGACGATTCTTGACCATCCCGACCCAGGGCTTGCCGGCCTTGAGCGTGTTCCACATATCCTCGAAAGCCGCCGGGGGCATGTCCGGATGACGCACCATGTTGTGCGGTTTGCCGATCAACTCCTGTTCGGTAAAGCCCGAGTAGCGCAGAAAATCTCGATTGACCGAGAGGATGATCCCCTTGAGATCGGTGCGCGACACAATCAGCGTGTCATCTTCGAGCTGGATCTCGTGGCCTGTGACCGGCATATTGAGTTTCATGGCTTACCTCGACTGTGTTTTCTCTGGAGCACTCAGGACGTTTGTTCGAGCTGACTCAAACCGCTATTTCAACCAGCCCCATTTCCGGGCTGTTCATCAGTTTTTCGATATCAATCAGGATGATCATTCTTTCCCCCACCGCAGCCAGGCCGGTGAGGTATTCGGTAGTCACCACCGACCCCATCGGCGGCACGGCACGGATGTCCGCTGGCGGCAGAGTCATCACCTCCGACACGCCATCCACGACCACACCCACCACACGGCCACCAGCCAGATTGAGCACGATCACCACGGTAAATTCGTTGTATGTCACCTCGCCCAGCGCGAACTTGATGCGCATATCCACAATCGGCACGATCGTGCCGCGCAGGTTGATCACGCCCTTGATGAATTCCGGCGCATTGACGATGGTGGTGACCGCGTCGTAACCGCGAATCTCCTGCACCTTGAGGATATCGACGGCATATTCCTCTGCGCCCAGCGAGAAGCTCAGATATTCCACTGCGCCGGCGGCCGGGCCATTCGTGGCGCTACTGATGGGTGCGTTCATGCCGACTCCTTGCTTGCTGTACTCAGGCCGCCTGCGCAGCCTGACGACCATTGACCAGATCGGCCACATCCAGGATCAGGGCCACACGCCCGTCGCCCATTACCGTCGCGCCGGATACGCCAGGCACACGCCGGTAGTTCGATTCCAGACTCTTGATCACCACCTGATGCTGGCCCAGCAGATCGTCGACGCGCAGCGCCGCCTTGCGATCGCCGGCCTGCACCAGCACCAGAATCTTGCTGTCCACGGCATGCACGCCACGCAGGCCGAGCACATCGAAGAGCGAGATCAGTGGCAGGTAGTCACCGCGCACATGCACCACCTCACCCTGCCCGGCCACGCAACGAATATCGCCGGGCGCGGGCTGCAGGGATTCAAGGATGTAGGTGAGCGGAATGATGAAAGTTTCCTGCCCCACGGCGACCGACATGCCGTCCAGAATCGCCAGGGTCAGCGGCAGGCGGATGATGAAGTTGGAGCCCAGGCCCGGCGTTGATTGAATCTCCACGCGCCCGCCCAGATCCGCGATATTGCGTTTGACCACATCCATGCCCACGCCCCGACCGGACACATCAGTGACCTCGGCCGCAGTCGAAAATCCCGGCGCAAAAATCAGCAGCCACACGTCCGCATCGCTCATGCCTTCATGCACTGGCAGGCCGTTTTCGGCAGCCTTGGCGAGGATGCGTTCGCGGTTCAGCCCGCCGCCATCGTCGCTAACTTCGACCACGATATTGCCGCCCTGCTGCGAGGCGCGCAGGGTGACCGTGCCGCGCGCCGACTTGCCAACGGCGAGTCGTTTCTCGGGCGATTCGATGCCGTGATCGATGCTGTTGCGCACCAGGTGGGTCAGCGGATCGACGAGCTTTTCGATCAGCCCGCGATCCAGCTCCGTGCCTTCGCCGTGAATCAGCAAATCAACTTGTTTATTCAGCTTTTGCGACAGATCGCGCACCACGCGCGGGAAGCGATTGAAGACGAAACTGATCGGCAGCATGCGGATCGACATCACCGCCTCCTGCAGATCCCGCGTGTTGCGTTCCAGCAGCCCCAAGGCGTGCTGCAAACGCTCGGCCTGCGGGCCTTCCAGCCCTTTGCCGGTCTCGTCCAGCATGGCCTGGGTAATCACCAGTTCACCCATCAGATTGATCAGCTGATCGACGCGTTCAACACTGACCCGAATGGAAGCCGCATCGGGATTGGCTTTCGCAGCAGCCTCTCTGGAGACCGGCGCTGCGCTTGCCTGTGCAGGCACAAGGCCTGAAGGTTCAGGCTGCGTGCGGTTCTCCGGGGATGGCACAGGCAAGGGCTCAAACAGGCCAAAACCTTCATCGAACGGGCTGTTCGTGGCGGCAGGTGCAGACTGCGGCTCGAAGAAACCGAAGCCTTCATTGTCGTCGCTCGCCACAGGCGCCGTTTCAAGCGGCTCGAACAGGCCGAAGCCTTCATCCACGTCGCTCGCCACAAGCGGCTCAAAGAAACCGAAAGAATCATCTTCAATCGCCTCGATCACCCCCACCACCGGCTGCGCCGGGGCGTTGCTCTCGATAGCGCCGATGCGCTGGAACCGTGCGTGCATGGCGACGAAGCGGGTTTCATCCAGCTCGCTGCCATCGCGATAGGACTGCAGCACCTCGCGCAGATAATCCACCGCATGCAGCAATTCATCCGAAACGGCGTCGGTCAGCCGCGCCTTGCCGGAGCGCACCAGATCGAGGTGGGATTCGAGCACATGCGTCAGCTCGGAAAGCTTGTTGAAACCAAAGATGCCAGCGCCGCCCTTGATCGAGTGGGCGCAGCGAAACACGCTATCCAGATCATCGGCCACCGGCGCCTGCACGTCGATGTGCAGCAGCAGCCGTTCCATTTCGGCGAGGTGATCCGTCGCCTCCTCGAAGAAGGTCTGGAAAAATTGCGAAAGGTCGATGGACATGGCGCCCTATCCCGCTCGCGGCGCGCTCAGACCAGGACCTTGCTAACCACCGCGAGCAGCTTCTGCGGATCAAAAGGCTTCACCAGCCAGCCGGTCGCCCCCGCCTCGCGCCCCTTGTTTTTCATGTCATCACCGGCTTCGGTGGTGAGCATCAGGATCGGCGTGCGTGCGTAATTGGACATCGCGCGCAGCGAGCGGATCAGCGTCAGGCCATCCATGATCGGCATGTTCTGATCGGTGAAGACCATGTCGTACTTCGTGGCCTTGGCCTTGTTCAGAGCGGCCTGCCCATCCGGAGCCTCGTCCGGTTCGTAACCCGCCGTCTTGAGCGTGAAACTCACCATCTGCCGGATCGACACAGAATCGTCCACCACCAGGATTTTCTTGCCCATCAGAGTTCCCCTTGCCCGCAAAGCGTGTGTATCTGCGGCGTCGCGCGCGGGAGATCGACTTCCTGCACTGCAGCCCATCAGCTCATTTACGGAGCCCGGGGGTCAAACTTGACTGCACCAAGGGGCGGGGATTTAGCAAGTCGCAAGTCGCAAGTCGCAAGTCGCAAGTCGCAAGTCGCAAGTCGCAAGTCGCAAGTCGCAAGTCGCAAGTCGGGGCGAGCATGGCTGCGGTTAAGAGGAAGTCCAGCTGTCTAGTGGCGGCTGGATGGATCGCAGCTTCTTTTGCCACATCGAATCGCCTTCCCCATGCAACTCTGCGGATTAAACGGTATCCGGGGAGGCGCATGCAGCAATGCTCTTCAGCCTAGCACCTTGCATAGCCACGCCTGATGCGGCAATCCGGGCAGGATGACTGCGGAAACAAGCAGATAGCGGATCTGGGGCATTTGACGCACGGACCTGGACGCCCGGTCTTCCCTCCTGGCCACGCAGAGCGTCACAAGCAAGGTTCCCGCGTAGAACGCGGGAACGATCAAAAATTCCAAGACCTATCAGGAGTCGGAGCGATCCTTCACTTTCGAATCGTAAGCATGCGGAAAAATTCGCTCGTATATCGCGCCGAATAGGATTCCGATTGCCGGGCCGCCAACCACCGCCAGGGCGATGTGCAAATGTGAGCCCAGCCAGAGAACTACGAAAACAACTGCGCCGAGAATCAGATACTTGATTGTTGGTGTCATCATTTATCCCCTCATGAAAAAGAGGGGCGGCGGCTGCCGCCCCGAATCACTCTTCGCTTTGCAATGCAGAGGGAGAGGGAAGCCCCCTCTGGTGAAACAACCTGGTGAACCGGAAAAGAACCCCAGGCTGAACGACAGGAAGCCATAAGTCTTCCCGCCGAACTCGAGAACAGCGCCAAGCCGTCAATGCAGCAATTGGTACTGCAACAGATAGACGCCGGCCCCGGCGAGATAGCCCACCAGCGCCAGCCCGCTGATTTTCTTGACGTACCAGAAGAAGTGGATCTTTTCGAGGCCCATGGCGGCCACGCCCGCGGCGGAGCCAATGATGAGAATGGAGCCACCCGTTCCTGCGCAATAGGCGAGGAACTCCCACAGGAAATGATCCGGCGGGAAGCTCGCCATGTCATACATCCCCATCGAGGCGGCCACCAGCGGCACGTTATCCACAATGGCGCTGGCGATGCCGATCAGCAGCACGATGACGTCCAGCCTGCCGACGGTTTGGTTCAGCCACTGGGCCAGGGCCGTCAGGATGTGTGTGTGCTCCAGCGTGGCGACGGCCAGCAGAATGCCGATGAAGAACACCAGCGAGCTCATATCGATCTTGCTCAGGGCGTGGACGAGCGTGAGGTGCTGCTTGAATTCATCTTCCTTGTGGCGATGAACCAGATCACCCACCAGCCAGAGCAGCCCCAGGCCGAACAGCACGCCCATGAATGGCGGCAGATGCGTCACCGTTTTGAAGGCCGGAACAGCCACCAGAATGCCGAGCCCGAGGAAGAACATGAGATTGCGTTCGAACTCGGTGGTGCGCAGGCCGTGATCCGTTTCAACGACATCCCTGACGATGACGTCGCGCCCACGCAGGGCATACGCGGTAATTGCCAGGGGCACGATCAGGCTGACCAGAGACGGCAGAAACACCGACTTGATGATGGCCAACGCAGTGATCTGCCCGCCAATCCACAGCATGGTGGTGGTGACATCACCAATCGGCGACCAGGCGCCGCCTGAATTGGCGGCAATCACAATCATCCCGGCAAAGAAAATCCGGTCCTCTTTCTGCGCCAGCAGCTTGCGCATCAGCGAGACCATGACGATGGTCGTCGTCAGGTTGTCGAGGATTGCGCTGAGAAAGAAGGTGACGAAACCGACAAGCCACATCAGGGACGACAGCTTGGTGGTCTTGATCCGCCGGGTAATGACTTCGAAACCGTTGTGCGCATCCACAACCTCCACGATCGTCATCGCCCCCATCAGGAAGAACACGATCTGGGCGGTGCTCATCAGTGATTCGCCGAGCTGTTCGCTCAGCACATGAGGATCGCTGACAGACATGGCGTAGATGGTCCACAACAGACCGGCGCCCAGCAAGGCAGAGGCCGACTTGTTGACCTTGAGGGGATGTTCCAGCGCAATCGCGGCGTAGGCAATGACAAAAACGATGACAAGCGCGGTCAGCATTCCGATGATCCTTGGTGACGTTGAATAGATGACTCGTCAGCGCCCAGCGCGCAAGCGCGACTTGAGACAGCCAACAAAGCTTTGAGAAGTAGGGAGGTATGGCAGCACAGGTCGAGCGACGCTGGCGGCGGGCGGGCGCAATATGGGTGCACGGCGGTTCTCTTTCAGCGTGCGGCGGCCCGACCAGCACGAAAACCTGCCTGCAAATCAGCCTTACGCTGCGCAGACACCCGAGGCGATTATACATAGCCACGCCGCAAGCACGATATTGACTTCAGGCCGGAGCAGCAATTTTACAACCACGGCCCGCCTGCAGAGCCGCACGCAGCATGGCTGTACAAGCAGGCACGCCGCACAGGTCCGCTGGACGCGGCTCTTCGGGCATGGCCAATAATGAAAATGGCGCATCGATCTGGATGCGCCATTTTTCCTGCTGAAATCCGCAAGGAGCGTCAGAAAAGGCTTGGCGTGTCGGCAGGAGGTTCAGCCTCCCGGCGCAGCTTCATCCCTTGCCGATTCCCACGCATGGATCGCGTGCTTCCGGGTTTCACCCCAATGGTAGCCACCCAGTTTTCCGCTTTGCTGAATCACGCGATGGCAGGGAATCAGGAAGACGACAGGGTTGGCGCCGACCGCCTGCCCCACGGCTCTCGCGGCACCTGGATGACCGATGGCGCTGGCCACTTGCGAATAGCTTACGAGCCGGGCCGGCGGTATCTGCAACAAGGCTTTCCATACACTGATCTGAAAGTTTGTGCCGGAAACATGTAAAGACACCGGGCGGTCCAGCTTCTTTTCTGCGCTGAACATGGCCTGAATCACGGCACGCGTTCCCTCCTGATTTTCACGAAAATCTGCATGCGGCCATTTCAGTTTCAAGGCCCTCAGATGCCCGTCAATTTCCGCGTGCTCGTGAAATTCAAAGCTGCAGATCCCTCGGGGCGTCGTGGCAATGAAGGCACTGCCAAAGGGCGTGTCATGAGCGGCGTACTCAATCGTCAAACCCGCGCCCCCCAACTTGTACTCCCCCGGCGTAACCGCTTCCAGATGGACGAAATGGTCGTACAGACGCGAACCGCTGCTCAAGCCCAACGCGTCCGAAACCTCCAGCAGCGGCAGCGATTCGCTCAGCAGCAGCTTGGCACGCTCCAGCGTCAGCACTTGCAGGAATCTTTTGGGCGTGACGCCTGCCCAGCGGCTGAACAGGCGCTGAAAATGGAAGGGGCTCAAATGCACGTGCGCCGCAATTTCATCCAGACCCGGCTGGCTATTGACCCGGCTGGCAATGAAGGAAATTGCGTCGGCGATGCGCTCATAGTCAGACATTCAGGCCTCCGTGAATCTGTTGAACATGCCTATCAGCTACGGCTGATCGAAACCCCGCCGTCCGCCAGCAGCGCCGTCCCCGTGGTGAAACTCGACGCGTCCGAGGCAAGGTACAGCGCCGACTTCGCAATCTCCTCCGGTGATGCCATGCGCTTCAGCGCGTGCAGGCCCTGCACAAAAGCCAGCGCCTCCGGCGTGCTGGCGAAAGCCCGGCCCAGCGGCGTATCCGTGCCGCCCGGCAAAAGGGCATTCACCCGGACTCCCCTGGCCCCGAATTCCGCCGCGAGCGACTGCGTCAGGCCGATCAACCCCGCCTTGCTTGCAGCATAAGCCGCCATGCCCGGCAGGCCTACGGTATAGCCGACAAATGTCGACGTAAAAATCAGCGAGCCGCCGTTTCGTTCAAGCATCGCCGGAAGCTGATACTTCGCGCCGAGGAAAGCGCTGCTCAGATTCGTCCTGAGGGTCTCCTCCCAGGCCGCAAGCGGCAGCTCAGGCGTAGCGCCCATCTCGCCCACCGTGCCAGCGTTATTGAAGGCGATATCGAGCCCGCCGAAGTGCCCAACCGCCAGTTCGACCAGCGCTTGCGCGAACGCCTCCTCCCGGACGTCGCCCGCCAAGGCCACGGCACAGCCCCCTGCGCGGGTGATTTCATCCACCAGCGCATCCAGCTCCGGCTTGCGTCGCGCGGCCAGCACCACGCAGGCGCCTTCACGGGCGAACAGCTTTGCCGTTGCACAACCGATCCCGGAACTGGCCCCGGTAATAATCGCGACCTTATTGGACAGAACAGACATTTGGCGAATCCTCTCACGCGTTAAATCCGTCCTGACAGGCACACGCCCCGGCACGGTTTAAGGAATATGGAGGATCAGCCGCGCATCCGCGACCCGGATCTTGCTATGTTCAAGCCATGCGTCTAAAGCGAGCGGCAGCGCGCCTCAATGCAGGGTTTCATTTCACTCAGACCCGGCGTCGGCCCCGCTGAACGAATTCGGCGGATAAGCAAGGCATCCGGAGAGCCGCATGCAGCATGGCTGTGCGGACGGCCTGCTTGCACAGCCTTAGCGGATAAGGCTATCCGCGCAGGGTAGCGGTAGACACTTTCTGGTGGCCGGTCTTGGGGCATGACTAACCAAAAAAAATAGCGCACCCGGATCGATACGCCATTTTTACTGCTGAACGCCTGATGGAACGAACTTAGCCCTCATTCGCTCCCACAAGCCACACTACAACGAATCAGGTGCGGCGGCGAACCATCATCCCGAGAATCCCCAAGCCAGCCATCAGCATGGCAGTCGTGGCAGGTTCAGGGACTGCTGCAACGTTGTATTGCAGAGACATGCTGACATAGTCAGGATCGGTCCCAGGATATGCCTGAACATAGTAGGCGTCGGTTTGCGAGGCGTTCTGGATATTGAATACCGCCTGATTGTCAGCAAGCATACTGCTGAGCAATGAGGACCCCAAGCTGAACGTTGCGGTAATGGTTTCGTCGTAGAAATCGACAATGTTGACGGAACTGAAACTGAGCAAACTCAAGCCAGACACCGAATTGCTCAAGACACCGCTTTCATTGATGAATAGCGAGCCCAGTCCATCAAAATCAAGCGAAAACCCCTCGCTTGTGCCGAAGTTGTCAGAAAAATCTCCGCTGGCCTTCAGCGTAAAGGTGCCGAAACTGCCGGTATTGGCTGGAAGACCGATAAAGCCCATCGTAAAAGTCTGGGCTGACTGGGTGATATCTTGCGATTGTGAGACTGTCGTTGCAAAGCCTGGTACAGAAAACAAGAGGCTTGCGACCCCGGCTAAAAGTATCTTCATGGTGACTATCCTTGGTTGGGTTTGGAACTCTGCTGCACAGGCAGCCAGACCAGCCTAGGAATCAACTTTGCCACCAGCCTGGGATTTGTACTTAGGTACATACCCGCCTGGCATCTCATTGATGCACAGCGTGAAGCACATCACGAAAGTCCCGATTTCACTGCGATCCGTTCAAATGAGACGCCGCATCCTGTCCTTACAACGCAGACCTCACAATGCATCACAGACAAGCCTCCCACCTGGAGGATGGAAATGATCCCAAAAGGGCCTCAATCCTTATCTGACCGACAAGGTCCAAGCCTGAGAGATGGACGAAAACGGCGACTGCAAACGCGGCACGCCCCGCAGCGGCAGCGTGCGCCGCTACGCGCAGGACCTGCTGATGAACGAATTAGGCGGACAAGCAAGGCATCCGGAGAGCCGCATACAGCATGACTGTGCGGACGGCCTGCTTGCAGATCCTTTCTTGATGAGGCTATTCGAAGAGGGTAGCTGTAGAGGAAGGATGGTGGCGGGTCTTCAGTGGCTGCGTGCGCGGAGCGCCCCCTACTTGACTGGGCACATCCTCTCGATTGAAGGTTTCAGGTTACGGCCTGACCTTAACTCCAGTCTTTATCTCCAATAGATGCTGTCGATAGTCGGCAACCAGCTTCTTTGGAATGAAAACGTACTTCACCAACTCGTCCAGCATCTCTGGATAGAGGTACAGAAGTGGATTCTGTGCACTTAAATGATTCTTTGCCCGTACCGTGGCTCGCTTTCGAACTCCAAAACAAGGGTTATGCCAGAGCAGCGCTGAGCGACTTGGATGCTTTCTGTCCTCGAGGAACTTCTCCAAAAGTCCGTTCTGTAACCGAAATTTATGCCGAGGTTCAGTCTCGCTATCCACCAAGTCTGACCACGCTGCATCAAGTAGTCTCTGCTCTGCAAGCGGAAGCTCCTTCCCAAAGACATAGAGAACTTGGCAATAGCGACGAATCTCCCAAACAGCCAGATCAAGGTCGACCAATATGTGGCCGTCGACATGGAAAGGGATATCGATGTATCGGAACTCACCGACCTTCGCGAGGTGAGCAATGAACTTGCGGCTTCTAGACGAAAGTTGGATCTTGAACGGCAGGGTTTCTGTGAGCGACAGCGAGAGAGCTAAATCGTGACCGACTTTGGTAGCCTTCACGCGGTTGTAGAGAAGGATTGCCTTTAGGTACTTCTCTATCGCTTGATGTGAAGCCCAAAGGAACTGTGGAAATAGTTCATAGCGGCAGGCTAACCGAGCAGCAACATAATCCCGGTCTGCCTGATCTCGGAACGACTGCGTACCGAACGAATTGACAAAGCGATCCAACTTGTCTTGCTCACTCATGTAGGGTGCGAAGGACATTTCATCATCCTCTATGACTTCGGATTTTCGCGAAAACGAAAACAGGGGTAATTCTTGCCTTTTACCTCACCCCAGCACATGCGTCGCCAGCACCTGCTGCAAATCGTAAATACTCACCGCCCTGCTGAATTTCTTCGAGATCGGCACGGGATCGCTGCCGACCCAGATCTTCAGCTCGGCATCCAGTTCAAAGGTGCCGGCGGTTTCGATGCTGAATTTGGTGATCTTGCTGTAGGGCACGGACAGGTAGTCGATCTTGCTGCCGGTGAAGTTCTGGATATCCACGAGAATCAGGCGTTTGCTGGTGAACACGAAGGTGTCGCGCAGCACGACGAAGCCGATTTCGATGCTTTCATTTTCGACCAGCAGGCGGCCGTAGTCGGCAGCGAGCTTTTCAGGTGACACGACGCCGGCATTGCCGAGCAGGCCAGACAGGATTCCCATGGTTTATCGCCTTGTGCTGCTGTTCCGCGTTCTTCGGCCGCTTGATCGCCAACGCGCAGCGGTTGCTGCAGTTGCGTATCTGCATGGGATTCTAGGGCGACAAATGCCTTGCCGGGAGGATTAATCCGGATCCAGATCAAGAATGCCGGATAAATGCGCAGAAACGTGAATTGCATCACGCTGCGCAGGCGCGCAGGGCGGACTTGAGCGGACACCTTATCCGGAGAACCGCATCTGGCTTGGCTGTGCAGGCATGCAAGCTGAAGAAGCTCGCCGGGCGCGGCTCTTCAGGCATGCCTCTGGGAGGCCTGAATCGCGGCAAATGAAAACGGGGCAAGGACTCTCGCCCTTGCCCCGTTCTTGTTCACCAGGCCTTCGGCGGCTTTCGCCGGGTGTGAAAGACCCGGAGCACATGCACTTCTTCGTTCTGCACGCGGTAGGGGATCAGCAATGGATAGCGATCAATGACCAGTTCTCGCGTCCCCGGCACCCGGCCAGGCCGGCCCACGGCCGGAAAATCTGCCAGGGCATCTACTTGGGCTTTGACGAAAGCAAACATCTCGGCGGCGGCTTTCGGGCTTTCTTGCGCGATGTAGCCGGCCTGCTCGTCAAGATTCTGGAGTGCCTTGCGCAGCCACCTAACCCGCATGCGTTTGCCACTTCGCACTGATTTCACTCACCTCAGCGTCACTGGCGAAATCGCCTGCATCGGCTTCGCGCACGGCTTGGGTGATTTCGCTGATCTGCCAGGATTCGCGCTCGATGAAATCGCGGATCGCCTGCCCAGCCAGAAAGGATTTGCTGCGCCCCGTGGCATCCGCCAGCGCACTCAACTGCTCGGACAATTCATCCGGCAAACGCATCGACATCATTCCCATGACCCACTCCTTCGTGCAACGCATTACGATGTTTTCATTGTAATACATCAAATACCGAACCGCCTCATGGCTGAAGAGCCCCACCTGGCCTGGCTGTGCAGGCATGCAGGCCCAGGAAGCCCGCCGGGAGCGGCTCTTCAGGCATGCATCGGTCACGCCTGAATTCCGGCAATGAAAACGGGGCAAGGACTTTCGCCCCTGCCCCGCGTATCAAGCCGGAATCACGTCAGGCGGAGTGCCTGAGTTGCTCCAGGATGCCGGGATTTTCCAGGGTGGAGACGTCCTGGGTGATTTCCTCGCCCTTGGCCAGCGAACGCAGCAGGCGGCGCATGATCTTGCCGGAGCGCGTTTTAGGCAGGTTGTCGCCGAAACGGATGTCCTTGGGCTTGGCAATCGGGCCGATCTCTTTTGCTACCCAGTCCTGCAATTGCTTGGTCATGGCCTTGGCGGCGTCGCCCGTGGGGCGCGTCTGCTTGAGCACAACGAAGGCGCAGATGGCTTCGCCGGTCAGATCGTCCGGCCGGCCGACGACGGCGGCCTCGGCGACCAGCGGATTGGCGACCAGTGCGGATTCGATTTCCATGGTGCCCATGCGGTGACCGGAGACGTTCAGCACATCATCGATGCGACCCATGATAGTGAAGTTGCCCGTCGTCGCATCGCGCATCGCGCCGTCGCCGGCCAGATACAGACGCCCGCCGAGGTCTTCGGGGTAATAGCTCTTCCTGAAGCGATCCGGGTCGCCGTAGATATTGCGGATCATCGAGGGCCAGGGCTTCTTGACGACGAGGAAGCCGCCCTTGCCCCATTCCACATCGTTGCCGGTTTCATCCACGATGGCGGCTGCAATGCCGGGGAATGGCAAGGTACAGGAGCCCGGCACCAGCGGCGTGACGCCCGGCAGCGGGGTAATCATGTGACCGCCGGTTTCGGTTTGCCAGAAGGTATCCACGATGGGGCAGCGCGTGCCGCCGATCTGCTCGTAGTACCACATCCAGGCTTCCGGATTGATCGGCTCGCCAACCGAGCCAAGCAAGCGCAGGGAATCGAGTTTGTAGTTTTTCGGGGCGACCTTGGGGTCGACGTCCGAGGCCTTGATCAGGGCGCGGATGGCGGTGGGCGCGGTGTAGAACACGCTGACCGAATGCTTCTCGATGGTCTGCCAGAAACGCCCGGCATCCGGATAGGTCGGCACGCCTTCGAACACGATCTGGGTCGCACCGCAAGCCAGCGGGCCGTAGGCAATATAGGTGTGGCCGGTGACCCAGCCGATGTCGGCGGTGCACCAGAAGGTGTCTTCGGGCTTGATGTCGAAGGTCCACTTCATGGTCAGGATGGCATGCAGCAGATAGCCGCCGGTGGAGTGCTGTACCCCCTTGGGCTTGCCGGTGGAGCCGGAGGTGTAGAGCAGGAACAGCGGATGTTCGGCGCCGACCCATTCCGGCTCGCAGGTGGCGGGCTGGTTGGCGATCAGATCGTGCAGATAGATGTCGCGACCTTCCTGCATCGGGATCGCGGCGCCAGTGCGGCGATAGACGATCTGGCTATGCACGTGCTCGCAGCCGCCCATGGACAGCGCCTCGTCGATCACGCTCTTGAGGCCCAGATTCTTGCCGCTGCGGCATTGCTCGTCGGCGGTGATCACGGCGATGGCGCCGGCATCGATGATGCGTTCATGCACGCTCTTGGCCGAGAAGCCACCGAACACCACCGAGTGGATCGCGCCGATGCGCGCACAGGCCTGCATCGCGGCAACGCCTTCGACCGACATCGGCATGTAGATGATGACGCGGTCGCCCTTCTTGATGCCGCGCGCTTTCAAGCCATTGGCGAATTTGCAGACCAGCGTATGCAGCTCGCGATAGGTAACTTTGGTGGCCTTGCCGTCGTCGGCCTCGAAGATGATCGCCACCTTGTCGGCATTGCCGTTTTCAAGATTGCGATCCAGGCAGTTGTAGGAGACGTTCAGCGTGCCGTCGGCAAACCAGTGATAGAACGGCGCCTCGGATTCATCCAGCGACTGGGTGAAGGGTGTCTTCCAGCTGACATGTTCGCGGGCCAGACGCGCCCAGTAGCCGGCGTAATCGGTCTCGGCTTCCTTGCACAGCGCTTCATACGCTGCCATGCCGGAAATCGTGGCGCGTGCCACCGTCTCTGCGGACGGTTGAAACACGCGCAATTCCTGCATAACTGAGTTGATAGCATTCATCTCTGTGGTCTCCTTTTTATTGGTGACCACATGCTAGTCAATCGTCAAGTACTTTGATACTTGTCAATACCCCTAATGTCCAAAGGTGCGTATAGCCTCAAAGCCTGCTATTTGCCGGACTCCTGCATCAGCTGACGCTGAATTTCGTCCTCCAGAGGGTCGCCGGAGGATTCGGCGGGCGCTGGCTGACTGCTGCCCGGCTCGGGCACGGCTTGCTCCAGCGAGGGCGACTCCTCCATCGGGATGTCGATCTGCACCTGATTCACGTCGACCGCCTTGCTCCCGCCCACACTGGCCAGCTGCGGAAAACCGATGATCAGGCCGACCATCAGCATCTGGATCAGCACAAAGGGAATCGCTCCCAGATAAATCTCCGAGGTGCGCACCGACGTGGGCGCCACAGAGCGCAGGAAAAACAGCGCAAAGCCAAAGGGCGGATGCATGAACGATGTCTGCATATTCACCGCCAGCAACACGCCGAACCAGACCAGATCGATCCCCAGCTTCTGCGCGACCGGCGCCAACAGCGGAATGATGATGAAAGCCAGCTCGAAATAATCGAGGAAAAAGGCGAGCACAAAAACCAGCAGATTCACCACGATCAGGAAGCCGAGCTGCCCGCCAGGCAAGCCGGTCAGCAGATGTTCGACCCAGACGTGGCCATCCACGCCGTAGAACACCAGACTGAAGACGCGCGAGCCAAGCAGAATGAACACCGCGAACGAAGTCAGGCGCGCGGTGGATTCCATGGCCTGTTTGAGCAGGCTGAGGCTCAGGCGTTTGCGGATCAGCGCCATTCCCAGCGCGGCCGTTGCGCCCATCGCCCCGCCTTCGGTGGGCGTCGCGATGCCGAGGAAAATCGTCCCCAGCACGAGGAAGATCAGACCCAGCGGTGGCACCAGCACAAAGGTGAATTGCTCGGCCATGCGCGATAGCAGACGCAATTTCAGCAAGCGGTGCAAACCGGCCACGGCAAAAGCGGAAACCATCCAGGCACACAGACTCAGCACCACCAGCGCATCGGTGGCCACTTCGGTGACCGTGCCCTTGGAGAGCGTCACGATCAGGCTCAGCGGCCAGCTGCTCTGCGTGAAGATATACGTTGCCACCCCTGCCATCGCCGACAAAGCCAGCATGGAGAGGATGCCGCTGCGGCCGTTACCCTCGCGAAAGATCCGCGCTTCGAGCGGAATCGCCGGCGCCCAGGCTGGCCTGAACAGTGCGATAGCCGCCACGTAGGACACATACAAGCCCGTCAATATCAGGCCCGGTACAAAGGCCGCGCGGTACATGTCGCCCACCGGCTTGCCCAGCTGATCGGCCAGCACGATCAACACCAGCGAGGGTGGAATGATCTGCGCCAGCGTGCCGGACGCGGCGATCACGCCGGTCGCCAGCTGTTTGTTATAGCCATAGCGCAGCATGATCGGCAGCGAGATCAGGCCCATCGAGATGACCGAAGCCGCCACCACGCCCGTCGTTGCCGCCAGCATCGCGCCGACAAACACCACCGCAAAGGCCAGACCACCACGCACCGGGCCGAAGAGCTGGCCAATGGTTTCCAGCAGCTCCTCGGCCATGCCGCTGCGCTCCAGAATCAGGCCCATGAAGGTAAAGAAGGGCAAGGCGAGCATGGTGTCATTGCTCATCACCCCCAGAATCCGGTCAGGCAAGGCCTGGAACAATTGCGGCTGGATCTGCCCGGAGGCAATCCCGATCAGCCCGAAGACCAGGCCACATGCGGCCAGCGAAAAAGCCACGGGATAGCCCAGCAGCAGGAACACCACCATCGCGCCAAACATCAGCGGCGCAAAATTTTCGATCACGAAAGCCATCATCGCGCGCCCTCCCCGCCGGCTTCGCGCTGACGCCGGATTTCCTGGATCAGCTCCTCTTCGGCAGACATTTTCTTGTCGGCGTCCAGCGGATCAGGGCCATGCCCGGCCAGAAAGGCGATGCGTTTGATCAACTCGGAAAGCCCCTGCAGCAACAGCAGGCCGAAGCCAGCCGGCACCAGCAAACGTACCGGCCACAGAATCAGGCTGCCGCTGCTGCCCAGATCCTCGCCGCTGGCGAAGTTGTTCGCAAACACCTGCCAGGACAGCCAGATGATCAGCGCACACACCGGGAAGAGGAAAAACAGGGTGCCGAAAATATCGATCCCCGCCTGCGTGCGGCGGCTGAAGCGACTGGTCAGCACATCGATGCGCACATGCGCATTTTTCTGCAACGCATAACCGGCGCCGAGCAGGAAAATCGCCGAGAACAGATACCAGCGGATCTCCAGAAATGCATTCGAGCCCACGTCCAGCACCTTCAGCACGATCGCGCTGGCAGCCGTTTCCAGCACCAGGATCAGCACCAGCCAGATTGCCAGCTTGGCAACCCACGCGTTCAACGCGTCAATCGCGCGCGACACCCCCAACAAGACTTTCATTCCACCCCCGAACAGACATTTTCCAAGCCGCGCTTGCGCCCGGATTGGTCAAAAATAACTCGCCCGGTAGAATAAGTGAAAACTCGCAATCATGGCGGCCAGACGCAGCAGCCTCTGCGAGACATCAATTAGCCAGCTCAATGCCCATCACCCGAATCTGCCTCGTCCGCCACGGCGAAACTGCCTGGAATGCCCAGCATCGCCAGCAAGGCCACGAAGACATCGCCCTCAACGAGCGGGGCCAGGCGCAAGCGCGTGCCGTGGCCGCCGCCCTGCAGGGCCAAGACTTTGCCGCGATCCATCATTCCGACCTGCAACGAGCCACCGCCACCGCCCGCGCCATCGGCGCCGCACGCGGGCTGCCGATGATTGTCGAGCCCGCCCTGCGCGAGCGCCACTTCGGCATCCTGCAAGGGCTGAGCCGGGAGGAATCCGAACAGCAATTCCCCGGTCTCTACACCGAAATCCGCACCCGTAATCCACACATCGCCCCACCCGGTGGCGGCGAGTCGCTGGACAGCTTCGCCCAGCGCATCAGCAACGCCCTGCACGCCATTGCGGTGCGCCATGCCGGGAAAAACGTGTTGATCGTCAGCCACGGCGGCTGCATGGACATCATGTATCGCGTCGTCACCGGCAAACCGCTGACCGAGCCGCGCGATTTCCCGCTGGGCAATGCCACGCTGAACTGGATTGACTATCAGGACGCGCGCTGGAATTTGCGTGTCTGGGATGAAAAAGCGCATCTGGCAGACAGCCGGGACGAAATCAGTTCCTGACAAGAAAAGGCTGTAGAGCCGCACTGCACCTTGATCTATACGTGGCATGCCTGAAGAGCATTGCCAGTATTAGCTAAGCGGGCATGCACACTGAAGATCAATACCAGAAGCGGGTCTACGGGCAGGCCAGTGCGTAGCAGCCGACCCTCTCCCCAACCCTCTCCCTGCCAGGGAGAGGGGGCCGGCCGGGCCCGGTTTTTTGCGACTTGCGACTTGCGACTTGCGACTTGCGACTTGCGACTCGCGCCCCACTCAGCCCCCTACCACCCCCGCCACCCGGATATTGCGTGATTCCGGCACTTCGGAATGCGCGATGACTTTGAGCGTGGGTACGGCACGGCGCAGGAAGCGGGCGAGCAGCCAGCGCAGATTGTTCGGCACCAGCAACACCGCCGGCATGCCCAGATCTTCCTGACGCTGTGCGGCAGCGGCCGTTTCGCGCAGCAGGGAGTCTGCCAGGCCCGGTTCGATCACGCCGCCATCGCCCCCGCTGTTCGCCATGGCCTGCGAGAGCACGCGCTCCAGGCTCGGATCGAGGGCAATCACGTCGATCTCGGCCGAGCCCGGGAAGAGCTGCTGGATGATCGCCCGGCCCAGCCCCATGCGCACGCGCGAAGCCAGTTCGACCGGATCCTGCGTACGCGGCGCGTGCTCAGCCAGGGTTTCAACAATGCTGCGCATGTCGCGGATGTTGATGCCTTCCTCCAGCAGATATTGCAGCACACGCTGCAGCACATGCAACGGCAACACCTTGGGCACCAGATCGTCGACCAGCTTGGGCGAATCCTTGGCGATGTGATCGAGTAGCGCCTGCGTTTCCTGCCGGCCGAGCAGATCGGCGGCGTGACTCATGATCACGTGATTCAGATGCGTGGCGACCACCGTGCTGGCGTCCACCACGGTGTAACCCAGCACATGCGCCTGTTCGCGCCGACTGTTTTCCACCCAAACGGCGGGCAGGCCGAAAGCCGGATCCTTGGTCTGATTGCCCGGCAAAGTGCCGGACACGCGCCCCGGATTGATGGCCATGAACTGGCCCGGATAGGCTTCGCCCGAGCCGATTTCGACGCCTTTCAGGGTGATGCGATAGGCATTCGGACGCAGCTCCAGATTGTCACGGATGTGCACCGGTGAGCCGAGAAAGCCGATGTCCTGGGCGAATTTCTTGCGCAGGCCGCGGATGCGTTTGAGCAGCTCGCCATCCTGACCTTTGTCCACCATCGGAATCAGGCGGTAACCGACCTCCAACCCCAGCACGTCGACCGGCGTCACATCGGCCCAGCTCGCTTCCAGATTTTCAACTGCCTGTGCCACTTGGGCAGCCGCTGGCAAGGCGGCCTCCGTCTCCTCCGGTTCAGCCGCCTTCTTGCTCATATACCAGGCACCCCAACCCAGCAAACCTGCCAAGGACAGAAAGACCAGATTCGGCATGCCCGGAATCATTCCCATAACCGCCAGAATGGCGGCCGTCAGGATCATTACGGTGGGATTATTGAAGAGCTGATTTACAAACTGCATACCCACATCGCCGTCATCACCAACCCGCGACACGACCATGCCGGCCGCGACCGAGATAATCAAGGCTGGCAGCTGTGCCACCAGGCCATCGCCAATTGCAAGCAGGACATAGAGATTGGCGGCGCGGCCAAAATCCATGTTGTGCTGCATCACACCGACGATCAGGCCGCCAACAATGTTGATGACCAGAATCAGGATGCCGGCGACGGCATCGCCACGCACGAATTTCGAGGCACCGTCCATGGCGCCGTAGAAATCCGCTTCCTGTGAAACTTCGGCGCGGCGCCGCTTGGCCGTCTTGTCGTCAATCAAGCCGGCATTCAGATCAGCATCGATGGCCATCTGCTTGCCGGGCATGGCGTCCAGGGTGAAGCGTGCACCCACCTCAGCGATACGCCCGGCGCCCTTGGTGATCACCACGAAGTTGATCACGGTCAGGATGATGAAGACCACGATCCCCACCGCCGTATTGCCACCGACCAGGAAGTGACCGAAAGCCTCAATCACCTTGCCCGCCGCGTCAGGCCCGGTATGTCCGTGCAGTAACACAACCCGCGTCGAAGCCACATTCAATGACAGGCGCAACAAGGTGGTGACCAGCAGCACGATCGGGAAGACCGAGAAATCCAGTGGTTTGCGCGTATACATTGCCACCAGCATCACCATCATCGACAGCGCAATGTTGAAGGTGAAGGACACGTCCAGCACGAAGGCTGGCAGCGGCAGCACCATCATCGACAAGATCAGCAGCAGCAGGATCGGCGCGGCCAACTGGCGGATATTGGAGGGCGAGAACAGGTTTCCCAGATCGACCAGGTTCTGATTGGTGGCCATGATATTTACCAGCTCAAATCGGGTTCAACAACGCGCTTCGCGCCCGGATCCATAGCTTCCGGCACGGGCAATTCGCTCGGCACTTCCGGCGGCAGACCGCCCTGACTCATGAAATGATTCAATTGATACACATAGGCCATCACCTCGGCGACAGCGGTGTAGAGCGCAGCGGGAATCTGATCGCCTTCTTTTGTGTGATGGAACAGCGCGCGGGCCAGCGGGGGCGCTTCCAGCAGCGGCACATTGTGCTCACGCGCAAGTTCGCGGATCACTTGAGCCACCAGATCCGCACCCTTGGCCACCACGGTGGGGGCGCCCATGTTGCCGGCTTCGTACTTGAGCGCCACGGCATAGTGGGTAGGATTGGTCACCACCACATCCGCCTTGGGCACGGCTGACATCATGCGGCGCTTGGCCATCTCGCGCTGACGCGCCCGGATCTGCCCCTTGATCTGCGGATCGCCTTCCTGCTCCTTGTTTTCCTGCTTCAGATCCTGCTTGGTCATCTTCAGGCGATCGTAGTATTGCCAAAGCTGGAAGGGCACATCGACTCCCGCCACAATCGCCAGACTGGCCACCACAGTCAGGCTTGCCACCAGCAACATGTGGCCGAACTGCGCGAGGCCCACCTCCAGCGAGGAACTCATCAAGCCGAGAATCTCGTGGCGATAGCCGCGCAGCACCCAGAAGGCGACCGCGCCGATCAACGCAGACTTCATGAAACCTTTAACCAGCTCCGCCAGGCCGTGCAGGGAAATGATCCGCTTGATGCCGCTGAGCGGGCTCAAGCGCGTCAGATCCATAGTGAAGGCCTTTGAAGAAAATACCAGTCCGCCCAACAGGATCGGCGAGGCCACGGCGGCGATCAGCATCACCACAAAGAAAGGCGCAAGCGCAATCAGTGCATCCGAACTCAGGCGCGTCAGCATTTCGTACATGGCGCCCTGATTGAAAGCCTGGGCATGCCCAAAGGACAAACCGTCGCGCATCAAGCTGGTCATGCGCTGCGTCAGCCAGCCCGAGCTGACCCACATCGCCAGCACACCAACGAACAACACCAGAAAAGTCGACAGTTCCCGCGACTGCGGCACCTGCCCGTCCTCGCGCGCCTGATCTATCCGGCGCTGCGATGCGGGTTCAGTCTTTTCGAGATCACTTTCTTCGGCCATGGCCTACCTCTGGTTTATTCCTTTGCCAAAGCCATCCGGTCACGAAGACGAGTCGCAGACAGTGCTCAAAGCACGGCAAGACGAAGTCAACACAGAGCGGGTGGGGTTGGCAAAGGAATTAGAGGCATTATTTGCCGACAGGGCAAAATTTGCCGCCCGGAACAGGCATGAAAAAGCCACGCTATTTGCGTGGCCTGGCGGGGTGCCCCGAGCGCGTTGCGCTCAGGACAACAGGGCGTGATACAACAAAGCAGCGTGAGCATCGTCCATCTCGTGATGCGACACCGCGAGCGGATCAACAGCCACCTGCGCACCCAGATCGACAATCCGCTGCAAGCCCGAGGCACACGATTCACCACCCCGCACGCCGCGCCGAGCCTGCTCGAACAAGGCATTGATCGCCAACAGCTGCAACTGGTGGGCGCTCAGATCCGTCGACACAGCATTCATGCTCAGCCCCTCCCGGAAAACGTTTGCCGGAAATGTGATTTTATGTCCCCGCCCTGACAGTACAAGCCTCGAATGGCTGGCAAAAAGGGCAGCAAATTGCGTGACAAGAAAAGGCCAGCAATCCAGAGCTGGCCCAAACAGAACAATTCACAGAAGTGAGATCCTGCAAGTGATCTAACGACAGCGCCCCCCGGTGCTTGAGTCCGTATGACTACGTAGCGCCCCGTAGGCATTCGTCCCGAGAGGCGCGCACATCCCGCGGGTATACACTGAGCCTTTGCCTGAAACCCTCAAGCCCACTGGAGATAGCAGCATGAGCGAAGCCCTTCGCATCCCCTTTTCGCAGCTCAGCGCCAAGGTCGCCGCAGCCCTTGTGGCCGCTGGTGTGCCCACTGACATAGCTGCGCTGGAGGCCGAAATCATGGCCGAGGCCGATCTGCTCGGCGTGCCCTCGCACGGGGTGCGCATGCTGCCGCCGCTACTCACCGCGCTGAAAGACGGTCGCGTCACTGCCACGCCAAACATTCACTTCAAGCGCGAATTTGGCGCCACCAGCCTGCTCGATGGCGACAATGGCCCGGGGCGCAGCTCATCCTGCCGCGCCATGGATGACGCGGTGGCACGCGCCCGCCAGTTCGGCATCGGCGCCTGTCTGGCCCTGCGCACCACCCATTGGGGCCGCGCCCACGCCTACGCGAGCCGTGCCGCGAAACAGGGCATGGTCGGCATCTGCAGCACCAACGCCATGCCCACCATGGCCGTGTGGGGCGGCAAGGGCAAGATCATCGGCAACAATCCGCTGGCCATCGCCATTCCGCGCGCCGAAGTCGACGCGCCGCTGGTATTGGACATGGCCATGAGCCAGGCCGCCGTCGGCAAGGTCGGCACCTGGCTGCGCGAAGGCCATGAAGTACCGCAAGGCTGGGGGCTGGATGCCGAGGGCAAGCCCAGCACCGATGCCAAGGCCATTCTTGGCGGTGCCGTCCTGCCTTTCGGCGGGCACAAGGGCGCGGGCCTCGCACTGATGATGGAACTGCTCACTGCCGCGCTGGCTGGCGGCGCCTTCGGCAATGAAATCATCGCGGGCGACCGCAGCGGCCTCGACCCTGACGCGTGCAAGCTCTTCATCGCCCTGAATCCGGAAGCCTTCGGCGGACTGGATGTACTGACCCAGCGCGTGGCGGATTACCTCGGCTACCTCGGCGAAGTCGCCGCGCCCTTCACCTGGCCGGGCGAGCGAGGCTGGGCCGAGCGCGATGCCAACCTCGTGCAGGGCGTACCGCTACATGCCGAGATCGTGGCACAGCTGGCGGGGGTGGGGGTACTGGTTTAGCGACAAGCTGCTGATCGCAGCCCCGCCAGCGCAGCGAAACGCCAGACGCCACCCTCACTCACGCGGGGTGGCGTCTCTGGCAAAAAAACCGTAAAACGACGCTCAGCCCTTCTTGCCCGGCATCTGGGCGAAGGAGGCGAAGGCGTCGGTAGAAGCCTTGGAAACTTGCTCCAGTGTCTTGCGAGCGCTGTCGAAGGTGTGCTGCAGGGCTTCGGCGGCGGCGTGGCTGTTCATTGGCATGCCTTTGAGCATGTCCTGCATGGCACCGAACATTTCCTGCCCGCCACTGTTGAGCTGATCGCTGACCAGCTTGCTCATTTCGGCCTGCATTTCGGCGGTGATTTCGGCGATGGTGCGGCTGCATTCGAACATCTTTTCGGCAGCCTGCTGGGCATAGCGCGAGCGCATCTCCATTGCATCCTGCGGTGATTTGACCTGGGCCATGGATTTGGCGCCACTGACGCCATCTTCAAAAATGTCGCGCGCCACTTCGACCTGCAACTGCAAAATTCGCTGGGAATTCTCGATCGAGAGCTGTGCCAGCTTCATCGCGGATGCGAGGTTCTTTTTTTGCAGATCAGCCACTGTCTGCTCGGGTTTCGTTGCCATACCGTTCTCCTCAGGAGTGCTACAACAGAAAAGCGAATTTTCCGACCCTCGCTGCTGCCCATGAAAAACAGACAGCAGCGAAGCACACGTCACTCACACCTCTTACGGCACTTTCAAGCCAGACTTGAAAGCCCGCAATTTCAGCCCCATCTGCATAGAAGAACCCTTCAGGAGCCAGATCATGCGTCTCGACAAGCTCACAACCAAATTCCAGCAAGCCTTGGCGGATGCGCAAAGCATCGCCGTGGGCCACGACTGCCAGTACATTGAGCCGCCTCACCTGCTCGCCGCAATGCTGCTGCAGGAGGATGGCGGCACCGTTTCACTGCTCACCCGCGCCGGCGTGAATGTAGCGGCGCTGAAGACTGCACTGGACCACGCCATCGACCGCCAACCCCAGGTGCAGGGCCATTCTGGCGAGGTGCAGATTGGTCGTGACCTGTCCAATCTGCTCAACGTTACCGACCGAGAAGCCCAGAATCGCGGCGACCAATTCATCGCCAGCGAGATGTATCTGCTCGCCCTGGCTAATGACAAAGGCGAGACCGGAAAGCTTTTCAAAGAGCATGGCGCCAACCGCAAAGCGCTGGAAGCGGCCATCGAAGCCGTGCGCGGTGGCGCCAGCGTCGGCGATGCAGATGCCGAGTCACAACGTGAATCATTGAAGAAATACTGCCTGGACCTGACGGATCGTGCCCGTCAGGGCAAGCTGGATCCGGTGATCGGGCGCGATGACGAGATCCGCCGGGCGATCCAGATCCTGCAGCGCCGCACCAAGAACAACCCGGTGCTGATCGGCGAACCCGGCGTGGGCAAGACCGCCATCGTCGAAGGCCTGGCCCAGCGCATCATCAATGGCGAGGTGCCGGAAACGCTGAAGGGCAAGCGCGTGCTGTCGCTGGACATGGCTGCCTTGCTGGCGGGAGCAAAGTATCGCGGCGAGTTCGAGGAGCGTCTGAAGGCCGTGCTCAACGACATCGCCAAGGAAGAAGGCCAGATCATCGTCTTCATCGACGAGCTGCACACCATGGTCGGCGCGGGCAAGGCCGAAGGCGCGATGGACGCCGGCAACATGCTGAAACCGGCGTTGGCGCGCGGCGAGCTGCACTGCATCGGCGCGACCACGCTGGACGAATACCGCAAATACATCGAAAAAGATGCTGCGCTGGAGCGCCGCTTCCAGAAGGTGCTGGTCGATGAACCGTCGGTGGAGTCGACCATCGCGATCCTGCGCGGCCTGCAGGAAAGATACGAACTGCACCACGGCGTGGACATCACCGACCCGGCCATCGTGGCGGCCGCCGAGCTGAGTCATCGCTACATCACCGACCGTTTCCTGCCGGACAAGGCCATCGACCTGATCGACGAAGCGGCCGCACGTATCCGCATGGAAATCGACTCCAAGCCGGAGGTGATGGACAAGCTGGAGCGCCGCATCATCCAGCTGAAGATCGAGCGCGAAGCCGTGCGCCGGGAAAAGGATCAGGCCTCGAAGAAACGCATGCACCTGATCGAAGAGGAAATCGAAAAGCTCGAACGCGAATACGCCGATCTGGAAGAAATCTGGAAGGCTGAAAAATCTGTCGTCGTTGGCTCGCAACACATCAAGGAAGCCATCGACAAGATTCGCCAGCAAATGGAAGAGGCGCGCCGCGCCGGCGACTGGCAGAAGATGAGCGAACTGCAGTACGGCGAGCTGCCCAAGCTGGAGGCGCAACTGCACACCGCAGAAGGCGCCGAAGGCAGCCGGCCGGCCAACAAGCTGCTGCGCACCCAGGTCGGTGCCGAGGAAATCGCCGAAGTCGTCTCGCGTGCCACCGGTATTCCGGTCAGCAAGATGATGCAGGGCGAGCGTGAAAAACTCTTGAAGATGGAAGAGAAGTTGCACGAGCGCGTGATCGGCCAGGATGAGGCTGTGCGTCTGGTCAGCGATGCGATCCGCCGCTCGCGTGCGGGCCTGTCCGAAGAGGGCCGGCCGTATGGCAGCTTCCTGTTCCTCGGCCCCACGGGCGTGGGCAAGACCGAGCTGTGCAAGACTCTGGCCGGCTTCCTGTTCGATAGCGAGGAGCACCTGATCCGCATCGACATGAGCGAGTTCATGGAGAAACATTCCGTCGCCCGCATGATCGGCGCGCCGCCCGGCTACGTCGGTTACGAGGAAGGCGGCTACCTGACCGAGCAGGTGCGGCGCAAACCGTATTCGGTATTGCTGTTTGACGAGGTGGAAAAAGCCCACCCGGATGTGTTCAACGTGCTGCTGCAGATGCTCGACGAAGGCCGCATGACCGATGGTCAAGGCCGCACCGTGGACTTCAAGAACACGGTGATCGTGATGACCTCGAATCTGGGCAGCCAGATGATCCAGCAGATGGCCGGCGAGCCGTATGCGGCGATCAAGTCAGCGGTGATGGCCGAGGTGAAAGGCTTCTTCCGGCCGGAGTTCATCAACCGCATCGACGAAGTGGTGGTCTTCCACGCGCTGGGCGAGGCGCACATCAAGTCGATTGCGCGCATCCAACTGGGCAATCTGCAGAAACGTCTGGGCAAGCTGGAGATTGGCCTGACCGTGACCGAAGCGGCGCTTGCCGAAGTGGCCAAAGCCGGCTTCGACGCAGTTTTCGGCGCACGGCCACTCAAGCGCGCGATTCAGGAGCACATCGAAAATCCGCTGGCCAGACAGATTCTGGAAGGCCTTTTCGGGCCAAAGGATACTGTGGTGGTGGATGCGCTAAACGGCGTGATCAGCTTTCATAAACCAAACTGAAACCAAGCTTATAGAAACAAGCCTACTTGAAGACCCGCGCGCAGCGGGCATCTTCAGGCAGGCTTGCTGTACAGGCAAGTGGGTAGAGGATCTTGAAGCAAGCATGCCAGAAAAGTCCGCCCGGAGCGGCTCTTCAGCAGACCTTATAGCGCTCCGTAGGGACGGCCGTCTTTGGTTTGGCCTTTGGCGCCACTGCGCAGGTCGTACACCTGACCACGGATCGGCGAATCCGGCGCGACGATGATCCAGGTGCGATTGCTCTGGGTAATCGGGTCCAGCGGCAGGCTGCGCAGATAGCGCTTCTCGACCAGTTCGGCGAGCGAATCCGGATAACGCCCCTGATCGCCGTAGAACTTGTCGATCACGTCACGCGTGGTCTTCAGGTTCTCCATCAGCACGGCGTCCTTGGACCTATCCAGGCTGTCGAAATAACGGGGCACGACCAGCGACAGCAGCAAGGCCAGAATGGCCATTGCCACCAGCATCTCGATCAGCGTGAAGCCGCGACCTGCGCGGCCCGGGCGAGACTCAATCACGCGAACCACCAAACATGCGCGAACCGCTTTCGCCAGCCTGACGCAAGGGATCGCCGTTACTCTGAGGCGCCTGCACCGGCTGCTGCTGGGTCATTGGCTCGATCGAGCTAGCATCGGAACCCTCGCCACGCCGGCCACGCACGCCACTATAGGTGCCACCATCGAAGCCAGCCGCCTCGGGCTTGAGGAAGTGGTTGCCGCGAATCAGGCGGGGCGTGATCGACAGCACCAGTTCGGTTTTGCCCTTGTCGTCGGTATCGGAACGGAACAGGCGGCCAAGGAGCGGGATATCGCCGAGTAGCGGGACCTTGCTCACGCTCTTCTTGTCACTGTCCTGAATCAGGCCGGCAAGGATCTGATTCTCGCCATCCTTCAGGCGCAGCATGGTCGAGGCATTGCGCGTGCCGATCCGGTACGCCACCGTCGTACCATTTTTCTCGGTGCCATTGATGGAGCTGACCTCAAGGTTGATCTTCAGCCCGACCTCATTGCCCGGATAAATCTGCGGTTCGACATCCAGCTTGATGCCTACGTCGATGTAGGTCACGTTCTGGCTGACGACGCCCGTCGACGTTGTGTTGGACGCCAACTGCGGCACGCGTTCGCCGATCATGATCTTGGCCTTCTCCTTGTTGCGCGTACGAATGCGCGGGTTGGCCAGCATATTGACGTCGTTGTCGGTCTCGTTGAAATTCAGGGTGGTCGCGCCCAGCCCCATCGCCAAACTCCCCGGCGTCAGATTCCACAGATCGCGCAGGGTAAGCGTGTTGGCAGTAGAACTGCTCACCGTACCCGATGTTGTATCGGTCGTGCTGGCGGTCGAACTCACTGTTCGCGCCAGTGGCGTCAGGCTCATCGAACCCGGCCAGGCAACGCCCAGATTCTGCAGTTTGCCCTTGCTGACCTCGAGAATCGTCACCTCCAGCATCACTTCCGGTTCGGCCACGTCGTGCATGGCGATCAGCTTTTCGGCCATGGCAATCGCTGCAGGCGTGTCGCGCACAATGATCATGTTGAGTTTTTCATCAACGACCAGATCGCGGAACTTCAGCACGGTCTTCAAACTATTGGCGACCATTTTGACGTCTGCATTGGCAAGCTGAAAGCTGCGCACCGTCAAGGCCTGATAGTCATGCTGTTTATTAGTGTCGTCGGTATAAACCAGCAAAGTGTTTTCGTCGAGCGTGCGCCAGGCCAAGCCGCTAGTCAGCACGACTTTGTCGAGCGCGGCCTTGACCGTCGTGTTACGCAGATAAACCGTGGTCTTCAGATCCTGTGAAACGTCGCGGTCGAAAATGACGTTGAGGCCCGAGGCACGGGTAATCGCATCAAACAGCGAACGCACCGAGGCATCACGGAATTCCAGCGTTACGCGCTTGAGCAGTGGATCTTCCTTCAGCACCGGACTTGCCGGCGGCGGCTCCACTTTCTTCGCGGCAATTACCCTGACGGGCTCAGCCCTGGCCGGGCTCACCACGGGCGGCACTTCCACGGCAGCCACAACGGGCGCTGGCCTGGCTTCGACGACAGCCGGAGCAGACGCAGGCTTTGTCTCCACAAGCACCGGGGCTGGCATCGGAGCGGGCTCTGGCTTGGCCTCAACGAGCGCGGGCACAAGTGCAGGCGCAGGCTTCGTTTCAACAAGCACCGGAGCGGGCGCAGGCGCAGGCGCCGGTTTGGCTTCGACAACAGGCGCAAAAGGGGCGGGCGCGGGGACCGACACAACACGCGACGGAACTGGCAGCGGCCTGGCGAGCACTGGCCCTTGTGCCGCACGGGCAAGGCCATCCTGAGCCTTGGCCTCAAAGCCCTTCACCGTCGCGAGTTGCCTGAACAAGACGGCGGCTTCATCAAAGCGCTGATCCGTCAGCATCCCTTCAGCGCGCTGCGCCAGAAAATTGCCGTAACGCTCGCCCGCCTCAGTCGCCGCATCGCGCAACTTGCTATTGCCCGGATTGGCCTCACTGGATTGTTGCAGGGTCTGATACGCATCCGCCAGGCGGCCGGATGCGGACAGCGCACGCCCCTGCTCCAGATCTCGGCGCACAGCATCGGAACAGCTGCACAGCAAGGCGGTGGCCAGCAAAGCGGCCCCAAGCGAATGAATTCTAGTCATGAGCAAAGTCTTTCTTCTCGCCATCAATCGGGATGACAAATTTTGATTTATCCACCAACTGCGTCAGCCGGATTTCTTGCCCGCTTACCGCATCAACCCTGAATCCATCCACTACCTCGCCGGCTTGCACGACGTGCGTCTTGCCCTGATTCTCAAGAAACGCCAGCCAGTGATCCCGGTCATACATCCGCCCGATCAGCACGAAGGGCTGCGTTGGAGGCGGCGGAGGGGGTGGGGGCGCCGCAACCTGAACCGGATTCGGGTTGCTTCCTTGCGCCGAGAACAAATCGACCTTGGGCCCATTTTCGAGCTCGCCCAGATTGACGCGATCCCGCAAACGCCGCACCTGGGCACTGTCCGCTTCACCGGTAATCGCCGGGTTGTCGAGCGGCGCCTCCGCTTCACTCTGGGCTGCGTGAGGGGCCACGGCAACCGGCGCCACCACTTCACTGCCGCCCGAGGGCGTCTTGTCGCCAAACAAGGCCAGCCAAGCAGCCGCGAGCAGAAATGGGGCCATGATCAACACACGTTTATTGATCATCGTGTGCCTCCCACGACAGGCTCTTGCCACAAGGACAATGAAATCTGCGCCTCGACCGGCCCGGTGCCTGCCTGCTCACGCTTGAGTACGATCTGGTCAATGGAGAGGGCGGGCATGCCTTGCAGCAGATCCGAACAGAACCGTTTGATATTCAGATAATCACCCCGCACTGGCAGCACGATCTGCAGTTGGGAATACGCGCCAGCGGCATCCACCTGACGCCGCATATCCACTTGTGCCACCGTCACGCCAGCATTCGCCGCCAGCTGAAAGACCATGCGCAGTTGCGCCGTCGTACCATCCTGCGGCAACAGCGCGTTACGAAAAACCTGCAGCGGCGGCTCCAGCACTTCGCCCGTACTCACCTTGTTCGTGTTCTCGTGCTGCGCCCGCTGCAATTGATCCGCAGCACGGGAGGCGCCAGCGACCTGCACCGGCACCCAGAACAACCAGACGAGCAGGCTCAGACCCAGTGCCAGCAACGCTGTCGGCAAACGCCAGCCGTGGCGCCAGAAGGCAATTTCAAGATCCAGCCGCAACTGGCTTGATTCAGGCAGTTTCACGCGCGTCATTCTTCCCGCCCTCGCGACATGCGTGCCGAAGCACGTGGCACCGCCTCGCTTTGCGGCACCTCCAGGGTGAAACGCCAGCCGCCCTGGCCGTCACTACCGTTGGCCCCTTCCTGGCGCGTCAGGGCAACGTTCCGGAAGCCTGGCTCGACCCTGATCGCATCCACATAATCCAGCACCTGCTGCGCGGCGGCGGCCTGCACCACCACACGCAGATTTGTCCGCACCGCGCCCATCTCCAGCGCCACCACCACCACATCCGGACGCACATGGCGTTCCAGTTGGGTCAGTAATTCAATCGTCGGGTAGTCCAGCACGCGCACCGCACTATTGATCGAATCAACCATATCCACCGGCACCCGCTCCTGCGCACGCGCCGCGTCATTCAGACTGGCCCGTGCATCCAGCAGCTGGCTAGCCAAGGCAGAGCGGGCCTCGGTTTTTTCCACAAAAGACTGACCAACCGCGCCACCCGCAAGGAGCAGCACCAAGCCCGCCAGCAGCAACATCCACAAGCCCGAACTGCTCCGTCCGGTGGCGCCCTGACGGCAAAAATCAATATGCACCGGCTTCATGCGAACGCTCCCTGCATGGCCAGACTGACCGATTCGGCGGTCTGCCCGGGGCGTGCCCGCACGATCTTCGGCCCCTTTGCCTGCACCAGACGCATGCTCCCGACGCGAGCATCGGCGGGCAACTCAGGCAGCATGCCCAAAGCACAGAGCTGGGCCGGCATATCCAGTCCGGCACGCAGGACTTCTGCCTCCAGCATCTCATTCAAGGCCTCGGCCGTCGGCGCCTTGGCGAACGGGAAGCGTCGTACATGCTGCACTTCACCGCCCGTAATCAGCATGGCTACCACCGCGCGCGCGGCAAAACAGCACAGCCAGCACTCATCCGGAATCTGGGTCTGGAAGGTATTCAAAAGCCGCAACGCATGGGGCTGAATGGAACGCAGCCGCCAGTGACTGGCCTCGGCAATGACGTGCGCCACCTCAACCAGACGTGCCGGCATGGCACAGACCAGGACACGGCCAGTGGACTTCCAGTCGGCCGATAGTTCCCAACCATCGGCCGGGGTGCCGAACAGGGTTTCGAAACGCCCCGCCGCAAGCATGCGCAATTCAGCCAGACTGCCAACGCCGGCCGGGATGACGAGCATGAAATAGCGCGTCCAGGCATCCGATACGGTCAGTACCAGCTCCGCAGAATCAGGCACTCCGCCCTGAGCCAGCAAGGCCTCCAGCGAGGGCGTCCAGTCAGCAGTGGCGGGCGAAGCGGCGCCGGGCAAATATTCGGCGAGCGGCAAGGCGGTCAACAGACGCATGCTCGCGGCGTCAACCACCGCCATGTCGTCCCCACCCACCCCGATAGAGAAGCGTTTATGCCGCAAGCGTGACACGTCGCACCTCCTCAAGCGTGGTCTGGCCTGTCGCCACAAGACTCAGAGCATCTTCGTACAGGCTACGCGTGCCATTGCGTCGCGCCGCCTCCATGATCTGGCGCACCGAGCGGCGCTCCACAATCAACTCGGCAATTTCAGGATTCATGGTCAAAACCTCAGCCACCGCCTTGCGGCCGCGATAACCCGTGCCACGACAATCGCCACAACCCCGGCCCTTCATGAAGTGATAGTCCTTCACCGACTCGGCCGTCAGCCCGGCATCAGCCAGCTCCACGTCCGTCGGCCGATACGGCACAGCACAATGCTTGCAACTCAAGCGCACCAGACGCTGAGCAATCACGCCGTTCAGGGCGGACACAAAGGAATACAGATCGACGCCAATATGCTGGAATCGTCCGAACACGTCGTACACGTTATTGGCGTGCACCGTGGACAGCACCAAGTGGCCCGTCAAAGCTGATTGCACGGCGATCTCGGCGGTTTCCTTGTCGCGGATTTCACCGACCATGATCTTGTCCGGGTCGTGACGCAAAATCGAGCGCAAACCGCGCGCAAAGGTCAGACCCTTCTTGTCATTCACCGGGATCTGCAGGATGCCGGGCAATTGGTACTCCACCGGATCTTCAATGGTGATGATCTTGTCACGGCCGGTGTTGATTTCGGTGAGTGCGGCGTACAGCGTGGTGGTCTTGCCCGAGCCGGTCGGGCCGGTCACCAGCACCATGCCATATGGTTCCTGCACCAAACGCCGCAAGGTTGCCAGCGTCTGCGCATCGAAACCTGCAGCATCCAGCGTCAGTCCGCCGTGTTCTTCGACCATGGACTGTTTGTCGAGAATCCGGATCACCGCGTCTTCGCCGTGAATGCTGGGCATGATCGAGACGCGCAAATCGATTTCGCGGCCCATCGCCGAGACCCGGAAACTGCCATCCTGCGGCACGCGGCGCTCGGCAATATCCAGTTCGGCCAGCACCTTGATACGCGAGATGACCTGCTCGGCCAGCGCACCACCGGAGACATTGGCGATCAGGTCGAGCACACCATCGATACGATATTTGGAAACCATACCACCCGGCGTGCTCTCCAGGTGGATATCGCTGACGCCCTGCTTGAGCGCATCGTAAAGCGTGGAGTTGACCAGTTTTACCGCCGGGCTGGTGGCATCACTGACCGAAGCAAAAGTCAGGCTTTCCAGTGTTTTGCCATCCGCATGGCCCAGCGAGCCATCGTTGATCATGCTGTCGATGGCGCGGATCGACTCTTCCTGACGCGCCAGATAGGCCTGAATATCGGAGAGCAAGGCCAGCCGGTATTCCAGCGCAGTGCCCGCAACGCTTTCCAGCCATACCTGCATGTCAGCATCAAACGGATCGGCAATCACGGCGACCGGCCGAGCTCCCTCTTGCTTGCTGCGCAGCACTGCACAGCCGCGCTGCTGGGCACGCGCCAGCGGCAGGATCTCGAAGGCCGGCAGCAGGTCGAGCATTTCGGCGGTCTCGATCACCTGGCAGTGAAATTTCGCGGCAACAGCCCGTAGCACATCGCGCTGATCCAGCTGCGTCATGGCCTCCAGTTCAGCCATCACAGGCCGGCCGGACTTGAGCGCCGAACTGCGCGCCAGCCGCATGGTTTCCTGCTCGATCAAGCCTGCTCCCTCGTTCATTGCAAAGACCCCGCCAGATCGAAAATCGGCATGTACAACAACACCACAATTCCCCCGATCAGGATACCGATAAAGGCCATCAGCACCGGCTCGAAGACTTTACTGAAGCGCTCGATCCAGCGCGCGCTTTCGCCTTCGTAAAACTGCGCCGAACGCGTCAACATGACACCCAGCTGCCCCGAACGCTCGCCCACCCGCAGCATGCGCAAGGCAATCGGCGTGGTCAGATCATGTAATTCAAAGGCAAATGAAGCTGGCTCACCGTTCGACACTTCAGCCCGCGCCCGCGCCAGCTTGAGCCGGGTTTCTGCGGACACGGAACTTTCCACCATTTCCATGGCCATCACGATGGTGATGCCGCCTTCCAGCAACATGCCCAGAGTCAGGTACAAACGCGACAGCTCCAGAATCCGTGCCCGCTCACCAATCCCGGGAATCCGCTTGGCCAGTTGCGCCCAGCGCCCCTGCCGCGAGTTGCGCCGGACGTACCAGACCGTTGTCGCCACCAAAGACACGACAACGATCGCGACCAGTGTCGTGTGCTGACCGAGCAACTCGCCCCAGGACATGAGCAGCGCCGACATGAAAGACATTTCACGGCCGCTGCCTTTGTAGACCGCCGCAAATTTCGGCACCACGTAGGTCATCAGGAACAGAGTGACCAAGCCCGCCACGGTAAACAACACGGCCGGATAAATCGTGGCGCTGATGATCTTGCTGCGTACCGTGTCCAGACGCGTCTGGTAGTCGATGTAGCGGCTCAAGGCCTGTGGCAGATCACTGGTGCGCTCGGCCGCGCGCACGATGCCGATGAAGAGGGCCGGAAAATACTCAGGCTGCATCGCCACGGCATCCGACAGACGGGAGCCTTCACGGATACGGTTGATCAGCGTTTCCATCACGGCGCGGGAGACTGGCGAATTCTCTTTTTCGATCAGCCCCTCAAGCGCCTCGACCAGATTCAGGCCCGCCTCCAGCAGCGCCAGCAGTTCCTGGCTGAACATCACCAGCGAGAACACGCCGCGCTTGGACTGCCCGCGCAGGCTGCTACGCACCTTGAGACTGACGACCTTGAGGCGCTGCGCCTCCACCGTCTTGCGCGCATCAGGAACGTCCGCAGCCTCGATCAACAGAGTCTGCAGACGATTGTCTGCGGTAAGTGCTCGCACTTCAAACTGCATCAGCGATTACCTGTCTGAATGAATAGACGTATCGGGATCAGTTGAAGATATCGGCTGCGACTTCGGTACCACCAGGCTGCCCGTCACTGCCATACGAAACCACATCGAAATCGCGGCCGCGCGTGCCGGGAATCTTGTAGATATAAGGCTTGCCCCAAGGGTCCAGAGGAATTTCCTTGGCCAGATAGGGGCCGCTCCAGGTGCGCACATTAACGGGTTTACTCATCAGGGCATTCAAGCCCTCGGCCGTCGTCGGATAACGCCCCGCGTCCAGACGAAAGGTATCCAACGCCTTGGCAAAAGCCTCGATCTGCGCCTTGGCGGTTTTATGCTCGGCCCCCCCCAGCTGTGCAAAATACTTGGGGCCGACATACGCTGCCAGCAAACCGATGATTGCCATCACCACCAGCAATTCGAGCAAGGTAAAGCCCTGTGAACGGGCAAAACCAAAGCGCCCCCGTGCTGCTTTTTGAGTCATGTCTGCATCCTGTTGAATGTCTGTTGTAGGCCACCCATGCGGGCAGCCGTCTCCATGCGCAATAGACTGCCACAAAGCCGTCCGACTTCCAATCGGCAATGCACAATGCACCGTGCGTCCGCTCAGGTTTTGTGCGCTGGCGCAACACTCCCCTCATCATCCTAGAAGCCGTAGTTGGACGCTCACGAGTGGGCTGTGATGCAGTGCGCTGGCAAGGCGCGCCGACGCGGCGGGCCTTGCCCGCAAGGAGAAGCAACATAGCCAGCGTGCGGCAGCGCGGCTCAATCGGGTGCGTAGCGCTCTCACCCAAATGGTGAGCGTTGCCGTGAGGATGAAAACTAGTGCGAATGCGGGCTTGCTAGCGATTGGAAGCGGTCAACTGCGGTTTCTAGGATCATCTGCCTGCACAGCCGCACAGCAGCTCGCTGGTCAGCCTGCACACCTGAAGACGCCCGCCCAGCGCGCCTCTGCAGGCATCTCGACACACACCCGTCAGCTACGGATGACGGCCGGGCCTGCAAGGCCTGCTCAGAAAGGTGTAATCTCCCGCCCAATCCTGCTCCAAGGCTTGTCATGCAAAGCGCCCCACGCCACCGCCGCCTCGGTTTCACCCTGATCGAAATGCTGGTCGCGCTGGCCATTCTCGGCCTGCTCGCCAGCATCGTGGTGCCCATCGCACAGGTTTCCATCCAGCGCACCAAGGAGCAGGAGCTGCGTCTGGCCTTGCGCGAAATCCGCACGGCGCTGGACGCCTACAAACTGGCCGCCGACCAGGGCGCCATCCAGCGCACCATCGACTCTTCCGGTTATCCCAAGGATCTGAATGAACTGGTGCTGGGCGCGATGGATCAGCGCAACGCCAAGGGCCAGAAAATGTTCTTCCTGCGGCGCATTCCGCGCGACCCCTTCGCCGACGACCCGCAACTGCCGGATGCCGAGACCTGGGGCCTGCGCAGTTACGCCAGCGAAGCAGAGGATCCGCGCGAAGGTATCGACGTCTATGACGTTTTCAGCCGCTCGACCATCCAGGGCCTGAACGGCATTCCCTACCGCCGATGGTAAGCATGCGGCGCCCCATTCTCCGCACGGGCCTGGGCGGCTTCAGCTACGTGGCGCTGCTGATCGTCGTCGCCATCATCAGTCTGGGGGCTACCGCCAGCGTGCAAATGGGCGGCATCGCCCACCGCCGCCAGGCCGAAGATGAGTTGCTGTTCATCGGTTTGCAGTACAAGCGCGCCATCCGCAGCTACTTCGAAGCGGCCCCGCCCGGGGCTCCGGCAGCCGCCCCGACACGGCTGGAAGACCTGCTGCGTGACCCGCGCTTCCCGGGTGTGCGCCGCCACATCCGCCAACTGTATAACGATCCACTCACCGGCAAGCTGGACTGGGTACTGATCCGCTCCCCCGACGGCAAAGGCCTGCTCGGCGTACACAGCCGCTCAAAAGAAACCCCGATCCGCGTCGACAATTTTCCGGACGAATTCTTTCACTTCAAAGGCAAGACCCGCTATTCCGATTGGGTTTTCGTCTACGGTGTCGTATGCTCCGACCAGGGCTGTGAAATCGATCGCAGCGCAAGCGATTTCGGCGGGCAATAAACCATGGTCATTTCTGGCAATCAGCAGTTCCTGCGCACCATCAATCGCCTTGCAGTATTGCGCTCAGTGCGCCTGAATGCCGGAATTTCGCGCGTCAAACTTGCCGACAAACTCAAACTGACCCGCCCCACGATTGGCAATCTGGTCGAAGAACTGATTGCCGACGGCTGGCTCAAAGAAGAAAAACTGGGGCCCACCGGCGTACTGGGGCGGCGCCCGGTGGCGCTGCATATTGATGACGCCAGCCGCGTCATCATCGGCGCCGACATCAACCACGAACACGTCATTTGCGTCGCCACCACGCTCAGCGGCGAAGTTCGCGAACTCAGCATCACCCCCACCCACTCCGGTGACGCAGAGGTGGTTCTCGACATCCTCGCACGCCAGACAAACATCCTGTGCCAACGCCTGAACGAAGCGGGTTACCAGATTTTTGCCATGGGCATCGGCGTTCCCGGGCCGGTGGATTTGGCGAATGGCGTGCTTCGCCATTCCGACAGCACCGGCTGGCATAACCTGCCTGTACGCGACATGCTGCGGGCCCGCCTGAACCAGACCTACACACCATCCTTCCCGCTGCTGGTGCAACGCGCCGTCGGCTGTGTCGCCCTGTACCACTTCGAATTCGAACGGCGGGCCGAAGAAGAGCCGCTGATCTACGTCCACGCCGGCCGGGCGGTCACCTCAGCCATCGCCAATCGTTACGAATTGCTGCAAGGGTGCAAGGGCCTGGCCGGCGCCATCGGGCATATGGTGATGGACCCCGCAGGCCCGCTGTGCAGTTGCGGCAAACGTGGCTGCGCCAACACTCTGGCCACCCTGCACGCCGTCGAAACCGAGACCGGCCACCCGCTCAGCGAACTTCATGCCGCAGCACGGGCCGGCGATCCGGCCATTCTTCAGGCGCTGCGCAAAGCCGGGCACAACTTCGGCACGCTGCTGCACAATCTGTGCATGCAATTTGATCCGGCCCGCCTTTTCGTTGGCGGCCCGGCCTTTCAAGTGAGTCAGGAATTCTTCAGCGCTGCCCGCGAGAGCTTTCAGCAGCTACACGAACAAGCCGGCATTGCCGCGCAGCGCATCGAAATCGTCCGCTACGACCCCAACGCCGTCGCCCTCGGTGCAGCCTCTGGCGCGCTGTACACACTGGTCCGGCCACTGTCCTGACTGACCCGCAACGCGCCATGCACCAGCGCTGGCGACTTGCGATTTTTTCACCAGCAACACCTTGCAGAGGCGCTCCCGTACTGCCTGTGCGGACACCCATCCAGCACAAGCAAGGCAGTCGCGCGTACTCAGGCATACCGCCCTGAAACATAAGCGGAGCGCGGCTCTACAGCCACTCCCTGCAAGCCATACTCACTGCGGCGTCAGCACCACCAGGCGTTCGCCAACGGCGATCAAGGCTCCGCTGCGGGGGTCAAAGCGTGCACTCCGAAAATGACTCCGTGTATGGCTGGGCACAGCCTGCCAGCTCAGGCCCCCATCGCGCGAACGCAGGATCGTGCCGCCGCGCCCGACGGCGAACACATGCTGCGTGCGCGGCTCCAGCAGCAACTGGCGCAGATCCTCCTGCGTCCCCGAGTTGACCTGCAGCCACTGCCGCCCGCCATCCATCGAGCGCAGCAAAACGCCGCCGCGCCCGCTAATGAGCAAGGCGCCCGAAACCGGATCGGCCAGCACGGAAAGCAGCACGGAATCCGATACGGGTGATTCGATCCGCTGCCAGCGCAGGCCACCATCTTCGGAACGCAGGATCACCCCGCCCTCGCCCACCAGCAGCATCGCGCCACTGGCAGGATCCAGCCAAGCGCCAAACAGGTTGCACTCGGCCCCCAGCTCCAGCTTGCTCCAGCTCTTCCCCTGATCGGAGGAGCGCAGGATCTGCCCGCCCTTGCCGGCCAGCACGATGCTGCCCGTCGCCGGGTTGGCCAAGCCAATACGCAGCAAGGTTTTATCCAGCGTCAGCCCGGTCTTGCTCCAGGTCGCACCATTGTCTTCGGAACGGAAGACATCGCCCTTGGTCTCGAAGCTCAGCACCGCTTCGCGCCGATCATCCAGCAGCACTTGCGAAAAGATCGACCCTTGCTCAAAGAAGGTGTCATGCACCACCTGCCAGCTGCGTCCGTCATCGGACGAGCGGGTCAGGGTACCGGGCGGTCCCGCGCCGATCGGGGTCTTGGCATCGGGGGCAAGGATCAGGCTAAAGATATTGGCCGGCACCATCGGCTGACGCCATTCGACAGGAAGCGGCGACCAACTCTGTCCACTATCCGTCGAATGAATCAGGAAGCCGACATTGCCACTAGCCAGCAAGGCTGATCCGTCAGCCGCAGCAATCACGGCATTCATGTATTCGGACAACTGCTGCGAATGCGGATCCAGCAATCATTTCAAACAAACTACAAAAAACATTAAAAACAACAACTTGAATAGTTATAGAAGTTCAAGCGGAATTGGCTTTGATGCATAAAAGCCTGATGCGCCACAAGCACCTGCCGCGATACTGCAAACAGGCTCATTACGCAAAAAAAGGGTTCTCCCCCCATTCTTTTCAGGAACTGCCGTCAAAACCATCTTTTGACAAGGGTCTGGCTTTGAGAAAAAAACGAAACCGGCCTCTGAGGTATCCCGAACGCCGCATCGGGCGTGCTCATGTCCGGACCTCCCCGGCCAAGTGTCGCGCCCTCGCAACAATGCGAAGGAAAGAAGCCCTTTCGCCTCCTTAACCATAAAAGACGAAGGGATATCGCAAAGTTGCCTGACAACATGACGTTCCAAGCGGAATCAAAGTTACCGGAAACAAGGCGCCGTGCGGCTTGTTGCCTGCCTGACAACAGGTACCGGTAACATCAAATTTTATTTTCCCCTGCAAAAATTCAAAAATCTCAGATCAATCATAGGGTTAACCTAGTAATTTCAGACCAGAATTCCCCTTGATCTTAAGCCTTCGATGGATACACTTCGCTCAAGGATGGCGCACAAATCCATAGGTTTCAGGATCGCGTCAATGTAAGACTCGTTTTTGCATAAATCCTGCTCCGGGCAAGCTGATGCCCATTCCATCAAAACGTAGTTAATATTTGGAGACTCATATGTATAGCAAGCTTCTGTTGGCACTCGTCCTGACTGTTTCTGCTTTTGCATCGTCCGCAACCACCACCATTTCCGGCACCAAGGATTACGGCGGCGCAACGGTCGGCACCTCCTGCGACGGCGCGTCCGAAAGCCAGGCTCCGGTGTTCGTCCTCACCGACGGCTCCACCATCAAGAACGTGGTGATCAAAGCCGGCGGCGGCGCTGACGGCATCCACTGTCTTGGCTCCTGCACGATTCAAAGCGTGAAATGGGCGGACGTCTGCGAAGACGCAGCCACCATGAAGGGCGGCTCGGGCAAGACCATGAATGTGGTGGGTGGTTCGGCTTACAAAGCGTCTGACAAGGTGTTCCAGCACAACGGTATCGGCTCGACGATCAAGATCTCCGGCTTCGCCGCAGATACCATCGGCAAGCTGTATCGTTCCTGCGGCAATTGCTCCAGCAATGGCGGCCCGCGCAAAGTCGTGATCAGCAGCACCAAGCTGGCCAACGTGTCGGCCTCCGTGGTCGGCATCAACACCAACTTCGGCGACACCGCCACCATCACCGGCCTGCAGATCAAGGGTTACAAGTCGGGCAGCCCGAAAGTTTGCGTCGCCTACAAGGGCGTGCAATCGGGTTCCGAGTCTCCCCTGATCGGTGAGCAGTGGAATACCGCCAATTGCATCGTGAAGACCACCAACGTGACCTCCTACTGATCACTGCCGCAGCCCTGCGGGGCTGTTGCAAGATCACGACCCCGCCCGCGTGGCGGGGTTTTCTCTGAGCTGAAACGCCCGTTCACAGCTGCTTTTACCCCTTTAAATCAAGGCTCTGTGCGCGTTTCCCGTTGGTACTTTTAGGCACCCACGCCCAAAGCCCCGTTCATACTGGGTTTGCAGTGGATTGCCTTGAACCCTCGCAGAGATAGGCGCATCAAGGCTCTCCAAAAATAGCCAACGACCATCGCGAACAGAGCCTAAATCAATGCCGTGCTTGCCGCGCTGCAAGCTGGGCGCATCGAATCGTGACTTTTTTGGCATTCGTGTGCATTTTTATTGGCTCAGGCGAATTTGTCTGACCGCTACGCCCAGCCGCGCCGTTCACGTTACCGAAAACAAGTCACACCAAGGCTTGCGCCCTGCCTGACAAAAGGCACCGGTAACAGCTGCCCTCAATTTTTCCCGCCTGAAAATGAATTTTTGTACAAAAACAAGGGGTTAACCCATGTCTTCGTGCTAAAAATTTTCCTTGAAATCGCGTAACACATCGTTACACTTCACTCACGGAACGCGCAGAATCCTGTAGGAACTTGGACTGCGTACATGTAAGTATTTTTCCTACATAAATTCCTGCTTTGGGCAAGCTAAACCCCGTTCAATTACAACGTACTTAATATTTGGAGACTCTCATGTATAGCAAGCTTCTGTTGGCCATGGTCCTCGCTGTTTCTGCATTTGCTTCATCCGCCACCACCACCATCTCCGGCACCAAGGATTACTCTGGCGCAACCGTTGGCACGTCCTGTGCCGGTGGCAGCGAAAGCCAGCAACCTGTCTTCCTGATCAAGGATGGCGGCACGCTGAAGAACGTCACCCTGAAGGCTGGCGGCGCTGCCGACGGTGTGCACTGTGAAGGTTCCTGCACCCTGTCCAACGTGAAATGGCCTGACGTCTGCGAAGACGCAGCCACCATGAAGGGCGGCTCGGGCAAGACCATGAGCGTAGTTGGCGGTTCCGCTGACAAGGCCTCAGACAAGGTGTTCCAGCACAACGGCAAGGGCAGCACGATCAAGATCAGCGGTTTCACTGCCGGCACCATCGGCAAGCTGTATCGCTCCTGCGGCAACTGCTCCAGCAATGGCGGCCCGCGCTATGTCAACATCAGCAACACCAAGATCACCAAGGCAAGCGCTGGCGTGGCCGGTGTGAACGCCAACTTCGGTGACAAAGCCACCATCCGCACGCTGACGGTCGGCAAGGGCAACGCAGTCTGTATCGAGTTCAAGGGCGTGCAAAAAGGCTCCGAGTCGCCGAAGGTTGGCGAAAAGTGGAACACCACTGCCTGTAACGTCAGCAAGTCCGACGTGACCTACAAGTAATATCTGCAGTCTCTGCAAGACAGGCCCCTTTCTCTTCAGAGGAAGGGGCTTTTCAGTTTACGAAAGCCCAAACCGTACAATTCAGACCCGTTCAAGCATTTCTGCATGCAATGAACAAGAGTTCTTCCGGAAACAAAGCCTCCGCCCTTGCTGCGCAGTGGCACAGCCAGGCTGTTGCCAGGCACAAGGCTGGCCAACTCGATGCGGCCGAGCCGCTTTACCGGCAAGCCCTGAAACAGGCGCCCGATTTCGCTGACAGCCTGCACATGCTGGGGGTATTGCACGCACAACGCGGCCAGCACGCCGAAGCCGCCGAACTGATCGGACGTGCTTTGCTGCAGCAGCCGAATGACCCGATGGTTCTGAACAACCTCGGCGGCGCCCTGAACCAGTTGCGGCGGAATGAAGAGGCACTGACCTGCTTCAACCGTTCAATCACGCTGCAAGGCGGCAATCCTGATACGCACACCAGCCGGGCAGATGCGCTACGTGGTCTGGGACGATTCGAGGAATCGCTGGCTGCGTGCGACAAGGCGCTCAGTCTAAAACCGGATCTGCTGCGCGCCCGGATTGCGCGGGGCAATGCCCTGCGCCGCCTGAATCGTTTTGACGCGGCCCTGAGCACCTTTGATGAAATCCTTGCGCAGCGGCCGGACAGCCCCGAGGCGCTCAACGACCGGGGCAATGTGCTCTTCGATCTGCGCCGCTTCGACGATGCCATCGCCAGCTTCGACCAGGCGCTGAGCACGCGCCCGAAATATCCAGATGCCCTCTTCAATCGCGCCAACACCTTGCGTGCCCTGCACCGTTTCGATGCCGCGATTGAGGCATATGACGTGCTGCTGGAGAGCAGTCCGGGCCATGCCGAAGCCTGGAACAACCGTGGTGCAGCGTTAGAGATGTGCGGCAAGTTCAGCGAAGCGCTGGAGAGTTACGCCGCCGCCCGCAGTGCCAACCCCGCGCACGTCATGGCCCACCTGAACGCCGCGCTGTGCCATCTGCTGCTCGGTGATTTCTCCCAGGGCTGGCCGCTGTATCGCTGGCGCGAACAGGCCGAAGAGGCCCGCCTGAATGATCGCGCCCTGCCCGCCCCGCGCTGGGATGGCGAAACGCCGCTCGCCGGCAAACGCATCCTGCTGCTGTCCGAACAAGGTCTGGGCGATGCGCTGCAGTTCTGCCGCTACGCCCGCCTGCTCGCCGCACAGGATGCGGAAATTGTGCTGGAAACCTGGCCGGCCTTGCACAGTTTGATGAGTCGCGTGACGGGCATCCGCCAGATCGTTTTGCGCGGCGACTCAGCGCCGGCGGTGGATTTCTGCGTGCCGCTGCTCGACCTGCCGGGCCTGCTCGGCACCCGGCTCGACAGCATTCCGGCGCACACGCCTTACCTGTCAGCCGAGCCGGCACGCATGGCGCACTGGCAAACACGGCTGGCGACCGCGTGTATCCCCGGCAAGCGGCGGATCGGTCTGGTCTGGTCTGGCAACCCACAGCACAGCAACGATCACAAGCGCAGCATCGCGCTGGAGCGCCTGCGCCCGCTGTTGAATTGCAACGCACAGTTCATCAGCCTGCAACCCGAGGTGCGCGAGACCGATCTCGCCACCTTCACCACCAGCCTGCTGTTGGATCTGCGCAACGAGATCAAGGATTTCGAGGACACCGCCGCGCTGATCGAACAGCTCGATCTGGTGATCAGCGTCGACACCTCGGTCGCGCATCTGGCCGGCGCGCTGGGCAAGCCGACCTGGCTGCTGCTGCCGCACAAGCCGGACTGGCGCTGGCTGCTAGGCCGCACCGACAGCCCGTGGTATCCGGGCATGCGCCTTTTCCGCCAAAACGCGCACGATGACTGGGATGGCGTGGTGACGGAGCTTGTACAGGCACTAGCCTGAAGAGCCGCGCGCAGCTTGGGCCTTCAGCCTGCCTGCCGCAAGAATCAAGCTGGGTGCGGGTCTTCAAGGCACTCGCGCGTAGTCTGGATTCCGCTGCGCGGCATCCGGTTTACAAAAACCTGCCCATCACTCCACCACCGGATCCAGCCGCACCAGCCGGTCGCCGTGGGCGAACAGGCTCTGGCTGCCGGGATCGACGAACACCCGTTTGTAACGCGCCGTGCTGTGCGTATCCACCAGCGTCCAGCTCAAGCCTTCGTCAATCGAGCGCAGAACCACCCCGCCGCGCCCGGCCACCAGCATGTTGCCCGTTGCGGCATCCAGCACTGGTGCGCGCAGCAGCTCGTGCGTGCCACTGTCCACGGCTTGCCAGCTGGCACCGGCATCCACCGAGCGCAGGATCAAGCCATCCGGGCCGGTGGTGATCAGGGCCGTGCCGCTCGCACTGGCAGCAATCCCGCGCAGCGCCTGCGTCGTGCCGCTATTGACGGCCTGCCAGGTGGCGCCGCCATCAGCCGATCGCCGGATGGCGCCGCCATCGCCCAACACGATCAAGATCGTGCCGCTGGCATCGCTGTAGCCACTGAAAAGTTTGGGCGCGCCTTCAAGCGCCACCACCTGCCAGGTCTTGCCGGTGTCGGTGGAGCGCGCCAGCATGCCCTCTTCGCCAAACACCCACAGCCGGCCGGCGCCATCGGCCAGCCCGCCAAACAGGGCTTTGTCACCAAAAGCGGGCAACACCTGCGGTTCGGCGCTCACGCTATCCATCCGCCCGATGGCGCCATGATCGCCAAACATCACAACAGCGCCGCTGCGCGGATCCAGCATCAGGCCCTGATAACTGTCGCCTGCGTTGCTGAAGTTGCGCCAGTTCGCGCCACCATCCTTTGAGCTCATCACCGAGCGATGCCCGCCAGCGACTACCAGCGCGCCGCTTTTCGGATCGGCCAGCATGTCGTTCAGAAAGGCCGGCTCCACCAGCGCCTGATTCGTGCTCACCTGCCAGCTGCGCCCGCCGTCGGTCGAGCGCGACACCATCCGGTACGCGCCCACGGCCAGCAAGGCGCCACTCTTCGCATCGCGTGCCATGGCGTGTACATATTCTGGCTGCGCCTGATGACGAATCTGCCAGCTTTGCCCCGCGTCGCTGGAGGCCAGCACCAACGCGCCTTTGGACACGGCCAGCAAGGCACCGCTCTTGGGCTCCAGAATCATGGACTCGATGTTCTGGCGGGTCGGTGCCTCGATTTTTGACCAGGTTTTCCCCGCGTCAGCCGAACGCACGAACACCCCGCCATCCCCGGCCGCCAGCACCACGCCGGGGGCAGCGGGCAGCACGCTGATGCTGGACAGATACTTGTCGGTCGGCGTGCGCGCCAGACGCCAGCGCTTGCCCGCATCGCGGGATTGCAGCACCGCGCCGGTGGCTGTCGTCGCCAGCAGCAAACCTGCCTTCGCGCCCTGTGCCGGGGCCTGCACGATGCGCGTGATGTAGTCGGTTTTTTTCACGCTCAGCACCACACTCCAGCGCCGCCCCCCGTCGACGGAACGCAGGATCTTGCCGTCGGACGTGCCCGCCAGCAGCGCGCCCCCCGACGCCTCGCGCAGCAGACGGGTGATGGCCGCATCGGTCCGCAGATTGCTCGCCGACCAGCTGTCCCCGCCGTCCGCGGACCAGGCCAGCACGCCGCCCTCGCCGCCGATTAACCAGCTCTTGTGCGCCGGATCAAACAGCACCGAGCCGACCCCGCCCGGCAAGCCCAGATCCAGCGCCTCCCAGTGCTCACCGCCATCGGCCGAACGAGTGATCGTGCCCTGCACCCCGACCGCCAGCGCCTGCTTGCCTGTGTCATCAAAAGCCAGGGCCATTAAATTCTGCGCCACCGCACTCGGGCGCGCCTGCCAGCTCATCCCCTTGTCGCTGGACGCCAGAATAGCGCCCTGCTCGCCCACCGCAAACAGGCCCTGCCCATCCGGCGTCGGCGTGATCGCCAGAATGTTGCCGCTCACCGGCGTGGGTGCATTCAGCCAGGTCTTGCCCGCATCGCGGCTATGCCAGATCGTGCCATCACTGCCGCCCACCAGCAGTGCGCCCTCGCGCGGCTCCAGCGCCAGCGTCATCAAGGTCGGATTGATCACCACAGGCTGGTAGCGCACTTCGCGGGCGCTGACCGGGCTCGCAGTGCTTGCCAGGGGTTCGCTCGCCTTGCCACAAGCCGTCAGCGCCAACAGCGCCAGGCCACACAGACCCGCGCATCGATTCGTGTTCATCTGCATGCTCTCTCCTTGTCTGGCACGGGCGTGCCAGAATGTCTCCGATTTATTGATTTTTGCGTGGTCTGTCGCCACATCAGCAGTGGATTGTAATGCCCCCGGGCGGATGCGGGCGAAACGCTGCAATACGAACAATGTTATCGGAAACAAAATGTACAAGAAGCTGCGCATCGGCATCCTCCTCTTCATCCTGCTGACGGTCGCCGTCTCCACTTGGCGTGCCAATGCCAAGGTCACGGGCTGGCAGAGCACCTTGCAGGTCGCGCTGTTCCCGATCAACGCCGATGGCAGCGCTGCCAGCCAGCGTTACATCGATGCCCTGCAAGCCAGCAGCATCGAGCCGATCGGCGACTATCTGGGCGAACAAGCCAAGCAGCACGGCCTGAACAAACTCTATCCTGTGCGCGTCAGCCTCGGCCCGGCTATTCAAAGTCTGCCGCCCGCGCAGCCCACGCGCGGCAGCGCGCTCGATGCCATCGTCTGGAGCCTGAAGATGCGCTGGTGGGCCTGGCGCAACACGCCGGCCACCGCGATCCGCCCGGATGTGCGCGTGTATCAGCTTTACTACGATCCGGCCACCCACAGCTCAGTGCCCGATTCCGCCGGCCTCGCGAAGGGCCAGATCGGCATCGCCCACCTGTTTGCCACGCGCCAGATGCACGGCAGCAACCTCGTCGTCACCACCCACGAATTGCTGCACACCCTGGGCGCCACCGACAAATACGATCCCCGCAACGGTCTGCCGATCTTCCCTGCCGGTTACGCCGAGCCCGAACTGAACCCGCGCCTGCCGCAGCAATTTGCAGAAATCATGGGCGGTCGGATTCCCGTGGATGAAGGCCGCGCAGAGATTCCGGCCAGCCTCGGCGCCACCCTGATCGGCCCGCAGACTGCGCGGGAGATTGGCTGGATCAAGAAATAAGCGGCCTGCAGAGCCGCACTGGATGGACCTCTGCAGGCACCCTGCCCGCACCACCTCACCCCGCTTGGTTAAGCACCAGACCATGCTGCAGATCGCCGCTGCGCGCGCCACTCCAAGGGGGTAAATTGCGCTCGGCGCATAGCTGCAGGTATGCTGCCGCGCACGCTTCGCATTGAATGACGCTTACGGACGAGATGAAAATGAGCTTTCGCACGCACGGTTCAGTCGCGATCCAGGAGGAAGGCCAGATCCTCATTGCCCGGATCGCCGGCCCCTGGAATGCGGAGCTGATCGCCGAGTATCAGCAGCTGATGCACGCGCATGTAGTAGCACTCGCCGCGCGCGGCCCCTGGGGGCTGATCATCGAAATCAGCGGTGCTGCACTGTGCCCGCCGGATGCGCTCGAGCGCATTCGCAGCGGCGCGCGCGAACATGCCCGCAACTGGCGACGCGCCTGCACCTGCTACGTGATCGGACCGGACGTTGAGGGCTATCGCATCACCGACCGGATCTGGCGCGACATCTACGCGGGCGTAATGCCTGTTGAAATCGTGGAAACGCACGATGCCGCAGTGCGTTGGACAGCCCAACAACTCGCCACTCCACCCGCGCCTGTGTTGCAGGAGTAGCCGTTCGGGGAACAGCCTTCACCGCCCTTCCATCCGCCCTGCACCAAGCCCTCCGCGCAGCTCTGTTACCATCCCGTGACAACATGACGGGGGAGTGATTGTGGAAGGTTTGATCGTGTTATCGGTTCTGCTAGGGGCCGCCTATTTTCTGGGCTTGCCGATCCTCACCCTGATTGCCTGGTCACGCGGCTCCAGCCAGGACAAGCAGATCCACAAACTGCAACAAGGCCTGAAAGCCGCCGAGGCGCGCAGCACAGCGCTGGAATTACGGCTGAAGGATTTGCAGCGCAATGTGGATACGCTACGCGAGCAGCCAATAGCGACGCCGCCTGCTGCGCCAGAACCGCTAGCCCGCGCAATGGCGCCTTCTCCCTCAGTCCCTCTCGCCGAAACAGGGGAAGGAAGCACAACCGCCCCCGCTGCGCATCCCGTCGCAGCTGCGACTCAGCCTGTCACCCCGATTATCCTCAAGCCCGAACCGGCCCTGCCGCTGCAGCGCGACGCCGAGCCGGTCGCCAGCGTTTTACGCGTGGATCTGCGTCAGGATATTCCGCTGGACGAGCGCCCGCTGGAGCTGCTCGACGCACCTCTGCCGTCGGCCGATGTGGTCTTGCCTTGGGGAACGCCAAGCAGTGCGGAGCCGCCCAAGCCACTCGCCACGCCCACCGTGTCGGCCGCCCCGAGCACGCCAGCGCCGGCTTTCAATCCCGAGCTGAAGCTTGAGCCAACAGCCCCGGCAACACCGCCAGCCAGCACACCGGCCGCAGAGCCGCATGCAGCAAGCGTCTCCAGCACATCAGCGCCACAAGCCACGCCCCGCGCGGTTGTACAGCCACCCTCCACACAAAAGCCCGCCGCACAACGCATTCCGGCACGCCACCTGCCGCCGCGTGCGCCACGCGCGCCGGCCGAACCTTCCCTCATCGAACGCGGTTTCAAGGCCGCGAAGGACTGGCTCTTCGGCGGCAACACCATCGTCCGCGTCGGCATGCTGCTGGTCTTCCTCGGCCTGGCCTTCCTCTTGCGCTACGCCTCGGAGCGCGTGGTGATTCCGCTGGAACTGCGCTATCTCGCCGTGGCTGCGACCTCGCTCGTCGCACTGGCGCTGGGCTGGCGTTTGCGCCTCAAGCGCCCGGACTACGCGCTGCTGATGCAGGGCGGCGCCGTGGCGGTGATGTACCTCACGGTCTTCGCTGCACTCAAACTGCATGAGCAGCCGCTGCTATCGACCGAGGCCGGCTTTGCCCTGCTGGTCGCCGTGGTGGCTCTGTCCGGCCTGCTCGCGGTGTTGCAGAATTCCCTGTCGCTGGCAGTAGCCGGCGCGCTGGGCGGCTTCGCCACGCCAATTCTGGTATCGACCGGCGGCGGCAATCACGTCGCACTATTCACCTATTTCGCCCTGCTCAATACCGGCATCCTTGGCATCGCCTGGTTCAAGGCATGGCGCCCGCTGAATCTGGTCGGCTTCTTCGGCACCTTCCTGATCGGCCTGTCCTGGGGACTGCGCAGTTACGATCCGGCCCTGCATTTCGCCAATACCGAGCCCTTCCTGATCCTGTTCTTCCTGATGTTCGTCACCATCGGCCTGCTGTTTGCGCGCCGCGTCATGCTGAATGACCCGAGCGCACCGGGTGGCCGCGATACGGCCGAATGGTCGGCCTGGTTCGCCCAGAAAGGCCACGCCGCCCAGCGTTACGTGGATGGCACGATCCTCTTCGGCACGCCCATCGTGGCTTTCAGCCTGCAGGTCGGATTGATCAAGCATATCGAATACGGCACAGCCTTCAGCGCGCTGGCGCTGGGCATGTTCTACCTCGTGCTGGCGCGCTTCACGCACAGCAGCAACCCGGCTCGCCATCGCCTGCTCACCGAAGTATTCCTGGCGCTGGGCATGATCTTCGCCTCGCTGGCGATTCCGCTGGGTCTGGACGCGCAATGGACTTCCGCCGCCTGGGCAGTCGAGGCCGCCGGCATCTACTGGATCGGCCATCGCCAGAATCGCCCCTTCGCACGCGGCTTTGCGCTGCTGCTGCAGGCCGGCGCCACGCTCGCCTTCCTCCACAAAGTCGACGCAGGCCAAGAGACGATCCTCACCGGTTCGGCGCTGGGCGCGCTGATGCTCGGCCTGTCCTTCCTGTCCAACATGCTGGTGCTGCGCAAGCACGTAAGCCCGGAACGGGAATCCGAAAACTGGGACGGCAGCTTCGGCCCGGTCTTCAGCTGTCTCGGCCTGTGGAGCCTGTTCGCCATGGCCCCGATGAGCTATCTGGCCGAAGGCACAGCCACCGCGCTGGCCATTGGCGCCTTCGTCGCCGTGTTCGCCGCCCTGCAATGGCGCCTCACCGGCTGGGTGTACAGCGCCGTACTGGCGCATCTGATCGCCTTGCTGGCCTATTCCGGCACCCTGCACCAGGGCGAGGGCACACTGATCTCCGGCAATCTGATTATCGCGCTGCTACTCGGCGTCACCTTGCTGGGCAATGCCGCCCTGCTGCGCCTGCATCGCGGCGCGCAGGACAATGGCGAGTTCAAGTACAACGCCCTGCTGCCGCTGTTCGGCACGCTGGGCCTGTGGGTGCTGTATCTGCTCGCGCCGATGCAGTTCGCGCGTGATTACACCGCCTGCGCCTGGGCACTGGCCAGCAGCCTGACCGTCTTCCTCGCCCTGCGCCTGAAGGCGCGTGGCTGGCTGGCCAATGCGCTGCTGGTGCAACTGGTGGCTGGCGGACTCTTCCTCGCCTCGCTGCAGCATGCGGAAGACGCCGTCCTCAGCGGCAATCTGGATGCCGCGATCCTGCTCGGCATCACCCTGCTGACCAATGCCGCGCTGCTGGCGAAGCAAGGCACAGACACTACGCAAAGCCCGCTGCCGCCCTTGCTCAGCAGCTTCGGTCTGTGGTCGCTGTACCTGATCGCGCCGCTCACGCTGCTTGCCGAACACACGGCCGCCGCCTGGGCGCTGGCCGGTATGCTTACGGTCTTCGTCGGGTTGAAGCTCAAGGCCCGTGGCTGGCTCGCCAACGCGCTGCTGGTGCAACTGGCCGCTGGCGTGCTGTTCCTGAGTCACATGGATCGCGCCGATGCCGGTGGCGTACTGGTGCTGGCGGGCTCTGGCTGGAAGGGACTGGTCATCGCCTCGCTGATCGGCCTGGCGTCCTTGGTGAGTCTGGGCACGGCCGTGCGCGAAGCACGCAAGCAGAACGATCCGGCGCTGGTCAAACGTCTGGCTTGGGCCATGCTTTTCGGCCTCGGCTTCATCGCGCTGGCGGTGCTCTTCGTCCTGCCCTGGCAAACAGCCACGGCGGTGTGGGCGGCCTGCGGCTTCGTGCTGATGTGGGCCGCGATGCGCCTGAATCTGAAGCCCGCCTTCTGGTTCGCGCTGGCGCTGGAAATCCTCGCTGGCCTCGCCTTCCTCAAGGCCAACAGCGCCGTGTTCTTCCTCTTCGGCCACCTGCCGCCACCGGAGGGCGCCACGCCTTTCGCCCACGCCGGTTTCTGGACGCCGATCGTCATCGCGCTCGCCGCCTTCGCCGTCGCTTGGCGCCTGCACGCCTGGTCGCGTTCGCCCGCGGCCACGGATGCCGATGCACTGCAGGTTGATGGCGACTGGTTGAGCTTCCCGGCTCTGCTGTGGTCCGCAGGATGGTGGGCATTTGGCTGGTGGATGGAACTACGCTGGACGGCAGCCGACGATCAAGCCCTCGCCCATCAATTCCTCGCCGTGATGGCGGCCAGCGTCTTGCTGCTTCTGCCGATTGCCGCGAAGTGGCGCTGGGCGCGGCTCGCCGGCCTGTGCGGACTACTCCTGCCACTGATCGCGCAAGTGGCCCTCTTCGATTACGAGCAGAACACGAACCTGCTGGGCAACTTGGGCTGGGCCGCTTTCGGCCTCGCCCTCATCGCTGGTTTCGGCTTGCTGCGCATTGCAGAGAATCTGCTCAGCAAAGGCAGCGACCGAATCCTGCATCTGGCCAACACCTGGGTCTGGCTGGGCGTGGCTGCACTGGAAATGCGCTACGTCTTCCTCACCCTCGGCGAAGCCGGCAGCACCTGGCGCTGGCTGGGTTGGACGCTGCCACTGGCCGCCTGGCTGCTGTGGAACGCGCGCAAAACACCGCCGAAACTGTGGCCGGCCGCCGCCCATCCGCAGCTCTACCGTTTCAGCGCCACCCTGCCACTGCTGATGATCCTGCTCGGCTGGCTGACCCTGGCCAATCTGCAATCCACCGGCAACGCCGCGCCCCTGCCCTTCCTCCCGCTACTCAATCCGCTGGATCTGGCGCTGGTGCTGATCCTCTTCTCGGGCTGGCAATGGCTGCAGCAACTGCGCGTGCAAGATCCGGCACAGGTCGCCTGGCAGCCACTGCACACACCGCTGCAACTGGCGCTGCTAGCCGGCAGCTTCCTGACCTACACCTGCGTCGTGTTGCGCGGCGTGCACCATCTGGGCGACATCGCCTGGAGCCAGCACGCCCTGCTCCATTCGATGACCGTGCAGGCCAGTCTGTCCATCGCTTGGTCGCTGCTGGCGCTGGGCCTGATGATCAGCGGCCACCGCCGCGCACGCCGCGCCGTGTGGATCACCGGGGCCGTGCTGATCGCGGTCGTCGTCGCCAAGCTCTTCTTCGTCGAACTGTCGAACCGCGGCGGGCTGGAACGCATCATTTCCTTCATCGGCGTGGGCGTGCTGCTGCTGGTCGTGGGCTACTTCGCGCCGCTGCCGCCGAACAAAGACGAGACGGCAACATCAGATCAACCCTAGCCAAGCTTCCAGAGAGCATAGTCATGCGATTGTTTTGCTCCGTATTTTTTGCTTTGCTGGCGATGTTTTCGAACTCCGCCGGAGCCTGTCGGCCGCAGATGCGGTCGCCAGCGGAATTGACCAAGATGTCCCCTGCGATTTTCATCGGCAGAGTCATTTCCATCCGCCCTCTGAAGACAGGAAAACAAGAAATCGAGGTTGTTGTAAAAGAAGTGCTGAAGGGTTCCTTGCCACAAACCATTCGCTTCAATGCAGAAGGTCTGATTGATCCGAACGAATTCTGTCAGGCCATCGAGAACCCAGCCCTGCCGAAGCCTCAGGTAAGCGAAGGGCAAGAGTGGCTGATCCTCGGCAATTTCGATACAGCAACCCACTCACTTTCGCTGAGATGGCATGGTTACGCTGTCAGCGACGAGACAACAATCCTCAAAGAACTTCGTCAAGAACTTGGCAAAGACCATAAGCAGGTCCAGAAGAAAGCTCCATGATCATGCAAAGAACCCTCGCGCTTCTCATCGCTGCAACTCTGACGCTCCCTTGTCTAGCCCAAGACAAGCCCGCGCAGTTCGCCACGCATCTGCCGATCAGCACCGAAACCGCAGCGCCCTACTACCGCCTGAGCGTGCCGCTGGCGGCCTACCTGGCCTCGGCGCATGGCGATTTGCGCGATCTGCGCGTGTTCAATGGCAGCGGCCAGCCGGTGCCTTACGCTCAGCTGGCGGCAAGCGGCAGTACCGAGGAAAAGGTGCAGCGTCAGACGCTGCGCTGGTTCCCGCTGCGGGGCGAGGCAGCAGACGCACCCGCGGGCGCGACGGAGAGCAAATCGCTGCAGGTGGTGGTGAAACAGGCCGGCGATGGCAGCCTCGTGGAGATCCGCGCCCAGCAAGGCTCTTCAGGCAGGGTGGCTGCACAGGCAAGCGCAGCGCCCCTGCGCGGCTATGTGCTGGACGCGAGCCAGATCACGGATCGCCGTGCGGTGCGTGCGCTGGAACTCAATTGGGATAAGGCCGCCGCCGACTTCCAGCTGCTCGATGTGGAATCCAGCGACGATCTGCGCAACTGGCACAGCCTCGTGAGTGGCGTGCAGCTTGCCCGCCTCGACTACAACGGTGCGCGCATCGAGAACCGCAGCATCGCCCTGAACGGCTTTCGTGACCGCTACCTGCGCCTGATCTGGCGTGACCCGGCGAACGCGCCGCAGCTCACCAGCGCCGAAGTCGAGCAGAGCAGCTCGCGCTATCTGGCTGCGCCGCTGACCTGGTCCGCGCCGCTCGCCGCCAGCAAGGGCGACTCGGATCTGAAGCCCGGCGAATACCGTTTCCGTCTGGCGCAGCCCTTGCCACTGGCGCGCCTGCGCATCACCCTGCCGCCGGGCAACCAATTGCTGCCTGTCGAGATATTGACGCCCGGGCGCGAGCGCCGACACTGGCGCAGCCTCGCCCGCAGCGTGGCCTACCGCATCACCGACAAGAGCCGCGAGTGGAGCAACAGCGAAATCGCCCTGCCCGGCTACGCCCTGCAGGAATTCGTGCTGCGCATCGATCCGCGTCTGAACCCCTTGAGTGAAGGCCCGCAGCTGAGCTTCGCACTGCAACCGGCGCAGCTGGTCTTCCTCGCCAGCGGCACGCCGCCCTACACCCTGGCCGTTGGCAACAAGGACGCGAAGGACGCAGCCCTCGGTGCTGCCACGCTGGTGCCCGGCTTCGGCCAGCCCGGCAGCCCGGAAATCGTCGCCGCCAGCGTTGCCAGCGAAGCCGTGAAGATCGCCGCCCAGAGCGCCTCTTCAGGCAGCAGCCCGGCCGCAACACAGACTCCGTCAGAGGAAAAAGACTGGAAGAAAATCGCCCTGTGGGGCGTGCTGGTGCTGGGCGTGCTGGGCATGGGCGCGATGGCCTGGCAGTTGATCACCCAGATGAACAAAGACAAAGCCTGAGGATAGAGCCAGCCATGATTGAATCACTTGGATTGTTTGATCGGCAGGTTGCGGAGGAGCTATTTGCGATTCATCCCGAATGGCAAGCGTTCGCTCGCGCCGAAGATGATTGCGGAGAAAATGCGCTGATTGTGTCCTTGCGCGCCCCAAACCCTAGGATTAAAGAACCCCTCGTAATCACAACTGAAGAACAAGAAGTCTCTGTCTTCTTCGATACGTACCACGGGCACTTCAACGAACTAAACGATGGCGCCTTGTCACTGGCAGAAAAAATCACGTCAGATCAATACAGCATTGTTTCATTCTGGCGTGATGCGCAATTTTGCTGCTCCAGTCTCTGCGAAAACTCAGCGCTACCAAGCTCCAACGACGACTATCCCTATGCAAATAGAATCGTTTTCCGCTCATGGAGCGGGGAACACGACAAAGAGTTATCGTGTATTGGAAGAGATTAAAAATGCCCGACACACGCTAATGCGCTCCGACCCAAGGAACACCCCAAACCCATGCCCGCCCTGAATCTTGACCGCAACAGCACGGACATCGTGCTGATCGTCGATGACGTGCCGGACAACCTCGCCGTGCTGCACGATGCGCTGGATGAGTCCGGCTTCACCGTGCTGGTCGCCATCAATGGTGAATCGGCGCTGGCCCGGGCGCGCCAGAGCCTGCCGGACATCATCCTGCTCGACGCGATGATGCCGGGCATGGATGGTTTCGAGGTGGCGCGCCGGCTCAAGGCTGATTTCTCCACGCGCCATATCCCGATCATTTTCATGACAGGCTTGACCGAGACGGAACACGTCGTCGCGGCCTTCAACGCAGGCGGCACCGATTACATCACCAAGCCGGTACGCACCGGCGAAGTGATCGCCCGCGTGCACAGCCATCTGGCCAGCGCGCGGCAGATGAAGCAGGCGCGCAGTGCGCTGGATGCCTTCGGCCAGGCGACGATCGCGGTGCGTCCCGAATCGGCCCGCATCACCTGGCAAACCCCGCTGGCCCGGCGCCTGCTCGCCAACTATTTCGATGCCGAGCAGGAACACGCCCCGGACGCGATCCTCAACTGGCTGGCCGCGAGCCGCGAGCCCGGCGCGCCGACCCTGCCGCTGAACATTGTGCGCGACAGCCGCCGCCTGATTTTCACCCTGCACGATCAGACCGCCGATGGCGAATGGCTGCTGGTGCTGCGCGAGGAAAACGATGCGACGCAGATCGAAGCGCTGATCAGCGGCTTCACGCTGACCCGCAAGGAGGCCGAGGTGCTCTACTGGGTTACCAAAGGCAAGACCAGCCCGGACATTGGCGAGATCCTTGGCTCCAGTCCGCGCACGGTGAATAAACACCTCGAACACGTCTACGAGAAACTCGGCGTGGAAACACGCACGGCCGCCGCCAATCTGGCGCTGAACCGCCTGCGTCTGGGCTCGCCGGAATGAGTGCCTTGCCGATGTTTGGGCGACGTGCACTTTATTGGCGGATCTTTGGCAGAATGCGCCTCATGTATCGCCTCCTGCTCGCTCTACTCCTGCTGCCCGCCCTGCTGCCTCCCGCCTGGGCCGCGCACGCCTACGCCCAGTTCGGCGACATCAAGTACAAGCCCGGCTTCCAGCACTTCGAGTGGGTCAATCCGGCTGCGCCCAAGGGTGGCGAGATCACGCTGGTGGCGCCGACGACCTCCAGCCAGTATGACAAGTACAATCCTTTCACACTCAAGGGAACCTCGCCGCCGGGGCTGGGTGATCTGGTTTTCGAAACCCTGCTGACCGGCACGCTGGACGAGCCGACCACGGCCTACGGTCTGCTGGCCGAGGACGTGAGCGTCGCAGCCGACAAACGCTCGGCGACCTTCCGCCTGAATGCCAAGGCTCGTTTTCAGAATGGTTCGCCGGTGCTGGCCAAGGATGTGAAGTACAGTTTCGAGCGCCTGACCAGCAAAGAGGCGCATCCCGGCTATGCCAACATGCTTGCCGATGTGAAGAGCGCCACCGTTCTGAGCGAGCGCAGCATCCGCTTCGACTTCAAACAGGGCAGCGCCGAACTGCCGCTGATCGTGGGTGGCCTGCCGGTGTTCAGCCACAGCTGGGGGGCGGGCAAAAAGTTCGACGAGGTGATCATGGACAAGCCGATCGCCAGCGGCCCCTATCGCATCGCTGCGGAAACCTTCGGCCGCGACATCAGCTATGAGCGCAATCCGGATTACTGGGCCAAGGATCTGCCCGTGCGGCGCGGCCAGTACAACTTTGATCACATCAATTACCGCATCTACAGCGATGAGGTTGTACAGACCGAAGCCTTCAAGGCCGGCGAGTTCGATTACATCCAGGTCTTCATTGCGCGGCAGTGGGCACGCGCCTACGTAGGCCCGAAATTCGATTCGGGTGAGATCATCAAACGCCGGCTGCCGAGCCGCAACTCAAGCGACTTTCAGGGTTTCCTGTTCAACACGCGACGCGACAAGTTCAAGGATGTGCGCGTGCGCGAGGCGCTGGAGGCCACGATGGATTACGAGTGGATGAACCGCCAGCTGTTTTACGGCTCCTACACCCGCGTGCAGGGCTATTTCCCGGGCGGCGACTTCGAAGCGCAAGGACTGCCTGGCCCTGACGAGTTGGCCCTGCTGAAACCCTTGCGCAGCAAGCTTGCGCAAGCCGTATTCACGCAGCCCGTGCCCCTGCCGCCCAGCACCGACGCCCCTGCCAGCCTGCGCGACAATCTGCGCCAGGCCCGCGACCTGCTCGCCGAAGCCGGCTGGACTTACCGCGAGGGCGCGCTGCGCAACACCAAGGGCGAGCCCTTCACCATCGAGTTTCTGGAAACACAATCGCAAGGCGGCAGCTTCGGCCGCGTCCTGACACCGATGTTCAAGAATCTGGAGAAACTCGGCATCCAGGCGAGCATCCGCATCATCGATTCCGCCATCATGCAAAAGCGCATGGACGTGTTCGACTTCGACATCCTCACGACGCGCATCCCCGGCCGCGAAGCCCCCGGCAGCGAATTGCGCGACCGCTTCTCGTCACAGGCGGCCGTCACGGAAGGTTCGTCCAATCTGGCAGGGGTCAAGGATCCTGCGGTGGATGCCCTGCTGGACAAGACGCTGGCCGCCACGACCCGCCCGCAACTGGTCGCCGCCCTGCGCGCACTGGATCGCGTGCTGCGCTTTGGCCATTACAGCCTGCCGCAGTGGTACAGCAACAGTTTTCGCGTAGCCTGGCGCAGCGGCAAATTCGGTCAGCCCGAAGTAATGCCCGCGTACTATCAGCCGGAAGTCTGGCTCACCGCAAGCTGGTGGGCGCTGCCCAAGAAGGATTGACACCATGTGGTCCTACATTCTCAAACGCCTGCTGCTGATGATCCCGACCCTGCTCGGGGTGCTGACCATCACTTTTCTGGTGATCCAGTTCGTGCCGGGCGGGCCGGTAGAGCAGATGGTCTCGCAACTGCAGGGCCGCAACGCGGTGGGTGAGAGCGGTGGTGCGGGCGGCGGGGCCTATCGCGGGCGCCAGGGCGTTGATGCTAAACGCATCGAAGAAATCCGCGCCCTGTACGGTTTCGACAAGCCGCCACTGGAGCGCTACACGCAAATGATCGGCCAGTTCGCGCGCTTCGATCTGGGTAAGAGCTTTTTCCACAACAAGCCGGTGTGGCAACTGATCAAGGAAAAGCTGCCGGTGTCGATCTCGCTGGGGTTGTGGAGCTTCTTCCTGACCTATCTGATCTCGGTGCCACTGGGCATCACCAAAGCGGTGCGCGCGGGCTCGCGCTTTGATACCGGCACGACCTTCATCGTGCTGCTCGGCTTTGCCATCCCGAGCTTCGTGATGGGTGTGCTGCTGCTGGTGCTGCTTGGCGGCGGCAGCTTCGTGCAATGGTTCCCGCTACGCGGGCTGACCTCGGCCAACTGGGAAACCCTGAGTCTGGGCGGCCGCATTCTTGATTATTTGTGGCACATCACCCTGCCGGTGATTTCGATGACCCTGGGCAGCTTCGCCGTGATCACGCTGATGACCAAGAATTCGGTGCTCGAAGAGATCCGCAAACAGTACGTGATGACGGCCCGCGCCAAGGGCCTTTCCGAGCGCACGGTGCTGTGGCGCCACGTCTTCCGCAATGCGCTGATCCCGATCATGACCGGCTTTCCGGCGGCTTTCGTCGGCGCCTTCTTCAGCGGCTCGCTGCTAATTGAAACCCTGTTCTCTCTGGACGGACTGGGCCGGCTTTCCTACGAATCCGTCATGCGTCGCGACTACCCGGTGGTGCTGGGCAGCCTCTTCCTGTTCACCCTGATCGGACTGATCACCACCCTGATCCGCGATTTAAGCTATCTGTGGGTTGATCCGCGGGTGAAGTATGAGTGACGCAATGCGCAAGCCTTCCACCTCCCAAAGCCCCGCCCGCCGCGCCTGGCAGCGCTTCAAGTCCAATCATCTGGGCTACTGGAGCCTGCTGATTTTCGGGGGACTGTTCGTGATCAGTCTGGCGGCCGAGCTGCTCTCCAACGACAAGCCGATTCTGGCGCGCTACGAGGGCCACTGGTATGCGCCTATCGTACAGACCCTACCCGAGACGACTTTCGGCGGCGATTTCCACACGCCCACGGATTACCTCGACCCCTTCATCCGCGCGCAATTTGCCAAGCCCGGCAACTTCGCGCTGTTCCCGCCCAATCCCTATCACTACAGCAGCATCAACTATTTCTCGGCCGAACCGAATCCGGCGCAGCCCAGCCAAGCCAACTGGGTCGGCACCGATGACCGGGGCCGCGACCTGCTGGCCCGCCTGCTTTACGGCTTCCGCGTTTCGGTGCTGTTTGCGCTGGCCGTCACCGCGCTGTGTGCCGTCTGGGGCGTCGTCTACGGTGCGATCCAGGGCTTCTTTGCTGGCTGGACGGATATCGGCATGGAACGCGCCGTCGAGATCTGGGGCGCCATGCCGGTGCTCTACATGCTGATCATCTTCTCCGCCCTGTTCTCGCCCAGCATTCCGCTGCTCGTGACGCTGATCGCGGCCTTCGGCTGGCTGGGCATCGCCGCCTACGTGCGCGCCGAATTCCTGCGCAACCGTACGCTGGATTACGTGCGCGCCGCCCGCGCCCTGGGCCAGAGCAAGCGCAAGATCATCTTCCGCCACATCCTGCCTAACGCCCTGACGCCGGTCGTGACCCTGATTCCCTTCGAAATGGCCGGAGCCATCGGTTCGCTGACCGCTCTGGATTTCCTCGGCCTCGGCGCACCGCCCGGCACCCCCAGCCTCGGTGAGTTGCTGGCGCAGGGCAAGGCCAATCTGGATGCCTGGTGGATATCGCTGGCGACCTTCACGGTGCTGGTCGGCATGCTCCTGCTGCTGATCCTGATCGGCGATGCGCTGCGCGATGCGCTGGATCCGCGCAAGCAGATGGAGGACGCGGCATGAGTACGCCCCTGCTCGAAGTCCGCGATCTGTCGATTGCCTTCGGCCCGCGCGAAGTCGTGCACAAAGCCTCCTTCACCCTTGCTGCGGGTGAAAAGCTGGCGCTGGTAGGCGAATCCGGCTCGGGCAAGACGGTCAGCGCGATGAGCTGCCTGCGCCTGATCGAAGCCGCGAAACTCTCCGGCAGCATCAAGTTCGAAGGCCGCGAAGTGCTGAGCATGAACGCGCGCGAGCTGCAGCAACTGCGCGGCGGCGAAATCGCGGTGATCTTTCAGGAACCGATGACGGCGCTGAATCCGGTGATGACGGTCGGCGCTCAGATCGTCGAAACCCTGCAGCTGCACAAGGGTCTGAATCGCAGTGAGGCGCGCCAGCAGGCGATCGCTGCGCTGGAGCGCGTAGGTATCACCGAAGCCGCGCGGCGCATCGACAGCTTCCCGCACCAACTCTCCGGCGGGCAGCGCCAGCGCGCGATGATCGCCATGGCCCTGGCCTGCGATCCGAAAGTACTGATCGCCGACGAACCGACGACGGCGCTGGATGTGACGATCCGCCACCAGATCCTCGACCTGCTGGATGAACTGCGCCGCGAGCGCGGTCTGGCGGTGCTGCTGATCACCCACGATCTGAATCTGGTGCGCCGCTTTGCCGACAAGGTGGTCGTCATGGAAAACGGCATTCTGGTGGAGCAAGGCCCGACAGCCGCGCTGATGGACGATCCGCAGCACCCCTATACGCAGAAGCTCGTCAATAGCCGGCCTCGGAGGGATGTGGCTGAAGCGGCGCGCGGTGCCTTGCTCTGCGCCGAGGGCGTGCGCGTCGACTATCCGGTTCCCCTGCCCGGCTTCAAGGGCTGGTTCAAGAAGGGAAGTTTCACCGCCGTCGAGCCCCTCAGCTTTCAGCTCTCGCCGGGTGAGACGCTCGGCGTGATCGGCGAATCCGGTTCGGGTAAAACTTCACTGGCCCTCGCACTCCTCAATCTCACGCCCGCGCAAGGCGTCGTGCGGCTGGGCAAGGAGCAATGGGGCGATGCGGGCAGCAAGGGACGGCGCGAACAGGAACGCTCGCTGCGCCAGCGCATTCAGGTTGTCTTTCAGGACCCCTTGTCTTCGCTCTCACCACGCATGACAATCGAACAGATCGTCGGTGAGGGGCTGGAAATCCACGCGCCAAAACTCCGGCCGACTCAGCGCCGTGAACGCGTGATCGCCGCACTGCGGGATGTCGGCTTGCACGAGAACGACCGCATCGACACGCTGCTCGGGCGCTATCCGCACGAGTTTTCCGGCGGCCAGCGCCAGCGCATCGCGATCGCCCGCGCGCTGATCGTGAAACCGCAGATCGTGGTGCTGGACGAGCCCACCAGCGCGTTGGATGTCACGATCCAGCAGCAGGTGCTCAAGCTGCTCGCCGACCTGCAGCGCAAGTACCGCCTTGCCTATGTGCTGGTCACCCATGACATCGACGTGATCCGCGCCATGGCACACACGGTGCTGGTGATGAAGGACAGCCGGGTTGTTGAATCCGGCAGCCTCGATGAAATCCTCAGCACGCCGCGCAGCGACTACACCCGCAGCCTGATTGCGAGCGCTGAGGCGTACATCTGCTGATCTGGCCCGCAAAAATTCAGCGTGCCCTAACATTCCCTCCCCTTTTAAGGGGGAGGGCAAGGGTGGGGGTAAAATTTTAAGTTAAGGACTGGCCTTGTTGAACGAGACAACCCCCATCCCAACCTTCCCCCTAAAAAGGGGAAGGAGCCGTTTGGGCACACTCCACTCAGCGCTCCAACTTCATCAGGCTGGATCTACAAAGCTCAATACCCCGAGCTTTGCGCGTAGTTTTCGAAGCGCGTGTATTCGCCGATGAAGGTCAGCGGCACCACGCCGGTCGAGCCATTCCGGTGCTTACCGATGATCAGCTCGGCCTTGCCCTTGTCTTCGGTGTCCGGATTGTAGATCTCGTCCCGATACACGAACATGATGATGTCGGCATCCTGCTCCAGAGCGCCGGATTCGCGCAGATCGGACATCACCGGACGCTTGTTGGGACGCTGTTCAAGGCTTCGGTTGAGCTGCGACAGGGCCATGATCGGCACGTGCAATTCCTTGGCCAGCGACTTCACCGAACGCGAAATTTCCGACAGCTCGGCGGCGCGGTTGTCGCTTTCCTTGTGCGAAGTCATCAGCTGCAAGTAGTCGATGACGATCAGGCCGAGCTTGCCATGCTGGCGATGCAGTCGCCGCGCCCGCGCCCGCAAGTCGATCGGATTGAGGCCTGGCGTTTCATCGATATAGATCGGCGCCTCGTGCAGCTTACCCAGCGCGTAGGACAGGCGCTGCCACTCGTCATCATTGAGCTTGCCGGTGCGCAGACGGTGCTGATCAAGCCGCCCGATGGACGAGATGAAACGCATCACGAGTTGAGTGGCCGGCATTTCCATCGAGAACACGGCTACCGGCAACTGGGCTTCCAGCGCCACGCTTTCGGCGATGTTCAGCGCGAACGAGGTCTTGCCCATACCGGGACGACCGGCGACGATGATCATGTCGGTCGGCTGCAAGCCGGAGGTCATCTGATCCAGATCGGCCAGGCCGGTCGGTACGCCAGTCACGGCCGCCGGATTGTCGCGGTCGTACAGTTCCTGGATGCGATCCACCACTTGCCCGAGTACGGGCTGGATGGGCACCAGGCCGGTGTTCTGCCGGCTGCCTTCGTCGCGAATGTTCAAGATATTGGCTTCAGCCTCGTCCAGAATCAGACTCGCATCGCGGCCGGACGGCGCCAGCGCCTTGGCGGCAATTTCATCGCCCACGGTGACGAGTTTGCGCAGGATGGCCCGCTCGCGCACGATCTCGGCATAGCGGCGGATATTGGCCGCAGAGGGCGTGTTGTTGGCGATCTCGGCGATATAGGCCAGGCCGCCCACGTGCTGCGCATCGCCGCTTTTGTCGAGCGACTCGAACACCGTCACTACGTCGGCGGGCCGGCCCTGTTCGATCAACTTGGCGACGTGATGGAAAATCCGCCGGTGCTCGTCGCGATAGAAATCGACTTCCCGCACCAGATCCGCAATCCGGTCCCAAGCTGCGTTATCCAGCAGCACCCCGCCGATCAATGCCTGCTCGGCTTCTACCGAGTGCGGCGGAAGCTTGAGCGCCGCCATCTGTGGATCAAAGCTGGGGGGCTGATTGGAAAAGTCGTTGTCGCGAGAGCGGGCCATGGGCGTTTCGGTTTTTCTAAAGAACGGAGTTTAACTGCTGCAGGAAGGCAGCGTGCGCCGAAAGTAGCGCAATGCGGAGAGGCGCGCTCAGCAAAGCGCTTCAGGCATGCCTGCAGCACAGAACCGCCCAGCGGGCCTGAACAGGCAGGCCGCTTGTAGAGCAATGCTGAAAGCGGCTCTTCAGGCAGCGTTACCCGGCGTTCAAATGCGCGCTAGCAAAGCCACCGCCTGCGTCGCAATGCCTTCGCCACGCCCCAGATGGCCGAGCTTCTCGTTGGTCTTGGCCTTGACGTTGACGCAGTCTGGCGCGACGCCCAGATCGGCGGCGATATTGAGCACCATCGCCGGCGCATGCGGCGCCATCTTCGGCGCCTGCGCAATGATCGTAGCATCCACGTTCACCACCAGCCAACCTGCCTCGCGCACCCGGCGCATGGCTTCGCGCAACAGTTCACGGCTGTCGGCGCCGGCATGCGCCGGATCGGTATCCGGAAACAGCCGGCCGATGTCGCCCAGACCTGCAGCACCAAGAATCGCGTCGGTAATCGCGTGCAGCAAGGCGTCGGCATCCGAGTGGCCAAGCAAGCCTTTGTCATGCGGAATCTCGACACCGCCAAGAATCAGCTTGCGCCCCTCGACCAGACGATGCACATCCAGCCCCTGACCAATCCTGAAGGGAAAGCTCATTTCGTACTCCTTGCATGCAGAATCTGCGCGGCCAGCGCCAGATCCTGCGGGTAAGTCACCTTGAAATTGGTCGCATCGGCCGCCACCAGACGCGGGGCCAGTCCGAGTGCTTCGATGGCACCAGCCTCGTCGGTCACGCCGGGGCAAGCCGCCAGCGCCCGACTCAGCAAAGCATGCCGGAACATCTGCGGTGTCTGCGCCTGCCACAGGCCATCGCGCGCCACCGTAGCAGCCACGCGCGCGGCGCCATCGGCGCGCTTGAGGGTGTCGGCCACCGGCACAGCCAGCAGGCCACCGACAGGATCCTCCGCCAGCGTATCAATCAGGGCATCGACCTGCGCCACGGACAGACAGGCACGCGCCGCGTCATGCACCAACATCCAGTCTTCCGCCGCGACCTGACCCGCTACTGCCGAAAGACCATTGCTGACGCTCTGCGCCCGCGTCGCACCGCCCACCCGCAAGACCTGCAAGCGAGTGCCGAAAGTGGACCAGTCAAAACTTTCCCACCACTCGTCTTCAGGCGAAAGCACCACGAACACCTTGGCAATGCGTGGCACTGCGGCCAAAGCGGCGATGGCGTGCCAAAGCAAAGGCTTGCCGCACAGCGCCAGATACTGTTTGGGCTGCTCGGCACCCATGCGGCTGCCGCTACCGGCAGCGGGAACGATGGCGAAATAGCGTGTCATGAAGAAGTGCTGAGTGCTGAGTGCTGAGTGCTGAGTGCTGAGTGCTGAGTGCTGCAATTATGCGGCAAGCGCCAACAAATTTCGGGCGTAAAAAAACCGGGCGCTTAGGCCCGGTTTTCTGTCCTGTTCAGAAGCGCCAAGACCGCGAAGACGAGGCGCAGATCAGTGCTATTGCACGGCAAGCCGAAGTCGACAAAGGTATTGGCGCTTATGGACAGGATCAGTCAGCTTGCTTGCGCAGGAAGGCTGGAATGTCGTAAGTGCCGATCCCGTTTTCGCTCATCGCCTGCACCGTGCTGCGGGTGCTGCGGCGAATCACGGCCGGCATGGCCAGATCGTCGTAATTGACTTCCATCGACACGTTATCCGTACCGGTCTTGACCATCTGGATCACTGGCTGACGCGCGACCACACGGCCAGCACCCAAGCCAGTAGCCAAGACGGTCACGCGAATGCTGTCTTCCATGAAGTCATCAAACACCGTGCCGTAGAACACGGTCGCATCTTCAGTCGCAAAGGCGCGCACGGTCTGCACGGCTTCACGCACTTCACTCATTTTCAGCGAACGGCTGGCAGTGATGTTGATCAGCACGCCACGCGCACCGGACAACTCGACACCCTCCAGCAACGGGCTCGCCGCGGCCTGCTCGGCAGCGATACGCGCGCGATCCATGCCGGAGGCCTCAGCGGAGCCCATCATGGCACGACCCATCTCGGCCATCAGCGTACGCACGTCCTGGAAGTCGACGTTCACCAGACCGGGCACATTGATGATCTCGGCGATACCACCAACAGCCTTGCGCAGCACGTCGTCAGCATTGCGGAAACACTCTTCCATGCTGGCGTCGTCGCCATAGACTTCCATCAGCTTGTCGTTGAGGACCACGATCAGCGAATCGACATGCTTGGAAAGCTCTTCCACGCCGCTATCGGCAACACGGAAACGATTCTCGAAATCGAAAGGCTTGGAAACCACAGCCACGGTCAGGATGCCGAGTTCCTTGGCAATCTCGGCTACGACCGGCGCTGCGCCAGTGCCCGTTCCGCCGCCCATGCCGGCAGTGATGAAAACCATGTGTGCGCCCTGCAGCGCAGCGACGATGGCATCGCGGGCTTCGAGGGCTTCAGCACGACCGGCTTCAGGCTTGGCACCTGCGCCGAGACCCGACTGGCCCAACTGAATTTTGCGGGAGGCGAGCGAGCGCTTGAGCGCCTGCGCATCGGTGTTGGCGCAGATGAACTCGACGCCCTGCACACCCTCGCGAATCATGTGATCCACTGCATTGCCACCAGCACCGCCGACACCGATCACTTTGATGACAGTACCAGTCGATTCTTTTTCGACAATCTCGATCAGATCCATATGCGCTCCTTTGCTGCCGAAGTAAAAGTATTTTGACCGGAATCAAAACACCCTAAATGTAGTATATGGACCCGGAGTGTACTACTAAATACGCCGGGCGAATACAACTTATTCCCGAACGGCCATACATCCCGCTCAAGTCCGTGTCGCATCAGAAATTTTTCTCGAACCAGGACTTCATGCGTTCAAAAGAGTGACGGAAACTTCGCGTATCCCGTGCCTGTAAACCACGCCTGCGCTGGGCTGCGCCTTCAAGCACCAGGCCCATCACGTTGGCGTATTGCGGCTGACACACCACGTCGGCCAATGAGCCTTGATAGGCCGGCACACCAACGCGCACAGGCACATGAAACACTTCGTCGCCCAGCTCGCAAATGCTCACCAGCTGCGCCGTGCCACCACTCAAGACCAGGCCTGAAGACAGCAATTCTTCGTAACCACTGCGACGTAACTCGCCCTGCACCAACTCGAACAACTCCTGCACGCGCGGCTGAATCACTGCGGCCAGGCTTTCCCGCGTCAATCGACGCGAGGGACGATCCCCTACGCTTGGCACATCAATCGCCTCGCTCGGATCTACCAGATGCTGCATGGCCACGCCGTAATCCAGCTTGATGCCCTCCGCTTCGGCGGTCGGCGTACGCAAAGCCATGGCGATATCGTTGGTAATCTGGTCGCCGGCGATTGGAATCACCGCGGTGTGACGAATCGCGCCTTGGGTGAAAACGGCGATATCGGTAGTGCCGCCGCCGATATCCACCAGACACACGCCCAGATCCTTTTCATCTTCTGACAAAGTCGAAAAACTCGACGCCAGCGGCTGCAGCACCAGGTCCACCACTTCCAGACCGCAGCGGCGCACACACTTAACCAGATTTTGTGCGGCCGAAACAGCGCCGGTGATGATGTGGACTTTGACTTCCAGCTTCACGCCACTCATGCCGATCGGCTCACGCACGCCGTCCTGGCCGTCGATGATGAATTCCTGAGTCAGGATGTGCAGGATCTGCTGATCTGCCGGGATCGGCATCGCGCGCGCCACTTCGATCACCCGCTCCACATCCAGCGGCGTAACTTCCTTGTCCTTGATCGCCACCATGCCATTCGAGTTGAAGCTGCGAATATGGCTGCCGGCGATGCCGGTATAAACGTCGCGGATCTTGCAGTCGGCCATCAGCTCGACTTCCTGCACCACGCGGGATATCGCATCCACGGTGGCTTCGATATTCACCACCACGCCTTTTTTGAGACCAGACGAGGGCTGGGTCGCCACGCCAATGACCTCCAGACGGCCATCCGGGCGCAGCTCCGCCACCATCGCAGTCACCTTGGACGTCCCCACATCCAGGCCGACGATCAGATCCTTGCTGTCTTTGCTCATTGTTGTTTGCCTTTTCCTTGTTCGCTGCCTGCTACGCGTACAGCAAAGCCACTCTGATAGCGCAAATCCGCCATCAGCACCGGCCTCCCCAGTTTTTCCTTCGTCTGCGGCCAGCGTGCGACAAAGCGGGCCAGCCGCTCTTCCGGCGTCGCCCTGACCACACGCCCTTCCCTGTCCCTGCTCATATCCTTGCCCAGCTCGATCACCATGCCATCATCCAGCTTGAGCTGCCAGGCATGCCGCCCCGACAAGGTCAGCGCCACAATTTTCCGCTGCATGGGCTGCAAGACCTCATTGAAGTGGCGCATCTGCGTGAGCATCTGCGCGCCACTATCTTCGGGGCCGCTGAACACCGGCATGCTGTCATTCGCGGCCGCATCGAAAAGTTCACCAAAGCTATTCACCAAGCGCGTGTCACCGGAATCAACACTGCGCCAGTAGGCCACTGCAACCTGCTCTTCCAGCACCACTTCAATTGAGCCCGGCCACAAACGTCGCAGTTGCGCACTGCGCACCCAGGGCAAGTTTTCGAATGCCTTGCGCGCACGATCCAGATCCACCGTAAAGAAATTTCCGCGCAAGGACGATGTCGCCACATAGCGCAACTGCGCGTGAGTCACATGCCCCAGGGGCGAAACCACAACCACTTCGCGCAGCGCAAACAAAGGTTGCTTCATCGCGGCCTTGACGCCAGCAATCCCGAACATGACTGAGGCCAGCAAAATCAGGCCGCCAGACACCAGATTCATCCAGTCCGGCCGCTGCCAGAACCCCACTTTGGCATGACGTGCCCCTGCCTCGCGAGCTTGCGCGGCGTTGAGCTTGCCAAAAGCGGGTTGGTGTTCAGTCAAGTTTTGCCTGCTCCAGAATATTTAGGCACAGTTGCTCGAAGCTGATACCCGCAGCACGCGCAGCCATCGGCACCAGCGAATGCCCCGTCATGCCCGGGCAGGTATTCATTTCAAGAAAGCTGTAGCTGCCATCGGCACGCAAAATCACATCGGCGCGCGCCCAGCCCCGACAACCCAGCACCTGAAAGGCCCGCAGCGCATCCTGCTGCACAGCCTCTTCGATCTCAGGTGCAATCCCGGCCGGGCAGTGATAACGCACATTGTCCGTAAAATACTTGTTCTGGTAGTCGTAATCGCCTTGCAGCGGCTCGATGCGCACCAGTGGCAGAGCAACATCGCCAAACACTGCCGCAGTCATCTCCTGACCACTGACAAACTCCTCGGCTATCACCAGCGGATCGAGCTTGTAAGCCGCATCAAAGGCCGGACCAAACTCAGCCGCCGAGCTGACCTTGCTGACGCCAATCGACGAGCCCTCGCGTGCCGGCTTTATGATCAGCGGCAAACCCAGTTCATCCATAACGCCCGAGAAATCAACGCCAGGGGCAAGCATCCTGAACTTGGGGGTCGGCACGCCAGCCGCCAGCCACACCAGCTTGGTGCGCCATTTATCCATGCCGATAGCCGATGCCATCACGCCACTGCCGGTATAGGGAATGCCCAAAGTCTGCAGCGCGCCCTGCACCGTACCGTCTTCGCCAAAGCGCCCGTGCAGGGCGATGAAGGCGTGGGTAAATCCAGCCTCCTTGAGCTCCCATACCGAACGTTCCGCCGGATCAAAGGCATGTGCCTGAAGACCCGCACCCAGCAAGGCTGTCAGGACGGCATTGCCGGAGAGCAAGGATATATCCCGCTCTGCAGAGGGGCCTCCCATGAGCACGGCAATCTTGCCGAAGTTTTTTGCTGCGATCGTCACAAATTCTTCCTCAATCCATCAGGCTGCAGTCGCGATCAACTGCGCCGGCACACCACCAATCGATCCAGCGCCCATCGTGATCACCACATCACCATCGCGAGCCGCATCCAGAATGCTGGCCGGCATGTCGGCAATATCCTCAACAAATACCGGTTCGATTTTCCCGCTCACGCGCAGAGCCCGCGCCAGCGCGCGCCCATCCGCCGCCACCAGCGGCGCTTCACCAGCGGCATACACATCCGCCAACACCAGCGCATCGACAGTGCCGAGGACCCGGACAAAATCTTCAAAACAATCGCGCGTCCGCGTGTAGCGGTGCGGCTGGAACGCCAGCAACAGGCGCCGATCCGGAAAAGCTCCGCGCGCCGCAGCAATCGTTGCCGCCATCTCAACCGGGTGATGACCGTAATCATCGATCACCGTGCAGCTGCCGCCAGAGGGCAAGCTCGCCTCGCCATAACGTTCAAAGCGCCGGCCCACGCCACGAAACTCGGCAAGGCCTTTCTGAATGGCTTTGTCAGACACACCCAACTCGGTTGCCACTGCAATCGTCGCCAGCGCATTCAGCACATTGTGCAGCCCTGGCAGGTTCAGCACGACAGGCATGCTTGTGGTTATGCCATTCTGGCGTACACAGTCAAAATGCATTTCGCTGCCCACCGCGCGCACGTTCTCGGCCCGAATCTGCGCCGACGGATCAAGGCCGTAGCGCACGATCTGCTTGGACACGAAGGGAATGATTTCGCGCACATGCGGATCATCCACGCACAGCACGGCCACACCGTAGAAAGGCAGGCGGTGCAAAAAATCGACAAAGGCCTGACGCAACTGCGAGAAATCGTGGCCATAGGTATCCATATGATCGGCGTCGATATTCGTCACCACCGATATCACCGGACTCAAGAACAGGAAGGACTTGTCCGATTCATCGGCCTCGGCCACCAGCACCTCACCGCTGCCCAGCTTGGCATTGGCACTGGCAGCATTCAGCCGCCCGCCAATCACGAAAGTCGGATCCAGACCGCCCGCGTAAAGCACGCTGGCGACCAGACTCGTCGTCGTGGTCTTGCCGTGCGTGCCGGCAATCGCCACGCCCTGCTTGATCCGCATCAGCTCTGCAAGCATCTGCGCACGCGGCACCACCGGAATCTGACGACTACGCGCCTCGATCACCTCCGGGTTATCGTTCTTCACCGCGGTAGATACCACGATGGCGTCAGCCTTGGCAACGTTCTCTGCCGCATGACCAATCGTGACCTTGACGCCACAGGACTGCAAACGGCGTGTCGCCGCACTGGCGGTCAGATCAGAACCGCTGACCTGATAGCCAAGATTGCTCAGCACCTCGGCAATGCCGCTCATGCCGGCCCCGCCAATGCCTACAAAGTGGAGTCGTTTAACCTTGTGCTTCATGCGCGCACTCCAGTGCGAGCATTGATTTTGTGGTTCATCAAGTTGTGAGTCCCTGAAACGGAAAAACGAGCAAATACCCAGTTTCGCAAATTTTGCGCTGCAATACACGTCTTGACGGACGCGCTGCCGCACTCTCTCTGGCGCTGGTATTGGCTCATGGGCGATTTCATTATTTTTGGCCCCGACGCAAACCGTCACACAAGTTCGCCACATCTTCTGCGGCCTGAGCGCGAGCAGCGCTGCGGGCGGCCTGGGACATCGCCAGCAAACGCTCACGCGTAGCGCGGCCAAGCCAATCGGCCAGTCGCTGTGGACTGAGTTCCGGCTGGGCAATCAGCTCTGCTGCGCCACGTTCCGAAAGGAACCGGGCATTGCCGGTTTGATGATCGTCGACGGCGTGCGGGAAAGGCACCAGCACACTGGCAACGCCGACGGCCGCCAGCTCAGCCACGGTCAGCGCGCCGGAACGGCAGATCACCACATCGGCCGCAGCATAGCGTGCCGCCATATCATCAATGAAGGGCAGCAACTCTCCCTCGACCCCGGCATCGACGTAGGCCTTGCGCAGATCCTCCAGCTGATTCGCGCCCGATTGGTGCGTCACTACGGGACGATTCAATGCTGGCAGCAGAGCCAAGGCCTGCGGCACGGCACCATTCAGAGCCTGAGCCCCCAAGGATCCGCCCACGACAAGCACCCGCAAAGGGCCACTGCGTCCTGCAAAGCGCGCTGCCGGCTCTTCTACGTCAGCGATCTCGGCACGCACCGGATTGCCTAGCCACAGCCCGCCCTTGATCACATCCGGAAAGCCTGTCGCCACCCGGTCAGCCACTGCGGCCAGGACTTTATTCGCCAAGCCGGCTATTGAATTCTGTTCGTGAATCAGCAAAGGCTTGCCAAGCAAAACCGCCATCATCCCGCCCGGAAAACTTACAAACCCGCCCATTCCCAAGACCACATCCGGCTTCACCCGCCGGATGGCACGCAAGGCCTGCCAGAATCCACGCAACAGATTCAATGGCAGCAACAGTTTTTGCAACAGGCCTTTGCCACGCAACGCCCCGAAACGAATCCACGCCAGCTCGTAGCCGTACTGCGGCACGATCCGACCCTCCATGCGATCCGCATTCCCCATCCAGGCAATCTGCCAGCCGCGTGCGCGCAAGGCTTCCGCCACGGCGACGCCGGGATAAATGTGACCGCCCGTACCGCCGGCCATGACCAGAAGTTTCGGCGCAGACGTACTCACGTCACGCCTCCACGCGTTACCTGCCGGTTTTCCCAATCAATCCGCAGCAAAATCGCGAGGGCCAGACAATTCGCCAGGATTCCCGATCCACCAAAACTCATCAAGGGCAGGGTCAAGCCTTTGGTAGGGAGAATGCCCATATTCACCCCCATGTTGATCAGCGACTGCACGCCCAGCCACAAGCCAACGCCTTGTGCGACCAGACCCGCAAAGTGTTTATCAAGTTGATGCGCACGGCGCGCTATGGCGAAAGCGCGATGCACGATCACCGCAAACAGACCGACAACAACCAGAACGCCGGCAAACCCTAGCTCTTCGGCAATCACAGCCAACAGAAAATCGGTATGTGCTTCAGGCAAATAAAAGAGTTTTTCAACGCTGGCACCCAAACCCACGCCCAACCACTCGCCTCGCCCAAAGGCAATCAAGGCATGTGAAAGTTGATAGCCACTACCCAGCGCATCTTTCCAGGGATCAGAAAAGCCAAACAAACGTTCGCGTCGATACGGCGACAGCCAGATCAACAAAATAAACCCGACCAGTGCGACGACCAGCAACAGGCCAAAAATACGTGCATTCAAACCGCCCAGAAACAGGATGCCGAAAGCAATGCAGCTGATCACCACGAACGCACCGAAATCGGGCTCGCGCAAGAGCAGGAAGCCCACCAGCAAAATCATCGTGGCCATCGGCAGGAAGGCTCTTTTGAAGCTTTTCATGTCTGGCAACTTGCGTGCGGTGTAGTCGGCGGCGTACAGCACGACAAAAAGCTTCATCAATTCGGACGGCTGAATATTGGCAATACCCAAAGGAATCCATCGCCGCGCACCATTCACCTCACGACCGATATGCGGGATCAGCACAAGAATCAGCATCAGCACACCAGCCGCTGCAAGCCAGGGCGACAACTGCTGCCAGGTGCGCACCGGCACCTGAAAGGCAAACGCCCCCGCCACCAGACCGATGCACAAAAAAACGACATGCCTCCACAGGAAAAACCCCGATTGATGGCCGGACATGCGACTGCCCTCGGCAAACGCAATCGACGATGAATAAACCATCACCAGGCCAAAAATCAACAATACGGCAGACGACCAGAACAACAGCGGATCCAGCTCACCGGGGCGTAGCACCCCACCACCAAGACGCCCCGAAGCCAGACTCGAAGCACGCTTCGCAAAGGGATTCGGCCCCGCCCCGCGCCCTGACCAGGAAAGAATGCCGCTATTTCTCACACACTGACTCCATCTAGATCCAGCACCGCGGCGACGAAGACTTCGGCCCGATGCGCGTAATTCCGGAACATGTCCAGGCTGGCACACGCCGGCGACAAGAGCACCGCGTCTCCGGTCTGCGCAAATTCATTAGCAATTTTCACTGCGTCCTCCATGCTGCTGGCGTGCTCGCATGGCACGCCACAGCCTGCGGTTTCTGCTTCGATGCGTGAGGCATCGCGACCGATCAATACAACGGCACGTGCATGCCGACGAAAAGCTTCACGCAAGGGAGAAAAATCTTGTCCCTTGCCATCGCCACCGGCAATCAGCACGACTTTGCGACCCAGACCCTGCAAAGCAGCAAGGGTTGCACCAACGTTGGTGCCTTTTGAATCGTCGTAGAACACCACGCCATCGATACGCTGCGCGACACGTTCAACGCGATGCGGTAAACCTCGAAAACCCTTGAGCGCCGCCAGCATCGGCGCCATCGGCAAATCAATCGCCGTGCACAGCGCCAATGCCGCCAGCGCATTTGCCACATTGTGGGCGCCCGCCAAGGGCATCTCGGAGCAAGGCAGCAAGGGCTCATCGCCTCGCATCATCCAGGCCTTGCCCGCGATTTCACGTACGCCAAAGTCATCCTCGCCCAAAGGCAGATCCAAACCGAAGCTCAGAACATGACAGCCCGCGCGCGCCATTGCCATGGAATACTCATCCTGCCGGTTAAGCACCTGCATGCCCACGCCCTCAAACACCCGCGCCTTCTCGACCGCGTACTGGCTCATTGATGCGTGCCGATCCAGATGATCGTCCGTCACGTTCAGCACGGTCGCCGCATCTGCATTCAGCGCATGCGTGGTTTCCATCTGAAAACTCGACAACTCCAACGCCCACACCTGTGGCAGCTGTCCAAGATCCAGGCAGCGCATCAACTCATCCAGTGCGGCCGGCGAGATGTTTCCCGCAACAGCACAAGTCAGCCCCGCAGCCCGCACAAGTTCACCGACCAAGGTGGTGGTGGTCGTCTTTCCATTGGTGCCGGTAATCGCCAGAATTTTGCACCGTTCACGCTCGCCCAGCGCCCGCAGTGCTTGGGCGAAGAGCTCTATCTCGCCCGTAATCGTGATCCCGCGTGCCCGCGCTTCCCGCAGCAAGGGCGTATGGATGGACAAGCCCGGGCTGAGCGCCACTGCGCTCACGCCATCCAGCAAGTCCGTCGCAAATCCACCCAGCACGATTTCCGTCTGCGGACAGGCTTCGCGCAAGTCATCCAGACCCGGCGGCTGGCTACGTGAGTCCGCCACGCATACCCTGCCACCACATCGGCTTAGCCACTTGATCATGGCCAGCCCTGACTCGCCCAGACCGAGCACCAGAAAAGTTTGTCCGCTGTAATCCGGTCTCATTTGCTCATCCCCTGCAAACGCAAAATGCCGCACGCCTTGCGGGGTGCAGCATTCAGCTTGCTTATGCGGGATTGCCCCGGCCACTTGAAGCGCATCATTTCCTCATCGCAATTTCAAGGTGGACAAACCGAACAACACCAGCATCAAGGTAATGATCCAGAAGCGCACCACCACCTGGGTTTCTTTCCAGCCGCCCAGTTCGTAGTGATGGTGCAAGGGCGCCATGCGGAAGATGCGCTTGCCGCCGGTCCATTTGAAGTAAGCCACTTGCAGCATCACCGACAGGGTTTCCGCCACAAAGAGCCCCCCCATGATGAAGAGCACCACTTCCTGACGCACCACGACGGCCACGGTACCCAGAGCAGAGCCCAGCGCCAGCGCACCTACATCCCCCATGAATACTTCCGCCGGATAGGCGTTGAACCACAGAAATCCCAAGCCTGCGCCAACCATCGCGCCGCAAAATACAGCCAACTCCCCGGCCCCGGCGATGTAAGGCACGCCCAGATATTTCGAGAACCCGATGTGACCCGCAACGTAAGCAAAAATGGCCAGCGCCGCCGCCACCATCACGGTCGGCATGATCGCCAGACCGTCGAGGCCATCGGTCAGATTAACCGCATGGCTGGTGCCATTGATCACGAAATAGGTCAGCGCCACATAGCCATAAATCCCCAGCGGGTAGGACACAGCTTTGAAGAAAGGCACGATCAGCCCGGTTTGCTCGGGCGTGGTCGCCGTCATTGCCATGAACACGGCTGCCGACAAGGCAATCAGCGAGGTCCACAAATATTTCCAACGGCTCGGCAAACCTTTGGGATCACGATGTACCACCTTGCGCCAGTCATCGACCCAGCCGACCGCGCCAAAACCCAGAGTCACCAACAAAACGATCCAGATGTAGCGGTTCGACAAATCACCCCACAGCAAGGTCGTGATGCCGATGGCAATGAGGATCAGCGCACCGCCCATGGTCGGCGTTCCGGCTTTGGTCAAATGTGATTTGGGGCCATCATCACGCACCGCCTGACCGATTTTTTTAGCCGCTAGCCAACGAATCAGTGGTGGGCCGAAAATGAAGGAAATCATCAGTGCGGTCAGTGCCGCCAACATGGCGCGCAAGGTAAGGTAACCGAACACATTGAATGCCCGGACATCTTCCCCTAACCAAAGTGCAAGTTTTAGTAGCATCTGTCTGTAGACCCTTGTCAGTCCTTGTTCTTCAGCAGGGTCAAAGCCTCTGCCACACGTTCCATACGCATGAAGCGCGAGCCCTTGATCAGCACCAGCACATCCGGCCCCAGCGCGGCCTGAACAGCCTCGATCAAGTCCTCTACGGTATCGAAATGCTCGCCACCGCTACCGAAATTGCGCGCGGTCAGTGCGCTCTGCTCGCCCAGCGCAAACAGGCGATCCACGCCGGCGCTCTTGGCGTAGCCACCAATTTCATCGTGATACTGGGCGCTCATTTCACCGATCTCACCCATGTCGCCAATCACCAGGATTTTGCAGCCCGGCGCTTCCGCCAACACATCAATACCGGCCCGCACCGAATCCGGATTGGCATTGTAGGTATCGTCCAGCAGCGTCGCGCCACGCAAGCCATGCTTGCGCTGCAAACGCCCCTTGGCGCCAACGAATCCACTCAACCCGCGCACCACCGCATCCAGCGGCGCACCAGCCGCCAGCGTGGCGGCTACGGCCGCAAGCGCATTACGCACGTTATGCACGCCCGGCACCGGCAACACGAACTCGGCCTCGCCCTGCTGAGTACGCAATCGCACCAGGCTGCCCAGCCCCTGCGCCACGCAAGTCGCGGTGACATCTGCGGCGTGGTCCAGACCGAAACCGATCGCTTCGGCATCGCCATGTTCGGCGTACCAGTAGGTCGCATGCTCGTCATCCACATTGATGATCGCTACGCCTTGCGGGCCTAGTGCGCGATAAATCTCGCCCTTCTCCTCGGCCACGGCTTTCAGACCGCCCATGCCGGCCAGATGCGCGCGCTGGGCGTTGGTCACAATGGCTACAGAGGGCTTTGCGAGGGCAGCCAGATAGGCAATCTCGCCGGGATGGTTCATGCCCATCTCGATCACGGCGGCGCGATGCGCAGCGTTCAGACGTAACAACATCTGCGGCAGGCCGATATCGTTGTTCAGGTTGCCCTGCGTCGCCAGCACCGCCTCTTCGCCAAGCCAGACGCGCAGGATCGCCGCGCACATTTCCTTGACGGTGGTTTTGCCGTTGCTGCCGGTGACGCCAATCAGCGGGATCGAAAACTTGTCACGCCAGTGACTGGCCAAGGCACCCAAAGCAAGACGTGTATCCGCCACCTTCACCAAGGGCAAACCAAAGGGCGCCTGCAAGTCTTCGCGGCAATCTACCAGCGCCGCGACCGCGCCTTGCGCCGCAGCCTGATCCAGATAGTCGTGTGCATCAAAACGCTCACCACACAAGGCGACGAACAACTTGCCGTGCAAGTCCTCACGGGTATCCGTACTCACCACCAAAAATTGCGCATCTGCGCCCAGCAACTTGCCGTGCGTCGCCAGTGCGGCCTCTTGCAAAGACATCATGGGCGCGGCTCCTGCTGCTTGCGATTCCATAGTGTCAGCGCCGCAATAGCGTGGTCTGCATCGCTGAAATGATGCTTCTGACCCTGCACTTCCTGATAATCCTCGTGGCCCTTGCCCGCAATCAGCACGACATCATTGACGTCGACATGCAGCACGCTGCGACGGATTGCTTCTGCGCGATCCAGCACACATTCGGCTGCCGGAGCGCCCTGAGCGACCTGAAGCAGAATGACCTGCGGATCCTCGCTGCGCGGGTTGTCGCTGGTAATCACGACTTTATCTGCCAGACGTGCCGCCACTTCGCCCATCAAAGGTCGCTTGCCAGCGTCGCGATCACCACCACAACCAAAAACGCAAATCAGCTTGCCCTGACGTGAGGTGACAGTACTCCTGAGTGCAAACAGAGCTTGCTCAAGAGCGTCCGGCGTGTGGGCATAATCCACGACCACCAGCGGCTCACCGATGCCACCAATCGTCTGCATGCGCCCCTCCGGCGGGGTCAGCTCACGCGCGACATCGATGGCCTGTTCGAAGCTGTAGCCGGACTGGATCAACACCCCGATCACCGCCAGCAGATTGGAAACATTGAACTGCCCGACCAATCCCACCGACATGTCGGCACGCTTGCCTTCAAACAACACATTGAAGCGCATGCCACTGGGCAGGGTGCGCAAATTTTCCGCCACCAGCATGTGATGCGCCGGGGCTGCCGACGCATTATCGGGAATCAGGCTATAGCCCATGACCTGCAAATTACTATTGCCAGCGAGGCGGCGCGCCTGCACCACGCCCATCAAGTCATCAAAATTCAGCACTACGGATTTCAGCCCCGGCGCGTCGAACAGGCGAGCCTTCGCCAGCGCATAGGCATCCATGGTGTGGTGATAGTCGAGATGGTCACGCGTCAGGTTTGTAAATACAGCCACATCCATGTGACAACCACTCACACGTCCCTGATCCAGGCCGATGGAAGATACCTCCATCGCCACGGCCTGCGCCCCTTCCGCCGCAAATCGCGCCAGATCCTCCTGCAACACAATGGCATCTGGCGTAGTATTCCCCGTAGCGTTCAGACGCCCCGGAAAGCCCGAACCCAAAGTGCCGATCACCGCACACTTGCGTCCCAGCTGATTGAACGCACGCGCCACCCACTGCGAGATCGAGGTTTTGCCATTGGTGCCGGTAATGCCCACCATCCACAATTTTTCAGACGGCCTGCCAAATACCTCGTCGGCAATGTCACCAGCCAGCCAACGCAAGTTATCCACGGGCAAATTCGGCGTCGGAAGATCCTGATCCCACTCGAAACCCTCGCGCTCCCACAGCACCGCCGATGCGCCACGACTCACTGCATCGCGAATGTGCAGGCGTCCATCGGTCGTGTGGCCCGGATAGGCCAGAAAAACATCCCCCGGCCCGATTTTGCGCGAGTCTGCCGAGATCCGATGCAGATCGCCCGCCTCGGCACGCAACAGCGCCATGATTGCACTGGCCATAGTCGAACTCACATAGCCCCCTTGGGTGTGCTGTAGCCCTGCTGTGCCATCTGCATCGGCACAATCGGCGCATCAGGCTGAACGCCCAAAGCGCGCAACGAACCACCGACCACTTGGGAAAATACAGGCGCCGCGACATCGCCGCCGTAGTGCTGGGCACCGCCCGGCTCATCAATGGCCACGGCTACGATCAGGCGCGGATTGGATGCCGGCGCAAAACCGACAAAAGAAGACAAATACTTGTTGGTGTATTGCCCATTCACCAATTTATAAGCCGTCCCCGTCTTGCCGGCAACGCGATAGCCAGGCACCTGTGCGCGTACCGCAGTGCCGCCTGGCAAAGTCACCGTTTCCAGCATGGCGCGTACCTGACGCGCCACTTCGGGACTAAAGACCTGCTTGCCATGCAAAGGCGCGGCCTCCACCTTGGTCAGCGACAAGGGAATCAACTCGCCGTCACGCGCAAACACCATATAGGCATGCGCCAGCTGCATCATCGTAACGGACACACCGTGTCCGTAGGCCATGGTGGCCTGCTCAATCGGACGCCATGTTTTCCAGGGGCGCAAACGCCCGCCGACCTCACCAGGAAAACCCATCTTGAGCGGCTGACCAAAACCCAGCGTGTCATAGACGCCCCACATATGCTCGGGCGAAAATGCCAGAGCCATTTTTGCAGAACCTACGTTTGAAGACTTCTGGATGACCTGGCTCACGCTCATCACCCCGCCGCCCTCATGCGAATCGCCGATGGTGGCACCATCAATCGTCAAGCGGCCTTTACCCAGATCAATCAGCGTATCGGGTCGAAACCGGTTTGATTCGAGCGCCATCGCCGCAACAAAAGGCTTCATTGTCGAGCCCGGCTCAAAACTGTCGGTCATTACCCTATTGCGCAACTGCTCGCCCGAAAGCCCCTTGCGATTGTTCGGATTGAAAGTCGGACTATTAACCAGTGCCAACACCTCACCTGTCCGCGCATCCAGTACCACAGCCGCCCCTGCCTTGGCTTTGTGCGTCAACACCGCCTGCTTCAAGGCGCTATACGCCAGATACTGGATCTTGGCGTCCAGAGCCAACTGTATGTCGTGCCCATCCTGCGGACGCTGAATGGTTTCCACATCCTCGACGATCTGTCCGCGCCGATCCTGAATCACCCGACGCGAGCCGGCCTTTCCGGTCAGATCGGCATTAAACGCCAGCTCAATACCCTCCTGCCCCCGATCATCCACATTGGTGAAGCCCACCAGATGTGATGCCATTTCACCGCTAGGATAGTAACGACGATATTCCGGCTGAGCCTGAATGCCGGGTAGCTTGAGCGCCAAAACACGTTCAGCTACTTCAGGAGAAACCTCGCGGGCAATGAACACATAGTCTTTGCCGCTATCGAGCTTGCGACGAATTTCGCGCGAATCAATCTCCAGCGCTCGCGCCAACTGGGCCACTTCTGCTGGAGACACCTTGGTCAAATCCGGAATTGCAACGATAGACTTGACCGCAGAACTGGTCGCCAGCGTATCGCCATGCCGATCCGTGACCTTGCCGCGATTCGCCGGCAATTCAAGCGTACGGGCATAACGCGACTCGCCCTTGCGCTGCAGGAAATCCTTGTTCACTCCCTGCAAATACAGCGCTCGCCCGACCAAAGTCACTGAGCCCAGCAACAACATCGCCAGCACAAAGCGGGCACGCCACTGCGGCAGTCGATCCGACAGCAGTGGATTGTGATTGAAGGTGTAGGCTTTTTTCATTAACGCCTCTCCCCCAGGAAATCGAGCGAAATCTGGGCATCCTTACCAGGCGTATCCATATGCAAAGCGCGACGAGCGAGCCTCTCGACCGTCGGCAAGGCGGCCACGGCTTGCTGTTCGATATCCAGTCGGGTGAAGTCCTCCTGCAAGTTCCGGGTGCGCACCTGCTCACGCTCGATCTCCGTCACCAAGGTGCGCGAGCGATGCTGCGCGCTCACCACGCCCAAGGAGCTGGCAATCACCAGAAGCATCAGAACGGCCATCACGCGTGCCATGCGTCGCCTCCGCTCAGGCGGGCATTGCTACGTTCGGCAATGCGCATGATGGCGCTGCGCGAGCGCGGATTGGCACGCACCTCGCCCTCACTGGGGCGCACGGCATCACCAACCAGATTCAACGGCGGTTGGGGGCGATCTGCTTCACGCACCGGCAAACCACGCGGCAGCGCAGGCGCTTTCGCGTGATCGCGCATGAAGCGCTTCACGATGCGGTCTTCCAGCGAATGGAAGGCAATCACCACCAGTCTTCCCCCTGTTTTCAATCGCGTCACGGCCAGCGGCAGGATCAGCGACAATTCCTCAAGCTCGCGGTTGACGCAAATCCGAAGAGCCTGGAAGGTGCGCGTCGCCGGGTGCTGCCCCGGCTCGCGTGTGCGGACTGTCGCCGCCACGATCTCGGCAAGCTGGCCTGTGGTTGCAACATCGCCCCCCTGCCGAGCAGCATCAATCGCCTTTGCAATCGCATGAGCAAACCGTTCTTCACCGTAATTCCTCAGCACGTTAGACATCTCGGCCACGCTAGCGTGGGTCAGCCACTGCGCGGCGCTTTCGCCTCGCGTTGGATCCATGCGCATATCCAGCGGCGCATCAAACCTGAAACTCATACCCCGGCTCGGGTCGTCCAACTGTGGTGACGACACGCCCAGATCCATCAAAACCCCATCCACCGCCGCCACACCAAGCGCGTCTAGTGCCGTGGCAAACTCGGAAAATGGCTCATGCACCAGCGTCAGACGCGGATCATTCAAAGCCCGCCCGGCCTCAATCGCGCGCGGGTCACGATCAAACGCAATCAGTCGGCCTTGCTCACCCAGTGCGGCCAGAATCTTCCGGCTATGCCCGCCGCGCCCGAAGGTCGCATCCACGTACACACCGTCCGGCTTGATCGCTAACGCCGCTACCGCCTCGTCGAGCAGTACGGTGATGTGACTGAATTCGTCGCTCACAGCGCGAGGTTTTCAAAACCGGCCGGCAAGGCGCCGCTGGCAAACAAGGCTGAGGCCTCCGCCTGCTGCGCGCTCCAGGCCTCTTCCGACCACAATTCAAAGCCGCGCCCCTGCCCGACCAGACGCACCTGCTTGTCCAGCATCGCCAGGCTGCGCAATTCGGGGGCGACCAGCACACGGCCGGCCGCATCCATTTCCTCGTCGCGCGCATTCCCCACCAGCAGGCGCTTGAGCGCCGCGGAGGTCCGATCAAAACTCGGCGCAGCCAGCACTTGGGCGCGGATCGGCTCCCAATCCGGCAGCGGATACACCAGCAAACAGCCGTGAGGATGGGCGGTCAGCACCAGATTGCCGCCACACTGGCTCATCAGGGCGTCACGATGCCGCGCCGGAATCGTCAAGCGACCCTTCGCATCAAGACTCAGTGCGGTTGCACCCTGAAAAGACATCAAATCCCCTCGAAATCCCCGGGAAAACGGTGAAGCGGCGCTGGCGCTATTTTTGGCGACCACACAACCTACTTTCACCCCTTTTATCCCACGTCACCCCACTTTAGTTCGAAAAAAAAGACGGGTCAAGCACGGCTGGCGAAAAACCAATGGACGAACAAAGACTTGCGTGCAGCACGCAAGCCGAAAGGAGCGTCAAAGACGATGCGGGGGAAAACAGGTTTTGCGGCATGCCTGCTCACAGAGCAGCCACTGACGTGGCTTTGCGAGGGCAATACCTGAAGACAGCCGTCAGACGCGGCTGTACAGGAGGGCATAAACGAAGTGGGAAGTTCGCCGATAAGCCGGGTTCTGTCGCGCCGGCTTGCGCCGACGGGGCAGTCATTCCTCTGGGAGCTACGTTACCGCAACCCTCTAGCAGCCTACCCGGGGGCTCTGCGGGCCACATCAACGCCCCCCTATTTGGCCTTGCCCCGGATGGGGTTTACCAAGCCAGTCCTGTCGCCAGTCCTGCGGTGGGCTCTTACCCGATGCAGCTTGCGCCGCATCCGCGACCTATAGGTCACGCGCCATTTCAACCTTACCTGATCTCCTTGCGGAGCCATCGGCGGTGTATTTTCTGTTGCACTTTCCGTCGCCTCACGGCGCCCGGCCGTTAGCCGGCATCCTGCCCTTCGGGGCCCGGACTTTCCTCCATGTACGCACGCGCACACAGCGACTGCCTGGCGAACTTCCCGGCGCGATTATACGGGTGTGACGCTGCGGAGCCGGATAAACCTTGTGCCTTCATTTTTTACCCCCAATGCCGTTATGGTGTGATCGACGCAAAATCCGCAGCGAAAGCCCAGCATGATCAAGAAAATTAATTCTTCCGATTTGCGTGTAGGCATGTACATCCATGAGCTGGATTGCGACTGGCTGACCCACCCCTTCCTGAAGAACCAGTTCAAGATCAGCAACGATGCACAGATCGAAAAGATCGTCGACACCGGCATCCACAATGTTTACATCGACACCGACAAGGGCCTGGATGTGCCGGATGCACCGACCGAAGAAGAAGTTCGCGAGGCCTTGCAGCAGGAAATGATTGATCTGGTCACCGCCGAGCAGCCGGTGATCATCCACGCTACGCGCGACGAAGAAATCCAGCGCGCCCACGCCATCAAGGGCCGCGCCCAGGCGTTGGTGCGCAATGTGATGGCCGATGCACGGCTGGGCCGTGCAGTCGAGGCCGAGCAGATCGACCATGTGGTGGAGAACATCACCGAATCCATCCTGCGCAACAGCGGCGCCATCCTCGGCCTGCTGACCATCAAGAACAAGGACGACTACACCTTCCTGCACTGCGTCAGCGTTTGTGCGCTGCTCGTCGCCTTCTGCCGCACCCTCAACATCGATGCGGACACCACGCGCCAAGCCGGCATGGGCGGCCTGCTGCACGACACCGGCAAGGCACTGGTGCCCGATTCAGTACTGAACAAACCGGGCAAGCTCACCGACGAGGAATTTGACCTGATCAAGCGTCACCCGCGCGATGGTTACGAAATTCTGCTGCGTTCGCCCGAAATCGGTCCGATTCCGCTGGACATCACCCTGCACCATCACGAACGCATGGACGGTAACGGATACCCGGACAAGCTGCCTCCCGAGAAGATCCAGAATCTGGTGCGCATGTCATCGATTGTTGATGTGTACGACGCCATTACCTCGGATCGCAGCTATCACCGGGGCATGCCCGCCACCGACGCGCTGCGCAAACTGCACGAATGGAGCAGCTTCCACTTTGACCCGAAACTGGTGCAGGCCTTCATCCGCTGCGTGGGGATTTACCCGGTCGGCACCCTGGTCAAACTGGAGTCCGGGCGTCTGGGCATCGTTATCGAACAGAATGACGCCAGCCTGCTGCAACCGAAACTGACCGTCGTTTTCAATGCCAAGACAGGCAATCGCGTCGAACCTTACGAACTGGACCTGTCGCGCCCGATGGGTTCTGGCGGCGCGGACCGCATCCTCAACCACGAAGATCCTGCCAAGTGGAAGATTGACACTACCCCCTTCATCACCGCCTGATATTTACGCCTGTTCCTGCAACCGCCCATCCCGACGCAAACGAAAGATCGTCACGCAACTGACGATGGCGATCACCACCTCCATCGCGATCCCGCCAATCGAACCGATCAGGATGTTGTTCAACAGCCACAACAAGGTTGCTGTCAGCATACCCAGACGCAGATTGAGACCTTGCAGGCGAAACATCGACAGGGTCGCCACCGCGGCAGCCAGCAGCGGAACAACATTCCAGACTGACTTGACCACAAAGAAGCCCAATACCACGTTAGCGGCGAGCAACAGCAGGGCGACCCACAATGCACGGGTGCGCATAGACAGCAGATTGCGCATAACCGACAGAAACATCCCGGCCATGGCAGCCGGATTTCCCATCAGAAAAAAGTGTACGGCGTAAAGCAGATTCTGCGCGGTCAGCCAAAGCCTGAAATGGCCGTCATTTTTTCGCGAGAAAGTGACCATACCCAGCACGAAAGTGGCGTAGCCAAACAACTGCGGCAGAGAAAGGAAATCTGACGACAAGGGGAGATAAACGTGATGATGCAATGGCGCCCAGTCTCGCAGCAGATGCCGTCTGGATCAATCCGTTATGTTACGTAGGCAAAGCCGGAAGGCCTTCACGGCTTGATGGGTGTAAACACCAGCTTGCCGTCGGCCTGTTTCTCAAAGCTGCCAATCAAGCGCCCGGGCGGGATCACTGGTGGCGGTTCCTTGAACTTCTGCAGCACACACTCTTCGGTTCCCAGTGCATACCAGGCGCTGCCCTGCTGCGCGGCGTACAGCATCGGGCGCACTTCGTAGAGATCGATCTTCACCATCGTGGTAGTGGCAGAGTCAATCGAATAACGGCGCTGGCACTCCGGAAAACGCGAAACGACAAAACGCTGCTCCACAGGCCCGACCCAGGCAAAACTCTGCTCGCGCACCAGGCTGATCGAATGATCCTTGGTATTGTCGATTACATAGGAGGCCGCGTTGTTCTCGCAGCCGGTCAGCAGCGCGGCGGCAGGCAAAACTAGCAAACAAAACAGCCTCTTCATGTTCACCCCTTGATGCGCCAGGCCACCGTCTCGCCCGCGCGCAGCGGCACCAGCGGATCGCCCGGTAAATAATCAATCGTCGCCGGTACCGTCCACGCCTCTTTCACCAGCGTGATCGTGTCAGCGTTGCGCGGCAGGCCGTACCAGTCCGGGCCATTCAGGCTCGCAAAAGCCTCCAGCTTGCGCAAGGCCCCCGCCTGCTCGAAAGCCTCGGCGTACAACTCGATCCCTGCATGTGCGGTGTAGCAACCGGCACAGCCACAGGCATTTTCCTTGGTGCTCTGCGCGTGTGGCGCCGAGTCGGTACCGAGGAAGAAGCGCGGATTGTCCGAAATCGCCGCCGCCACCAGTGCCTCGCGATGCGTCTCGCGTTTCAGCACCGGCAGGCAATAGTGATGCGGGCGGATGCCACCAGCAAAAATCGCGTTGCGGTTCATCAACAAGTGGTGCGCCGTGATCGTGGCGGCCACCTGCGGCCCGGCTTCGCTCACGTATTGCGCCGCTTCGCGCGTCGTGATGTGCTCGAAGACCGTACGCAGACGCGGGAATCTTTGCGCCAGAGGAGCCAGCACGCGGTCAATAAACACGCGCTCGCGGTCAAATACATCAACGTCAGCATGGGTCACCTCGCCATGAACACACAGGGCCAGACCGAGCTCTTCCATGCGTTCCAGCACGGCTGTCACCTTCTCGATCGACGTCACGCCGGCATCCGAGTTGGTCGTCGCACCAGCCGGATACAGCTTCACCGCATGGATGAAACCGGATTCTTTGGCGCGGGTGATCTCGTCCGCCGAGGTGTTGTCTGTCAGGTACAACGTCATCAACGGCTCGAACTTGAGACCTTCGGGCACTGCCGCGAGAATGCGCGCGCGGTAGGCGGCAGCTTGCTCGACTGTCGTCACCGGTGGACGCAGATTGGGCATGATGATGGCGCGGCCAAAACGCACGGCCACATCGGCAACAGTGGCCGGCAGCGAGGCGCCATCGCGCAAATGCAGATGCCAGTCGTCAGGGCGAACGAGGGTAAGAGCGGAAGTGATTTGCTGCATGGGTTCTCTCGAAAGACGGTTAAGCTGTGCAGATTGTAGTGGATCGTTGCGCGCACAGCTCAAGGAACTCTGAGGACGGGCTGCAGTCGTACTCCCTACGACCATATCTGACGGGCGTCTTCACAGACATAGCACCAAGAAGGCCTGCCGGCGGCACTCTCCGGCAATACGCCTCGCCAGGCAAGGCCCCATGCGGCTTTGCAGCACTCACATTCCAACAAGAAAGGAGTCCCGCAATGGATTCTCTGCTTGATCTGCAATTCTGGCCGGACTGGCCACTGGCGCTGGATCCCCTCGCCTGCTTCGGCCTCGTCCTGTTCTTGGCTGTCGTTCTCGGCGAAATCGCCAGTCGCCTGCGCCTGCCGCGTATCAGTGCCTATGTCGCCACCGGCGTAGTGCTCAGCTTCGGCCGCGAGCTGCCTTTGCTGGCCGGCCTGCTGCCCTCGGCCCATCTGGTGTTCGAGCTGGCTTTTGCCTTGCTCCTGTTTGAACTGGGCCAGCGCATCGATCTCGGCTGGCTGCGCCGCAATCCCTGGCTGCTGGCGACCAGTCTGGCCGAATCGCTGCTGGCCTTCGTCGCAGTCGGCGCGCTGATGCTGCTGTTTGATCAGCCGCCCATTCTCGCCCTGCTGATCGCGGCACTCACGGCCTCCACCGGCCCGGCCGTGGTGCTGGGCGTGAGCAAGGACAGCGCCGCGCGCGGCCAGGTCACCGACCGTCTGGCCCTGCTCAGCGCACTGGGCAGTTGCTACAGCTTCGTGGTACTGGGCGTGGCCTACGCCTGGCAACATGGCGAAACGACCGAGCCACTCGCCGCCGTGCTGCACCCGCTTTACCTGCTACTTGGCTCGATGCTGCTCGGTGGCATGGCGGCGTGGGCAGTGCTGCGCATCCTCGCGCGCATCAAGCCCGGCGACAACAGCCAGACTCTGGCCGCGATTGCGCTGATCATCATTGCCGTGGCGCTGGCCAAGACGCTGGATCTGTCGGTCGTGATCAGTCTGCTGTTTGCCGGCATCCTCAGCCGCAGTCTGGATCGCCAGCACCGTCTGCAACCGATGGATTTCGGCCTGATCAGCCGCCTCGCCCTGATCGTGGTTTTCGTCGCCACCGGCGCCCTGCTCCAGCCGGCGCAATTCATGGCGGCGCTGCCTGCCGCTGTCGGCCTGCTTGCCGCACGCGCGCTGGCCAAAGGCGTCGGCGTCTTCCTGTTCGCCCGGCCCAGCGGACTGTCGCTGCGCAAGGCTTCGCTGCTGTCGATAGGCTTGCTGCCGATGTCAGGCGCCGCGTTGCTGTGGGTAGAAAGCACCGCTGCAATCTGGCCAGAACTGGGTGCCCAGCTGGCGGCCATCGTGCTGACCGCCTTGCTGATCATGGAATTTCTCGCCCCGCCGGCGCTGCAATTTGCGCTGCGTCGCGCCAACGAAACCGGAGACAAGCCATGAGCGAACTCGACTTCTCCCACTCCGCACCGCTCTCGCTGGGCGTCGAACTGGAACTGCAGATCGTCAGCCGCCTGGATGGCGACCTCACCGGTGGCGCCACCGAGCTGCTCGCACTGATCGAACGCAAAGCGCATCGCGGCGATTTCAAGCCGGAGATGACCGAGAGCATGATCGAGGTCAGCACCGGCATCCATCAGACCAGCACCAGCCTGGGCGATGAGCTGCTCGACGTGCGCCAGACCCTGCTCGCCGCGGCCGACAAGCTCAACCTGCTGATCAGCGGCGGCGGCGCCCACCCTTTCCAGCACTGGGCCGAGCGCAAGATTTTCGACAAGCCGCGCTTCCACCAGCTCAACGAACTCTACGGCTATCTGGCCAAGCAATTCACCGTCTTCGGCCAGCACATCCACGTCGGTTGCCCGAACGGCGATGAAGCGATCTTCCTGCTGCATGCGTTGTCGCGTTACCTGCCGCACTTCATCGCGCTGTCGGCCGCCTCGCCCTACTACCAAGGCGTCGACACGGCCTTTGAGTCCTCGCGCCTGAATGCCATCTCGGCCTTCCCGCTGTCCGGGCGCGCGCCGATGGTCAAACGCTGGAGCGAATTCACCGACTACTTCACCAACATGAAGGAATTCGGCGTCGTCGAAAGCATGAAGGATTTCTACTGGGACATCCGTCCCAAGCCGGAATTCGGCACCGTCGAAATCCGCATCTGCGACACCCCGCTGACCATTCAGCGCGCCACCGAACTGGCCGCCTATGCGCAAACCGTATGCCGCTATCTGCTGGTCGAGCGCCCCTTTGTCATTGATGAGTCGCTCTACGCGGTCTATACGATCAATCGCTTCCAGGCCGCACGTTTCGGCCTCGATGGCGGCCTGATCGATCCGGTCAGCAAGCAAAAAGGCCTGCTGCGCGACGACTTCCTCGCCACGCTGAGCAAGCTCGCCCCGCATGCCGCCGAACTGGGCACCGCGACCCATCTGGAAAGCCTGCGCCGCGCCGCCGAGCGCGGCAACGACGCCCTCTGGATGCGCGACACCTATGCGCGCTCCGGCTCACTGCCCGATCTGGTGTGGCAACAGGCACAGCTATGGCGCGAGAGCCAGTAATTCTTCCGCTGCGCATCGGCCTGTCTGCAAGGCTGATGCATAAACCACCAACCGAGCTGGGCTTTCGCGGCAAGACCCTGCAATATCTGGAGCAATCCATCGCCCACTGGATCCTCTCCGAGGGCGCGCTGGCCTTCATGCTGCCCACCCTCGAAGGACGCGGCGGTCTGCACCGTGCGGCGGTCAAAGTCGGTGACTATGTGCGCGCCATCGACGGCCTGGTGCTGCAGGGCGGCATGGACGTCAGCCCGGAAAGCTACGGCGAACTCCCGCTGCGCCCGGAATGGGCCGGCGACCGCGTGCGCGACCTGTACGAACTCGACCTGATCTGGGAATGCATCATCCAGGGCAAGCCCGTGCTGGGCATCTGCCGCGGCTGCCAACTGCTCAACGTCGCCTTTGGCGGCAGCCTGCATCAGGACATCGCCACTCAGGTGCCCGAGGCCATCGCCCACGTCGACGCCGAAACCTATGACGCGCACACCCACCCGGTTAACTTCACCAGCGGCTCCCTCCTCGCCCGCCTGTATCCGCACAACGATGAGCAGGCACGCGTCTCCAGCATCCATCACCAATCCATCCGCACGCTCGGCAACAGCCTCGTGATCGAAGCCAGCTCCAGCGTGGACAACATCATCGAAGCCATCCACTGGCAAGGCAGCAGCTTCGTCTACGGCGTGCAATGGCATCCGGAATTTCACCAGCCAGAAGATCGCGGACGGCTGGACAGCAGCCCGCTGCTACGCGAATTCCTGCGTCAGGCCGCCAGCGCAAAATAAAGCACATACCTGAAGACCGGCACACAGCGGGTCTCTTCAGCACGGCAGGCTGCAAACCCAATCCACGCGCGACTTACCAGACATACCCAATGCAGAAGTCCGCCAGAAGCCGCTCTGCAGGCATCTATCAAACGCAGAGGGAACGCCAGTGCCGCGCATGCGAAAATCCGCGCCTTGCCGCCAGCCCGACACCGCCATGAGCATCGAAATCTCCAAAGAATCCCGCGACCAGCTGATCACCTCCATCCAGCGCTATTTCAAGGAAAACATGGACGAGCCCATCGGCAATCTCGGCGCCGCAGCCCTGCTCGGCTTCTTCATCGACGAACTCGCCCCGCTCGCCTACAACCAGGGCGTCGCCGACGTGCAGCAACGCCTGCAGACCCGCATCATGGAAATCGACATGGAAGTCTATGCCGACGAATTCCAGTACTGGGGCAAGCAAACGCCGGGGCGTAAGAAAAAATGAAGGCCACCTGAAGAGCCGCACCCGGCGAACTTCTTCAGCAGGCATGCCCGGGGAGGCAGGCGGGGTGCGGGTTTGCGGCGGGGTGCTTGAGAAGGCCGCCGCAATCGCTCAATCCATCGCGAACGGCGGTTTTCACGGGTCGGAGAAGCGAAGCCTTATCCAAAATTTTGGCGTGGATGACACGCGTCGGATTACGCCTGCGGCTCATCCAAGCTACACCAACCATCCGCCTTACGGCCTTGAGTGGCTCAGGACGAGCCTTTGCGGGCGACCGGTCAATTGGAAAACGGCCATTCGGATCATAAGGCGGTAGCTCGAAAAATCCGCAGCCGCCTTCCGACGATTGGGCCGTTTAATCCACACAGTCACTTATCAAAAATTCCCGAACGTCGGAAGGCACCTACTGCTTTTCCTACCTACGCATTCCGGGTTGTGGCCTTAGATGCAAAACTCACAACAGAGACTGGGGTTAATGTACTGGCGGTTGCCAAAGTGCGGGTCACAAATACGACTCGGGTGCGTGTGGCCAGCAATGAACTCCGGTTCAATGCTGCGATGCAAGACCAAGCATGGACTGCAACTCATGCCTAGATGATTACCTGAAATTTTTTGCCCCCACTCCGACAAGACCAATCGCGCAAGAGCATCAATTTCGTTCTGACTGAAGTACGAGGTGGGAACATGTACCTCGAAGATAGTTGGTATTCCTACAGTCCTTAGCCTAAGTCGGTAGTCCTCACCCGGATGAATACGGGACAAGCTTGCCGCTAACGCCATGATGTACTCGCTACCCTGGATCAGGTAATGACCACAGTGCTGAATTAATTCATCCAACTCCAGTACAACCCAGATTTTTCCATGCTCCCGGACTTTACGAGTGGCGAATTCACTAAGTGCTTGCTCTAGGGACGACTTTGGGATATCAGAGAAAATCTGTAAGAAGAGGTCCTCGATAACGTTTGAAACTTGGCCAAGGATGCCACTTCTTATGTACGAACCAATATCTATCGGACGTCCACCATGGAAACATCGGACGTGAGTGTAGTAGCCGCTAAAAAGATCTGAAAATTCGGCTTCGGCACACTTATGCTCTTGTTCTAGCCAATCAAAGTTATCAGACCAACAGTCAGGCTTGTCCTTCTTGAGACGTTTCTGCGTCTTGTCATTTAGCAAAGACGATGCATAGACAGAAACGTCTTCGAGCCAGAGGTTTTTTGATGCCCAATCAAAAAGTCGCATGATTCACTCTTGGAGCCAGAGCCTGGTAGGGTGGGCTCGGTGAGCCCACGCGTTGTGTCGATGGCATTAGATCTACGCCGCGTGGGCTCACCGAGCCCACCCTACAAAAACTGAATGGCCGACAACGTATTCAACAAGCAGTTGCTGGCCGCCTTAGTGCTTCGGCTCGTCAGGCAGCAACAAATTCAACAGCACGGCCAGCACGCCACACAGGCTGATGCCTTGCAGCGAGAAGCTGCCGATATTCACGCCCAGTCCGCCGATGCCGGTTACCAGCGTCACCGAAACGATGCACAGGTTGCGGGCGCTGGCCAGATTGACCTTGGCATCCATCAGGGTTTTCAGGCCGATGCCGGCGATGGAGCCGAACAGCAGCACCATGATGCCGCCCATCACCGGCATGGGGATGGTCTGCAACAGGGCGCCGAATTTGCCGACGAAGGCCATCAGAATGGCGAAACCGGCCGCCCAGGTCATGACCACCGGGTTGTAGTTGTGGGTGAGCATGACGGCGCCGGTCACTTCGCCATACGTCGTGACGGGCGGGCCGCCAAACAGGCTGACGATATTCACCGCCAGACCGTCGCCGAACAGGGTGCGATGCAGACCGGGGCTTGCGGTGTAATCCTTGCCGCTGACCGAGCCGATAGCCAGTACGCCGCCCACGTGTTCGACGATAGGCGCAATCGCCACCGGAATCATGAACAGGATTGCGGCCAGGTTGAATTCCGGCTTGCCCAGTTCCGGCAGGGCGATCCATGCGGCCTCGCTCAGCTTGCTGAAATCTACAATCCCAAACAGCAGGGAGACGACGTAACCGACGGCCACGCCAACCAGGATCGGCACCAGTTTCAACAGGCCTTTGGCACGGATGGCAGTGAGCATGGTGGCCAGCAGGGAAATGGCCGCGATGGCAATCGCCGTGTCATAAGGCACGACTTGTGTGTCGCCTGCCTTGCCGGTAGCCATGCTGACCGCAACCTGCGCCAGCCCCAGACCAATCACCATGACCACCGGGCCGATGACGACCGGGGGCAACAAGCGATGGATGAAGCCGATGCCGCGCCATTTGACGAGACCGGCCGCCACGTAATAGAAGAAGCTGGCCGAGGCGAGCGCGCCGAGCGTGGCCGGCATGCCCCAGGTTTGCACCGAGTAGATGATCGGGGCGATGAAGGCGAAGCTGGAGCCGAGGTAAATCGGCACTTCACGCTTGGTGCACAGCTGGAAAATCAGGGTGCCCACGCCGGCGCCAAGCAGCGCCAGACTGGGGTTGAGGCCGGTGAGCAGCGGCACCAGCACGGTGGCGCCAAAGGCGACGAAGAGGATTTGCGCGCCGGAAAGCGCGGTGCGCCAGACAGGGTCTTTTGTAGTGTTCATGCTTCCTTGGTCCCGAAAATTTTATCGCCCGCATCCCCGAGCCCGGGAATGATGTAGCCCTGCTCGTTGAGATGGCTGTCGATGGCTGCTGTAAAAATCTCTACGTCCGGATGAGCCGCAGCCAGCGCCGCGATCCCTTCGGGGGCCGCGACCAGCACCAGCGCCTTGATCTGCTTGCAGCCATTGCGCTTGAGCATGTCGATGGTGGCAATCAGCGAACCGCCGGTGGCCAGCATCGGATCGATGATGATCGCCAGGCGCTCGTCGAGTTGACCGACAAAGCGCTCGAAGTAGGGTTCGGGCATCAGGGTTTCGTGGTTGCGGGCAATCCCGACGACACTGACGCGGGCGCTCGGGATCAGATCGAGCACACCATCCAGCATGCCCAAACCGGCGCGCAGGATCGGCACCACCGTGACTTTCTTGCCCTTGATCTGCTCAACCTCGACCTCACCACACCAACCCTCGATGCGGCGGTGCTCCAGTTCGAAATCGCGGCAGGCCTCGTAGGTCAGCAGACGGGCAAGCTCGGCAGTCAGCTCTCGGAATTTTTTGGTACTGATAGCGCCTTCCCGCATCAGGCCAATTTTATGTTTGACCAGGGGATGGCGGACTTCGATCACCGGCATGTGCTTCCTCGCGATACGTTTGACAAAGGAAGGAGGTTAATCGATTCATGTGCCGCGCGCCTGCAGGCCTATGGATCAGTTGTCGCTAATCAAGCAGCGCCACCGCCTTCACCTGCGCCCACACACTTTGCCCGACCGCCAGCCCAAGCTGATCCGCCGCGCGCCGGGTGATGCGCGCGAGCAACGGCACACCGCCGGCCTGCAGGCCGATGAGGCATTGCGCTGGATCTTCGGCCGGGGCGATGCCGGTGATCTGGCTGGCGAAGCGATTCTGGATACTGGAGGCATTGTCGCTACCGAGCGCGATGCTGATGTCGCGCGCGAGAATGCGCACGCGCACCGGCGCACCAATGTTCAACGCACGTTGCGAAACGAAGATCTCCCCGCCGCCAAAGCGCAAGCGGGTGAGTTGCCAGTGCGCATCGTGCTCGGCAACTTCGGCCTCGATCACCACGCTGGCATCGTGATCCTGCGCCAGCGGCAGATCGAGGCGTGACAGCGTCTCGCCCAGCGGACCACTAGCCATCACCCGCCCCTGCGCCATGAGCACCAGGTGATCCGCCAGCCGTGCGGCCTCTTCCATCTGGTGGGTGACGTACAGCACGGGGATTTCGAGTTCATCGTGCAGGCGTTCCAGGTAGGGCAGGATTTCCTGCTTGCGGGCCGAGTCCAGCGCGGACAGCGGCTCATCCATCAGCAGCAGGCGGGGGCGCGTCAATAAGGCCCGCGCAATTGCGACGCGCTGGCGCTCGCCACCCGACAAACCATCGGGCTTGCGCCCCAGCAGATGCTCGATGCCGAAGCGTGCCGCCATGGCGTGGATTTCATCCTCGCGCACAACCCCCGTCGCGCGTTTCATGCCGAAAGCCAGATTGCCGCGCACATCGAGATGCGGAAAGAGACTGGCTTCCTGGAACACATAGCCGATCTCCCGCTGCCAGGTGGGCGTGAAGCGCCCGGCCTCCTGCCAGCAATTACCGTTGACCTCGATACGTGCATCCGCAGCACGCTCCAGACCGGCGACACAACGCAATAGCGTGGTCTTGCCCGAGCCGGAATGACCAAACAACACCGTGACGCCACGCCCCGGCAGTTGCAGATCCACATCCAGCGAGAAACCAGGGAAAGCGTGTTGAACACGCAGAGAAATAGCGCTCATGCGGGCTTCCTCCGTGCATCCGGATTCAAGCTGTAGAGCAATAGCAGCACGACAAATGAGAACGCCACCATCCCGGCCGACAGCCAGTGCGCCTGTGCATATTCCAGTGCCTCGACGTGGTCATAGATCTGCACCGAGATCACGCGGGTAGCGCCGGGGATATTGCCACCAATCATCAACACCACACCAAATTCGCCCACGGTATGCGCGAAGCCGAGCACTGCGGCAGTAAGGAAGCCCGGCCGGGCCAACGGCACGACGACCGACCAGAATGTATCCCGGGGCGAAGCCCGCAAGGTGGCTGCGACTTCGAGCGGGCGCGGGCCAATGGCCTCAATGGCGTTCTGGATCGGCTGGACCACAAAGGGCAGCGAATAGAACGTGGATGCCACCACCAAGCCCGCGAAGGTGAAGGGCAAGAGGCCAATGCCCAGCGCCTGGGTGAGCTGGCCGACCGGACCATTCGGCCCCATCAGCAGTAACAGGTAAAAACCCAGCACCGTCGGCGGCAAGACCAGCGGCAAAGAAACCAGCGCACTGATCGCGCCACGCAGGCGCGATTGCGTGCGCGCCAGCCACCAGGCAATCGGAGTGCCGATGATCAGCAGCAAGGCGGTAACGGTGGTGGCCAGGCGCAGGGTCAGCCAGATAGCCGACCAGTCCTGGGAGTCAGGTAGCAGCATGCAATTCAGGCGCGATCAGAGTTCGTAACCATAGGATTTGATCACAGCTTTGGCCTTGTCGCTCTTCAGATATTTCAGCAGCGCTTCGGCGGCAGGCTTGCCCTCGCCCTTGGCGAGCAGGATCGCGTCCTGACGGATCGGTGTGTGTTGATCAGCCGGCACGATCCAGGCGGAGCCACTCTTAAGCACGCCGTCCTGCCACACCTGCGACAGCGCCACGAAACCCACTTCTGCATTGCCGGTGCTGACGAACTGGAAGGTCTGGGAGATGTTCTCGCCCTGCACGATTTTCGGCTGCAGCGCTTCCTGCACGCCCAGCTTTTTCATCACCTCAAGGGCTGCCAAGCCGTAAGGCGCGGTCTTTGGATTGGCCAGCGCGAGTTTGTTGAAATCACCCTTCTTCAACACCTCGCCCTTGGCATCCACGAATCCCGGCTTGGCACTCCAGAGTACCAGTCGGCCATACGCATAAGTAAAGCGGCGGCCTTTCACGCCAACGCCTTCGGCTTCGAGCTTGGCCGGGGCTTCATCATCGGCCGAGAGAAAGACTTCGAACGGCGCGCCGTTCTTGATCTGGGCGTAGAAAGCGCCAGTTGCGCCGGTCGATACCAGCGCCTTGTGGCCGGTGTCTTTCTCGAATTCAACGGCGATCTTCTGCATCGGTGCGGTGAAGTTGGCCGCGACGGCGACCTTCACTTCGTCAGCCAAAACGGGGGCGGCCAAACCGACCAGCATGAGCAGGGAGAAAAGCTTTTTCATGGCAAACATCCTTTCTTTTTGGAAGGGGAATAACTCGACAAATTCAATCAAATGCACACAACATCACGCTGGACGCCTTGAACAACGCACAGGCGCGCGCACCTTCGCGCAGATCCAGTTCAGTCAGGGATTCACGCGTGATGATCGCGCTGACGGTGCGCCCGGTTGGTAGCGCCAGCACCACATCCACCGCGACCGGGCCTTCGTGGATGCGCACGACCTCGCCCCATAGCTGATTGCGCGCAGATAAACGCACGCTCTCGTCGGTGAGCAGGATGACGGCGGAGGAATTCACCCAGGCATGCAACTCACGGCCAATGTTCAGGCGCATCTGCTCGGCGCCTTCGCGCGAAACCTGCGCCACGATTTCGTTGTGACCATCGAAGCGGATACCGACTTCGAAAGTCACTTCGCCCGCACGCAGCGTCGTGACCGGCCCGATGAACTGATTGCGCGCACTGGTCGTCACGCCCACGCTGCGCATCAGGCGGCGCAAGGCCTGCGGATCAGCCACCTCGGTGCCAGCGAGGCTGGCGGTGACGCGATCCAGCGCGAGCTGGTATTCCGCTTCCATGGCCCGATACAGACTCACCACACGCCTGCCGTAATCCGTCAGCAAGGTGCCGCCGCCATTCCGCCCGCCCACAGCCCGCGCCACCAGCGGCTGCTCGGCAAGATTGTTCATCGCATCGACTGCATCCCAGGCGGCCTTGTAGGAAAGCGGCACTTCCTTGGCCGCCTGCGAGATCGAGCCGCAGCGCTCAATCGCCTCCAGCAGGCGAATGCGCGTATCCCCGAGAAAGCTGCCGGCATCCACATCCACGCCGAAGCGCCCGATCATCCTGTTTGTTTTCATGGTGCTTGTTCCACTGCTAAACGTTTCGCTATATCGTTACATAAATAACGGTTTTTCCGCAAAGGGAAAAGTTCATCAATATTTCAGGCGAGCGCTGTGGTTGAAGCGTCACGCCGCCAGACCGTACATTTGCAGCGTGTGCACGTCGCGCATTCCCGCTCTCAGAAAAGGCAGAACATCATGAAAATCAGCGCCCGCAACATCTTTGAAGGAAACATCAGCGCACTCACCAGCGGCCCGGTCAGTGCCGAAGTGGAAATCATCACCGCAGGTGGCGACAAACTGGTTGGCACGATCACCCAGGGCAGTGTTGCCTCGCTCGGTCTGGCCGTCGGCAAGCCGGTCGTAGCCCTGATCAAGGCCAGCAACGTGATGGTGATGACCGACGGCAGCGGCGTAAAACTCTCGGCCCGCAACTGCCTCGCCGGCACAGTCAAAAAACTGCTGCAAGGCCCGGTCAGCGCCGAAGTCATCATCGCCCTGCCCGGCGGCGCAGAAGTCTTCGCCAGCATCACCCGCGACGCCACCAACGAACTGGGCATCAAGGAAGGCGGCCCAGCCACCGCAGTGATCAAGGCTTCGTCCGTGATCATTGGCGTCAAGTCGTAAGTCGACTTCGCACAGCCCGCCCATCGGGGGGTCTGCGCAAATCAGAGGGGTCGCTCTGTACGCGTTCATGACATCCCCGCCCGGCGCATGAACCAGAAAACAGCCAGTGAGGCCAAACCCAGCAGCGCCGTCAGCACGATCCCACGCGAGTATTCGCCCGCAAACACGGCGTTGTAGATTTCCAGTGAAACCGTATTGGTGCGCCCCGCGATATTGCCGCCCAGCATCAAAGTGATACCCACCTCGCCCATCGAGCGTCCGAAGCCCAGCACCAGTCCTGTCGCCAAGGCCCGCTTGACGTTGGGGATCAGCACAAACAACACGATCTCCCATTCGCGCTTGCCCAGCGTGCGTGCCACTTCGCCCAGACGCGCCGACAAAGTTTCCATTGCCGTCTGCACCGGTTTGACGACCAGTGGCAGTCCGGCAACAAAGGCGGCAAACACCACACCTGAGACACTGAACACCAGACTCAGATCACAGCAAGCCAGAAGCCATCCGCCCAGCAGACCTTCGCGCCCCAGCAACAACAGCAACACGAAGCCCAGTGCAATCGGCGGAAACACCAGCGGCATGGTGATCGCCGCATCCAGCAGAGCCCGCCCCGGCCAGCGCGGCACGCTCAGCGCGTAGCCCAACAACAAGCCAGCCACTGCGTGCAAGGCGACCGTCAGCAGCGCCACCTTGGCCGTCAACCAGAGAGCATAGAGCACGCTGGTATCGGTCAGGGTCTGCAGCAGGATGGTGAGGCTTCCAGACATGAGGATTTACAAACCGTAGCGCTTGATGATCTCGGCCGCAGCCGGGGTCTGCATGTAGTCCACCAGCGCGCGTACCGGTGCAGAATCCTGTCCGGCGACCAGCCCGGCGGTGATGCGAATTGGCGCGTACTCATCCACCGGAATTTCAATAAACCCACCGATCTTGTCGCGAATACCCAGCGCCTCGGTCAGGTTGATGAAGCCCGCATCGACCTCGCCACTGATGAGGTAAGCCGAAACCTGCGGCACGGTGCTGACCATGATCAGACGCTTCTCCACCGCGGGATACAGACCGCTGTGCTGGAGATATTCGACAGAGGCCTTGCCGAAGATGGCCTGTTTGATATCAGCCACGCCAATCCGCGCAAAGCCCTCGCGCCGAAGCTCTGCGGCATTTTTGAGCATTTTGCCCTTAGGCCAGGCAAGCACCAGACGCCCACGCCCCAACGGCAGGTATTTCGAGAAGACCACCTGCTCGGCTTTCTCCAGCACATCCTGCTCGCCAAAAACGACGGCCACCTTGCCACTCGCACGAGTCTGCTGCAACACATGCCCCATGTGACCATAGATGCGCTCGACCTTGATCTTGCTGGCTGCCTCGAAGCCATTGGCGATCTCATCGATGGGGCGTTTGTAGCCCGCCCCCCCCGCCACAAGCACGCTGTCTTCGGCCATGGCCAGAGATGCGCACAACGCCAGCAGCGCGACGAGACTGCTGCGCACGAAAGAATTCCAAACCGAACGATTCAGCATTTGTATCTCCAGGGATCAGCGCGGCATTTCATCCGCAAAAGAAAAGAAGGTCTGGTGCGACTGGCATTCCTCACCATGCGTGATGCGGCGATGGATCAGCCAGCGCCCGTCGGTGAGACGCCAGGCCACCAGGTGTTCGCCATAGGTCGGTGCGAGGTAGTAGGTCTCGTCATCGTCTGAACGCACATCGGTGAGCACGAAGTAGTGCTCGCAATAACAAGGCGTGTCTTCGCCTTCGTACTCGTGGCCCAACAGGCGCTCCGAGAAAATCTCGTAATCACGGAAGCGTGAAAAGGCTCTCGGCTCAACGACACAGCCAGTCCATTCGCGGGGCAGCAGCTTGCGCCAGTCCGGCAGATCCTTCTTGCCACAGGAACGCGACGGATACGTGCGGGCGCATTGCCGGGTCGAGATGCTCAAAACTGTCATGAATTCCTCCTGTCCGGGTCTGAACCCGACATTCGCTATGTTTTATCGTATATAGCGAATTGTGTGCCAGACGAAAGAAGGAAGACGGTTTTCAGAGTCGGGAAAAAATTACTTTCACGTCGCGCGGCGGCGCGAAATAAGGCGCGGAGCTGACCAGAAAATCTGCACCGGCACGCGCATAGGCCACCGCATTTTCGAGCGTCACGCCGCCTGCCGGCGCCAGCAAAGCGCTGAGATTGTGCGCGTTCAGCGCCGCTCTGCATTCACTCAGGGCGGCCGGGCTGAAGCGCTCCAGCTGCAGCACGTGTGCACCACACCGCGCGAGCCACAGCGCATCTTCCAGACTACCGACCTCGGCCACAAGTTTCTTTTCCGGGGCCTGCTTGCGTATCCGAGCGAAGAGCTCAGGGAGCTCGGCATTGTCGACAAACACACGGTGATCCGGAAACACCAGCAAGGTTTCCGACAAACCCAGCCGATGCGACACCGCGCCGCCTGCCGTGATCGCCTTGACCGCAAGCTTGCGATTGCCGGGGAAGTTCTTGCGGGTACACGCCAGCGGCAAGTCGAAGCCGGCATCGCGTACAGCTTGCAGCATACCGGCCGCACATGACGCGATGCCGGAGAGGTACTCCATCAAGGTCTGAGCCGTTTTCCAGGCCAAATGCAGAGATTCAACGGAGCCTTGCACACGCAGCAGCTCGGTGCCCTCAGCCACCTGCGTACCCGATGCCACAAAGCTCATTACCTTGCCGCCCGCCAGCTCGACCAGGCGTGCAGCCTCTTCGCTGCCACACACCCGCATTGCATGCCGGGCACACATCACCATCTGTGCGGATTGAGCGCCGATACCCATGCTACGCGTCGTAAGATCGCCGTAAGGCACATCCTCATCCAGCATGGCGCATAGCGCCTCATCATTCAGACAGGTATGCATGGCATGAGACTCCAGAGCTGGATGACGATCAGGCGTGACGGAATTGATTCAAGTACATTCATCGTAAAACCCTCCTGACCGACATTCAGCAAGGAGCAGACCATGCCTGAAGAACCGCTCTGGGCGCGGCTCTTCAGGCATATATCAGAGGATGAGTCATACCGATTTGTCGAACAGACGACAAATCTCCGCCCTTACCCATCAACGGCGCGAACGCCCCTCATCCCAACGGCCACGCTCCTGTTCTTGACGACGGGGCTCAGGATGGCCGCGCTCCGCCTCGCGCGGGCGTGGCGGCGACGAAAAATGTCCGGAGGATGGCGCATGGCCGGTATGCGCCGAAGGCGAGTGACGATGGCTTGGGCCATCCCATCCCCGCCCACCGTAGTAAGGCTCGTCAAGTACCGGATAGGCCACACAGCCTTGCAACAAGGCCAAGCCACTCAACACCATCAAACTCCGCCAGCTCATCTTGTTCATGTCAGCTCCCGCGTTGACCTGTCTAAGCCACAAGCCTGGCAGAGCAAGCTGACCTCAGCCTGACGCGAAGCTGAGCGCAGCCTGATCCGCCCCGCGCCCATCGGGCGGGCGGCTATACTTTGCGTGCAAACAGACTGATTTCATCTTGCCGACAGGAGGCAGAGCATGAGTACCTTTCCAGACACGCCACGCCGCCACACACGGTTGCGCAATGTGGTTCTGAGCACCACGTTTGCCCTCCTCGCGGCGTGTGGCGGCGGCGGAGGGCTCAACGATTTGTTCAGCAGCCTGTGGATCTACTCGGTCGAGTCTCCCAGCCGGGTCGACACGGATGCCGACGTAAGCGTCATCGCGCGCGCCGGCAGTACCGGTGACATCAGCAGCGACGATATGGAATGGACTTGGGATCAGACCGGTGGCGACGCAATCCGTAACCAGACTGTCGAGAGGGGCAGCAACAGTTCAATCCTGCGCTTCAAAGCACCATCAAGTTCCGGCACGCTCACCCTGAAAGTAACGCTCAGGGCAAAAGGGCTGGCTGACAGCGAAAGCCTGAACATCACGGTCAGCAACTGAGCGCCTGAGCAGGGGGCGAACCACCACATCACCGAAACCCGCGCCAATACTCACTCTGCAAATTAATTCTTGAATTCCCGGCGTCTAACTTATACAAAGGAATTGCAAGTATCCCTTGCGTAACAAGAGGAAGACCTTATCGCAACCGTGAAGCTAGCATCTCACAGCAACAGGTAGGTCCAACCGGAGTTGTTCTCCGGCGCTGGTGGTGGATCCACCGGCACAAAACGCCGCGCAATGCGGCGTTTTCATTTCAGGAATACATGCACGACGTGCTCGAAGATCCTCGCCCAGCAAGGCTTTACAGGGAGCATGCCTGCACAGGGCCGTCAGGCGTGCTTCTTCAGTACGCCCTCCCGCGCAGCTTCAAATAGCCTTGGCAGAGTCGACCTTGCCCATCACCTGCTTGGCGATCCGCCAGGCGCTCAGCCCGGCATTCAACCAGCGGCCCCAGCGTGCAGGCAATACGGCGCCCAGCACACCGGCCAGGGTTTCCAGCCAGGCAGACTGAGCCTTGCCGGATACGGAGGAAGCCAGATTCAAACTTCCCAGATCCTGGCGTAGCGCCAAGCGGTACTGCTCGGCCTGCAACACCAGCATTTCCTTGCGTAGCGAACGCATCATCCGGCGGCGGTTCATGGGGACTCCTCCGTACGACTTTGCATCGCATCCTGATCGCGCCCGAACTCGGCACGCGTTGTGGCAAAAGGCTGGGGAGCCGTCAGTACGAGGCGGCGCAGCCACACACCGCACACCGCTGCGAGTATGCCGTACAGCAGCGCCACGCCAAAGGTGGCGACGAGCAGGCAGTCATTGCGCGCCGCCAGCACCAAGCCCGCCGCGGTGGCGAAAAGCAACGCGAAGGCGGCAAAGACCACGATCACGAGCAGAATCGACATCTGCCACAGACGACGATCCAGCTCTTCCTCCAGCTCCAGTCCGAACAGATCCAGCCGGGTCCCCAGCAAACCTGCGAGGTTATCGGCCGACCGGCGAACCTGTCCGAACAGGTGCAAACTCATCTCAGCGACGGGCAATCAGCATGCCCACGACCACGCCGACAGCGGCGCCAATCCCGATAGCCTTCCAGGGATTTTCGTGAACATATTCATCGGTCGCAGCGGCAGCGGCCTTGGCCTTGTCCAGCGCAATTTCCTCGGCCGTGGTCAGACGCTGTTTGGCTTCGCGCAAGCCAGCAATGATGCGCGCCTGCAGGGCTTCGGCTTCCTTGCCCGTTGCCGCAGCCGCATCCATGATCAATCTTTCGGTCTTGTGCAGAATGTCTTGCGATTCGTCCAGCAGGTTCGAAGAGGTGTTCTCAGCCATGACAAGCTCCTTTTGATTAAAGTACGTGGGGATAAAAAAACCGCCGCTTTCATGTTAGCCCACGAACTGGTGGAGGCAGGGCATGAAAGGGACTTGCGGGCAGTGGGATGATCAAGAGTCCTCGCGCGAGAACAGCAATCTCGCAGGATCAGCCCCTGAAAATGCCGCCGCGCCTAAGCGACTATCGGCAAATCTGACCCCGGACTGTCCAAAGGGTTCCCTCAGCCTACGCTATAAATCCTGCCATGCAGACAATATGTTCCTGGCGCACACCTTGCCACCGATTCCCGCTACAGTGGGCGGCCATACGTAAGCGTACCTAAATCCGGAATCCTGCGACAGAAAGCCCTGGCATGAAACACAAACGCCCCCAGACCCGAGGAGAGGAAATCGCCAACGTCGCCAGCCACGCGGCGGGGCTGGTCGCTGCCCTGACAGCCTTTCCGATTCTGGTCGTCGTTACCGCCCGCCACGGCAGCGTGAGCAACATCGTCGCCGCCTGCATCTACGCCAGCACGATGGTGCTGATGTATCTGAGCTCCACGCTCTACCACTCGATGCCGCAAGGCCGCCTCAAACAGATTTTCCGCCAATTTGATCATGCGGCGATCTTCCTGCTGATCGCCGGCACCTATACGCCCTTCACCTTCAGCGTACTGGCAGGCGCCTGGGGCTGGACGATTTTCGGTCTGGTCTGGGGGCTGGCCGCGCTCGGCCTGTTCCTGATGTTCAGCAACCGGCTGAACAATCCCTGGCTCTCCAACGGCATCTACTTGCTGATGGGCTGGCTGATCATCATTGCGGCCGTACCGCTGTTCCGGAACATTTCCACCGCCGGCGCTGTCTGGCTCATAGCCGGCGGTCTGGCCTACACAGGTGGTGTGGCCTTCTACGCACTGGATGGCCGGCTGCGCTACGGGCATTTCATCTGGCACCTGTTCGTGCTCACCGGCACAGTCTGCCATTTCTTTGCCGTACTCTACGGCTGTACGCCGGGCGCCACGCTCGCGTAGAGACGACAGCCATCCGTCGCCCTGTCGAACGTCCAGTCCGGCGAGGCTGCTACAAAGAGGCCTTATTCTCACCCCCCGCATTCCATGCGCCTGCCTTACCCGCTCTCCCTTCCCAAACTCCTGCTCGCAGGCTTCGTGCTGGTGGCCCTGCCACCCGTGCTGGCCCTGCTCGGTGCGTATTTTTCACTGGATCAGCTGAGTCGGCGCAGCGAAATCGCGATCACCCGCGCCACTGCCATTACCCGCGACAGCCGCGCCCTGAGTGAGCATCTGAACGCGCTCGAACGCCTCGCGCGCCAGCAGCTGGTCCTCAACGATCCGCCGGGGCTCGCCGCCTATGCCAGCCGCCGCACCCGTTTCATCGACACCGGCGAACGCCTCGCGCAGCATGCCGACATCCTGAACATCAGCGCCGAACTGGAGGCCTTGCGCGCGGGTGAAGAGGCCATCTGGCTGCGACTGCAACAAGCCGATCTGAAGCAGACGCAAAGCCCGGCACTGGTCGCCGCTTTCAACGCCATGAATGCATCGGCAGCAGGCCTTGTCGGTCTGGCCGATGCGCGGATCGAAGCGGATATCGAAGCACTCCAGGTCGAAGCCTCCGCCGCACGCCGCCAGTTACTGCAGCGCCTGTGGGTGCTGATCCCGATCAGCCTGCTGTTCGCGCTGGGCATCACGGCCTTGATTCGCCGCCCTTTCCGTCAGTTGGAAGCGGCCATGCGCCGTCTTGGCGAAGGCAGTTTCGATGATCCGATCAAGGTCAGCGGCCCGCGTGACATGGCCCTGCTGGGCCAGCGCCTGGACTGGCTGCGCACCCGGCTGCAAGCCCTGGATGCGCAAAAAACACGTCTGCTTCAGCACGTTTCGCACGAGCTCAAGACCCCACTCACGGCGCTGCACGAAGGCACTGCCCTGCTGCTGGACAAAGTCACCGGCCCGCTCAACTCAGAGCAATTCGAGGTCGCCCAGATCCTCGCCAGCAACTGCCAGCGCCTGCGCAAACTGATCGAGAATCTGCTCGATTACAGCAGTCTGCGCTTTGCGCCAGCCGATCTGCGCCGTGAAACCGTCGAACTCGGTGGCGTCGTCGAACAGGTTATTGCCGACCAGAAGCTCGCAGCCAACGCGCGCGGCATCGACATCACACACGACTGCGCCAATCTGAGTCTGCCCGCGGATCGCGAGAAACTGCGTGTCATCCTCGACAACCTGCTCTCCAACGCCCTCAAATACGCCCCGACTCACAGCCGCGTGCACATCGCCGCGCACGCCGAAGGCGGCTGGGCCAGCATCGAAGTCTGCGATAGCGGCCCCGGCATCCCCGCCGATCAGGCCCCAGCCATGCTCGAAGCCTTTGTCCAGGGCCCCGCGCCCGAAGACAGTCCGGTCAAAGGCAGCGGCCTCGGCCTGTCGATTGTGCGCGAACTGGTCAGCGCCCACGGTGGCGAAATCGCCCTGCTCCCGAATTCCCCTCACGGCACCCGTGCCCGCATCCGCCTGCCCCTTACGGAGTCATCCTCATGAAACTGCGCCACCTCCTGCTGATCGCCAGCCTCGGCTTGCTCACCAGCGCCTGCAGCAGCACCCATCTGGCCCGCGTCGGTCTGCTGCAGCCCGGCGTCGACAACCAGCCCGACATCCTTCAGCAAGCCAGCCGCATTCGTGCATTAAGCCCGACAGAGCTTGGCAGCGAATCCGACAGCCTGCAGAAAGCCTACGCGGCGCACCGCAGGGAGGAAAACCGCCTGCGTCTGGCCTTGTTTCTGAGCATCGCGCCGCCGCCGCACGCAGACCGGGCGCGCGCCCTGAGCCTGTTCGACGTGCCCGCCAGTGAGGCCAGCGGGCGCGGGCGCAATCATCCACTGGCGCAGCTCTTGCTCCCCTTGCTGCAAGACAACCGCCGCCTCGACGATAGCCTCGCCGCCAGTTTGCAGAAACAACGCGAACTACAGCAAAGCAACGACGCCATGCGCCAGAAACTCGACGCGATCCGCGAGATCGAAGTAAAAATGCAGGAACGCCCGAACACCAAATGATCCAGACCGCCATACAGCCCGCCGCCCAGCCCCGCGTCCTCCTCGTCGATGACGACCCGGACCTGCTGCGCCTGCTCTCCATCCGCCTCAAGGCCAGCGGTTTCGAGACGCGCAGCGCGAACAGCGGCGAAACCGCGCTGGCGGCGCTCGCCGCGCAACGCCCGGACATCGTCGTCACCGATCTGCGCATGCCCGGCATGGACGGGCTGGCGCTGTTCGACGCGGTGCGCGAGCAGCACCTGTCGCTGCCGGTGATCCTGCTCACCGCCCACGGCAACATCCCCGAAGCCATCGCCGCCACCCAGCGCGGCGTGGCCGGCTACCTGACCAAACCTTACGACGCGAGCGAGCTGATCGCCCAGATCCACCGCGCCATCGGCAGCTCCGGCGGGGCCAGCGCCGCGCAGGCACCAGCCGCCTGGCGCAGCGAAATCCTCACGCGCAGCGCCGCGATGGAAGACTTTCTGCAGCAAGCCCAGCTTCTTGCCGCCAGCGAAGTCAGCGTCTTCATCAGCGGCCCCAGCGGCGCCGGCAAGGAGTTGCTGGCGCGCGCCATCCACAAGGCCAGCCCACGCGCCGCCAAGCCCTTCGTGGCGATCAACTGCGGCGCGATTCCGGAACAGCTGCTCGAATCCGAACTCTTCGGCCACGTCAAAGGCGCCTTCACCGGTGCTCATCGCGACCACGACGGCCTCTTCCAGGCGGCCAAGGGCGGCACCCTGTTTCTCGATGAAATCGGCGACATGCCCACGCCGCTGCAGGTCAAGCTGCTGCGCGTGCTCGAAGAGCGCGAAGTGCGCCCGGTCGGCGCGACCCGCAGCATTCCGATTGACGTGCGCCTGCTCTCCGCCACGCACCGCGATCTGAACATGGCGCGCAGCGAAGGGCGCTTTCGGGACGATCTCTACTACCGCCTCAACGTTGTCGCCTTGGCCCTGCCCTCGCTGGCCGAGCGTCGCGAGGACATCCCGCTGCTGGCGCAACATTTCCTGCTGCGTCTGGCCAAACGCTACGAGCGCCCGGTCAACGCCTTCTCGCCCGAAGCCATGGAGCTGCTGCTGGCCGCGCCCTGGCCCGGCAACATCCGCCAGCTGCTGAACGTGGTGGAACAGACCGTCGCCCTGGCCACCACCCCGGTGATCCCCGCTGCACTGGTCCAGCGCGCCTTGCAGGGCGACGGCGACGCCATCGAATCCTTCGAAGAAGCCCGCCACCGCTTCGAGCGCGATTATCTGATCCGCCTGCTGCGCCTGACCGAAGGCAACGTGACCCAAGCCGCGCGTCTGGCCAAACGCAACCGCACCGAGTTCTACCGCCTGCTCGCCCGCTACCACCTGGAAGCCGGCGCGTTCAAGGAGTCGGCGGAGTAGGCGGTCCGCAAAGTCGCAAGTCGCAAGTCGCAAGTCGCAAGTCGCAAGTCGCAAGTCGCAAGTCGGGATGAGCATGACCGCCTTGCGCCCAAAGCCCAAGCGCGGATTTGATCGTTCCCACGCTCCGCGTGGGAACGATCTAAGGAATCGGCTCCCCGAAGAGCCTCGTGCAGCGGTCCTCTTCAGGCAGAGCACCGCGAGAAGCAGTCTGGACGCGGGTCTTCAAGGCTCCAAGCCCGTAGCCCTTGAAACCGAGCCCAAACGGCTCCTTCCCCTTTTCAGGGGGAAGGCTGGGATGGGGGTTGTCACGTTCAACAAGGCCTGTCCTCAATTGAGCGTTTTTACCCCTCCTTGCCCGGAGGGTCGAGTTTGCACACTCGACCCGCTTCGACGGCGCAAGGCTTGCCTTGCGAACTCCCGTCTCAGCCCCCTTAAAGAGGGAGGGAATGTTCGGGCCACGACTTGCGACTTGCGACTTGCGACTCGCGCCATTCCCTCTGTCGCTCCTCCACGACAGCCCCCAGCCCAACCCCAGCCTGCAATCCCTCCTTCACGCCCGAAACCCTGTCGCCAGACAGCGACAGTCAGGCACGCCGCCCGCCTGCCTGAAAGCACATCAAGCCACTGTTTCGATTGGCTTTTCCGGATCTGGCACGCGCCCTGCAATGAATGGATCAGACGGCGCAGCACGCTGAATGCTGCGCCCCTCTCCCCGCCTTCTCCAGCGCCCCGCTGAAGACGCTTCGAGAATCCACTCAACACCGAAGGAGATGCCATGTTCCACAAAGCCCTGACTGCCCGCATGCCCGAACCCGCCCCGGATCGCCAGCCGCGCGTGACCCACACGCCCGGCGCTTACCCGGCGCTTTCGCCACGCAACGACGCCAGGCTGCGGGACGCGGCCAATCTGAATTCCACCGAAGCAGCCCAGCAACTGGCCAGCCAAACCCTTCCCACCCCGGAGAAAAATTTGACCTCACCCGCCCCTGTTGCCGTTCCCGAAACCGAATCCCCCAGCCGCCTTGTCGTCGGCCCGAACGTCAAGCTGAAGGGCGCCGAAATTCTGGATTGCGACACGCTGATCGTCGAAGGCCGCGTCGAAGCCACGATGGACAGCCGCGTGCTGCGCATCGCCGACAAGGGCGCCTTCTCCGGCAAGGTCAGCATTGACGTGGCCGAAATTCACGGCCAATTCGAGGGCGACCTCACCGCCCGCCAGCAACTGATCATCCACGCCACCGGTCGCGTCAAAGGCACGATCCGCTACGGCAGCCTGCTGGTCGAGGCCGGCGGCCAGATCAGCGGCGACATACAAGCCCTGGAGCAATCCCGCTCCGGCGAACTGCGCACACAAGGAAAGGAGGCCGACCGACCAAAACTCACTGCTCTGATCAGCTCGGTAGCCTGAGGCGACTTCTCGATCAAGCCAAGCCCCGGTGTTGCCCGGCGCGTGCTGCAACACGCTGCCACGTGGGTTTCCAGGGTTTCGCTTGATCCATGCAGAAGTTCGTCAAACCGGTCGTCGTCCTCCCGGCCCGGTCTGGCAGCCTCTGGCTATCGATCTACGCGCGTTACTATTTACGCCCGGTCCCCCGACCGGGCTTTTTTTCGACCATAGCCTCTCAAGAAACATAAACGTAAGTTACTGTTTTTATTAAGAACACCTATTCCACGATTTTGGTGGGATTGGGATGCTGAAGAGCCGCACGCAGCGGGCCTGTCCCGGCAACCTGCCTGCAGACCCTTACCCAGAGCGGCTCTACAACCCCCTTGCAGGTGCGACCTTAGTCGCACACCACGCCAGGCTGGCCGACTGAAGTCGGCACTACGGACACGTGGTTTCGAATAAGGCTTCACCCCTCAATTCAGCCGCCCATCCACATCCGGCGTCTGATCAAGCGGCGGAAACTCCGAATCAACAGGCGCAAACACCGCCTGGCGCTGCGCCGACCGGCTTGCCGTCACACCATCCAGTTGCAGGGCGCGCAAAGCGGCATCCGCATCCTGATGCCGGGTATAACGCCCCGGGCTGATGACCTGCACCGGATCCAGCGCCAGCTTGAGACGGGTGTGCAACTGTGCCGTCACACTATCGACGGGCGGATGCACCAGATGCATGGTGTCGGAGCCGATCCGGTACGGCGGCCAGCCCTGCGCCAGCCCGGCCTTGACCAGATCCACGTAGCAGGCCTTGGCGCGCACGGCGGCGATCGCGTCATCGCGCCGGAAGAGGATCGGAATGGTTGCCGAGAGCACGCGCGAGCTGCGCGTGGTCAGAGCCAGCAACGGATCGAAACCGTGGCGCTGCAGCACCTCGCTCATCACCGTTTCATAACGTGCCACGCTGGCTGCATTCAGTGGCACCAGCGGCGCGTACCAGAGGATGCCGCTGCCATCGCGCGCCGGATCGCTGGCGAGGCCAAGTTCGCGCGGCAAGGCTTCCAGCGCATAGGCAATGCGCAGAAAGGCCACGATAGGCCGCCCCTGCACCGTGCCCAGCGCATTCACCAGCGAACCGAGATGGCGTCGGATATGCGGCAGAAAACCCTGCGGCAGCACACCGAACAGCTTGTCCAGCCAGCGCACCTCACGCGGCGTAAAAGACCACACGCGGCAGCCGTCGAGGCGCCGCCGGATATCGCGCGCCGCGCCGGCCACCATCGCCCGCGAGCCGTACAGCGTAGCAATCGCCGTCCAGCGCGCAATGCGGCGCTGCTGCGCCTGGCCATCGAGATAAGCCATGCGCGCCTCGCCACGCGCCTCGCTGGCCAGCGGCGCATCCGCCTGTGTCGACAGAATGCGATAGTCATTCATCGCAATCACCCCGCCGATGCCGGGAATCTCTTCCACCAACCGAGACAGCGCCGCCTGATCGGCCTGAAATGCCGCCGAGCTGGGCCATTCCAGCACCAGAATGCGCACCGCCTCCGGCACGCGCGCCAGCTGCAGCGTGGCCCGCGTCACGATGCCGAGATTGCCCTGACGCAGCAAGCCGCCCCAGGCCGGGCCGGTGCCGCAAGACCAGCGCTCGGCCATGTCGGCGCAATCCATGTCGGCATAGACATGGCGGAACGGACTGCCATCGCCCCAGAATCCGTCCAACGCCGCCAACGCAGAAAAGTGATCAGCCACCGGCGTCAGGCCGTAACCGCCATCCAGCGCATTGCCCAGCAAATTGCCATTCGGGCCGACGCCTGTGGTGGGCACCAGCAGATCCGCGCCGCTGGCGGCAATCGCCTGTTCCAGATCGGCCTGGGTCACGCCGGGCTGGATCTCCGCCGTGGCATTTTCCACGTTGATTGTCACTGCGCGCAGCGCCGACAGATCCAGCAGGATCGTGCCTTCAACCGCTGGGCGCGCGGTGCCATAGCCGAAATTGCGCCCGCCACTGACCGGCCACAGCGCCTGCCGATGGCGGTTCGCCGCCAGCACAATGAGACGGATCGCCGCCGCATCCAGCACGCGGATCGCGCCGCCAAAACCGATCTGCGAAGCGCCCGTGTCGGCGCCGAAATCCCTCGCCGCCGCCTGCGCGTCAAAAACTTCCGTCCCGCCCAGCCTGCCAATCTCTTCCAGAAACGTGTTGTGCATGATTCCTTCTCCCTTGGTGAGCCTGCTTTCGATGGATCCAGCCGCCACAAAGTATATGGAGGCCCAGAAACACTGAAGGGACTGCCGCAGTCAGGCGACATACGGCATGGGATTAAAGGCACAAACGGATTTACGCAAAACTCTGGCAGGCCGAAGAGCAGCACGCAGCCTTGCTCTGCGAGCACCCTGCCCGTTCAGGCAGGACAGGATTGGCCATACGGGCAGCATGGATACGAACGGCCGCTGGGCGCGGCTGTGCAGCAGGCCCTTCGAGCAGATTCAGCTGCCCTCGAACATCTCCGGATAGCGTCGCGCCAGTTCCGGCAGTTGCTGCAGGATCTCGGCCATGTGCGCGCGCACGGCCGCCTCAGCCGCATTCGCGTCGTGGGCGGCAATCGCCTCGACGATCTCGCTGTGCTGGGCGATCAGGCGCTGCGCCGGGCTGACATCGATGTAACTCAGATAGCGCACACGATCCATCTGCGCCTTGATCTGATCAACCACGCGCCAGGCCGATTCGCGTCCGGCAATCACGGCAATCTCGCGATGCATCGCCTCATCGGCGGCTAGAAATTCGGCATTGCTTGTTGCCACAGCCTGCGTGGCCAGCGTCGCCTGCAGGCGCGCAATCGCCGCCGCATCGGCCTTGCCGGCGGCCTCGCGCGCCACCGCGACTTCGATGGCCTCGCGCACGAAGCGCGCGTCCAGCACATCATCCATCACGATGCGTTTGACGAAGGTGCCGCGCTGCGGGCGGATCTCGACCAGATCTTCCTGAGCCAGACGGATGAAGGCCTCGCGCACGGGCTGACGGCTCACCAAATATCGCGCCGCGATTTCGGCCTCGGACAGCGCCGTACCGGGTGTGAGTTCGGCACGCACGATGGCGTCGCGCAGTTGCTGATGCACCTGAGCGCCGATGGAAGCGGCTCTTTGTGGAATGACTTTCATCTGCGTATTGACCTCGAAAAACTCACTGCTATACTACCATACAAGTTAGATCACCCAATGGAGTTGCGCAATGAAGATGACCTTCCGCTGGTATGGCGAAAACGATCCGGTGAAGCTTGAATACATCCGCCAGATCCCCGGGATCGATGGCATCGTCTCGGCCATTTACGATGTGCCGGTCGGCGAAGTCTGGCCGCTGGAGAGCCTGCAAAAGCTCAAGGCGCGCATCGAAAGTGCCGGGCTGAAATTCGAAGTGGTCGAAAGCGTGCCGGTGCATGAGGACATCAAACTCGGCAAACCCTCGCGCGACCGCCTGATCGCCAATTACCAGCAGAACATCCGCAACTGCGCGGCCGCTGGCATCAAGGTGATTTGCTACAACTTCATGCCGGTCTTCGACTGGACCCGCACCGAGCTGGCGATGGAGTTGCCAGACGGCTCCACGACCCTGTCCTTTGACGCCGCCGCCATCGAGAAACTCGACCTGTCCAAGGGCATTTCCCTGCCCGGCTGGGACAGCAGCTATCAGGCAGATCAGCTGCGCGCACTCCTCGACGAATACGCCGCCGTGGGCGAAGAGCAGTTGTGGGCGAATCTGGAATATTTCCTCAAGGCCATCATCCCGGTCGCCGAGGAAGCCAACGTGAAAATGGCGATGCACCCGGATGATCCGCCGCGCCCGATCTTCGGCCTGCCGCGCATCGTCAAGAATCGCGACGATCTGGCACGTCTGGTGAAGATCGTGGATTCGCTCGCCAACGGCATCACACTGTGTTCCGGCTCGCTGGGCGCCGATCTGTGCAACAACATCGAGGCGCTGGTGCGCGAATTCGGCGGCATGGGTCGCATCCACTTCGGCCACCTGCGCAATGTCGCGGTCGAGCCGGATGGCAGCTTCCATGAATCGGCGCATCTGTCCTGTACGGGTTCGCTTGATATGGCCCGCATCCTGCGCGCCTATCATGAGGTAGGCTTTGAAGGCTATGTGCGCCCGGATCACGGCCGCATGATCTGGGGCGAAACCGGCAAGCCCGGCTACGGCCTCTACGACCGCGCCCTCGGCGCCGTGTATCTGAACGGCCTGTGGGAAGCGATCACCAAGTTTGTCCCCGCCAATTCTGAACAGAAAGATGCCGCATGAGCACCGTCGACAACACCCTGCCCTTCTCGATTGATCTGAACAATAAAGTCGCCGTCGTCACCGGCGGCTCCGGCGTGCTCGGCGCCGCCATGTGCCGCGCGCTAGCCGCCTGCGGCGCCAAGGTCGTGATCATCGGCCGCGATCTGCTCAAGGCCGAAGCGCTGGCCGCCGAGATCGAAAACACCGGCGGCATCGCCTTGGGCATGTCTTGCGACGTGCTCAACCGCGCCGCGCTGGAAACCTGCGCCGCGCACATCGCCAGCACCTTCGGTCCCTGCGACATCCTGATCAACGGCGCCGGCGGCAACCATCCCAAGGGCATCAGCGATCAGGAATACCTGAACACCAACGCCCCTGGCAGCAGCTTCTTCGATCTGGACATGGAAGGCTTCAAATTCGTGTTCGATCTGAACCTGATGGGCACCCTCCTGCCCAGCCAGGTCTTCGCCAAGCAGATGCTCGGGCGCACCGGCTGCAGCATCATCAACATCTCGTCCATGTCTGCGATTCGCCCGCTGACCAAAGTCGCCGCCTACAGCGGCGCCAAGGCCGCGGTGAGCAACTTCACCCAATGGCTGGCCGTGCATCTGGGCCAATCCGGCATCCGCGTGAACGCCATCGCCCCCGGCTTCTTCATCACCGAGCAGAACCAGAAACTGCTGGTGCAGGACGACGGCAACTTCACGCCCCGCGCTCAGAAAGTCATTGCCCAAACCCCGATGCGCCGCTTCGGCGAAGCCAACGAACTGATCGGCGCCCTGCTGTGGCTGGCCGAGAGCAAAGCCTCCGGCTTCGTCACCGGCTCGATCATCGCCGTGGATGGCGGTTTCTCGGCTTACGCGGGAGTTTGAAAACGGCCTGGCCGGAGAGCCGCCCTGGACGGGACTCTCCGAGCAGCTTGGTTGTAAAGGGAAGCGGGGTGATGCTCTACAGGCATGCTTGTGTAGAGCGTCAATGAAGCACAGCGAATTGCGCCGAATGAAGAGTTTCAATACCACCCATACAAACCGTTACTTGCCGAGGTGCCATGTCTTTTTCAAATGAATATATTTCTGCTGAAGATTTCGCAAGATTCAACCTGAGGGATCTCAACACTCGACCAAGCTGGCTAAAGATGAGCCCTTGGTACCCATCTGACTCTTGGACGATTGATCGTGATGCGGATATTTGGTTGCGCAAAGTTTTGACGGAATCCGATCACACGGCAAGCGACGGTGGCTACACCGGGGTGAGCCTCTGGAATTTCTATTGGAAGGGTGTCTTGATGTTTGTGACGCTGAAGACGATCGAAACGACTGGAGGCGTCGGGCAGTCCTGTTGGGCAAAAAAGAAATTGCTTTCGATGGACCTTCCTGATGACCTGAAAAAAGACCGGGCTCGCATTCTTGAGGACTTGGAGGCCGCTCTCATTGCGTATAAAGATGGTGGAGTTTTTTCTGCGAGTTCTGAGTATTCGCTCACGCTTGAGGCGTAGTTACGCCTGAGAACCGCGCAGGACGGGATTCTCCAGACAGCCAAGCCGAAGACCCAAGCTGCACGCGGCTCTTCGGCAGTCATTACAAACGCCAGCAAACACCGAAACACAAAACTTAGTCAGACAACTTAGGGTAAATCCGGGTTTGTGGCACAATTGGTCTGACAACATAATCACTCTTTTCGCTTGTGGCCTTCATAGGCCCTCACGCATTTCAGGAGATCACCCGCATGGCCAAGACTTTCATGGACGAGAACTTTCTGCTTGAGTCCGCGACCGCGCAGAAGCTGTACCACGAGTTCGCCGCGCCGCAGCCGATCATCGATTACCACTGCCACCTGATCCCCGAGCAGATCGCCAACAACAAGCAGTTCGCCAACATCACGGAAATCTGGCTGGGCGGCGACCACTACAAGTGGCGTTTCATGCGCTCTTCCGGCGTGACCGAAGATTTCATGACCGGCAACCAGCCGGACGAAGCCAAGTTCCGCAAGTTCTGTGAAGTACTGCCGATGGGCGTGGGCAATCCGCTGTTCCACTGGAGCCATCTGGAGCTGCAACGTTATTTCGGCACGAAGACGCTGGTGTCGGGCGCGACGACGGGCGAGCTGTGGGAACACTGCAACAGCCTGATCGGCAAGCCGGAACTGTCGGCGCGCGGTCTGATGGTGCGCTCCAACGTAAAAGCGGTCTGTACGACGGATGATCCGGTCGATGATCTGGCGCATCACAAGGCGATTGCTGCCGATGGTTTCGAAGTGAAGGTGCTGCCGACCTTCCGCCCGGACAAGGCTTTCAACATCGACCGCGCCGGCTTCCAGGATTACATCCGCAAGCTTTCAGAAGTATCGGGCGTGGCGATCAACAATTTCGGCGACGTGCTCAAGGCGCTGGATCTGCGTCTGGACTATTTCGCGGCGCATGGCTGCAAGGTGTCCGATCACGCCATCGACGTGGCCTTCTTCACCGAAGCGTCTGACGCTACGCTGTCGAGCATTCTCGCCAAGGCCATGAGCAACGAGGCCGTAAGCAAGGATGAAGCGGATGCCTACAAGACCGGCATCATGCTGCACCTGGGTCGCCAGTACGCGCAGCGCGGCTGGGCGATGCAATTGCACATCGGCGCACAGCGCAACAACAGCGCACGCCAGTTCCGCAATCTGGGCCCGGACACCGGTTTCGATTCGATTGGTGACGATCTGATCTCGGCCAAGATCGCCCACTTCCTCGACACCCTGGACGGCGACGACCAGCTGCCCAAGACCATCCTGTACAACCTGAACCCGATCCACAACGAAGTGCTGGCGACAATGATCGGCAACTTCCAGGACGGCAAGGTCGTCGGCAAGATGCAGTTCGGCTCCGGCTGGTGGTTCCTCGATCAGAAGGACGGCATGACGCGTCAGCTGACCGCGCTGTCGCAGCTGGGCAACCTCGGCGCCTTCATCGGCATGCTGACGGATTCGCGCAGTTTCCTGTCCTACACCCGCCACGAATACTTCCGCCGCATCCTGTGCAACATGATTGGCGGCTGGGTCGAAAACGGCGAATACCCACAGGACTGGGCACAACTGCAGAAGATCATCGAAGGCATCTGCTACAAGAACGCCGAGGCTTATTTCAAGTTCTGAGCTTCGCGCTGAATCGCATCACCAAGCCCTGCCGCGTGCGGGGCTTTTTCTTGGCGCATTGCTCGCAGAAGAGCGTGTGGTCTGCCTTCCAGAGGCATGCGCCTGAAGCGCGAGCACGGGCGCGGCTTCTGGCCAATCGTGTGTTGAAAACCGCCACGCGCGCCACTGCTGCTAAACTCGGCCCATAATTTATCCGCCGCATGCCACCGTGATCGCTCTGACGCCCGCCCATCTCGAACTCTCGCCGGAAGGCATTCCCTGGTCTGCGACCTACGGCGACATCTACCACTCTGCCTCGGGCGCGTTGGAGCAGGCGGAACACGTTTTCCTGCACGGCAACGACTTGCCGCAACGCTGGCAGGGTCGCGATTCTTTTGTCATTGTCGAGACAGGTTTCGGGCTGGGCCACAACTTTCTGGCGACCTGGGCGGCCTGGCGAGCAGATCCGGCGCACAGCGCTCATTTGCACTTCATCTCGGTCGAGAAACACCCGTTTGCGGCCGCCGATCTGGCTACGGCCCATGCCGCCTCGGGCGTGGCGCCTGAGCTTTCCGCCGAACTGCTCGCACACTGGCCTGTGCTCGTTCCGGGCTGCCACCGTCTGGAACTGGATCAGGGCCGCGTCAGCCTGACCCTGCTGTTTGGTGAGGCCGAAAGCGCACTGACGCAGATTGTGGCGCGTGCCGATGCAATCTATCTGGACGGTTTTTCGCCGGCCAAGAACCCGGACATGTGGTCGCCCAAAATATGTCGCGCACTGGCTGCGCTCTCCGACAGCAGCACCCGTCTAGCGACCTGGTCGGTCGCGGTCGCGCTGCGCGAAAGCCTGACTCAGGTGGGCTTCGCTGTCGAACTGGCTCAGGGCTTCCGTGGCAAGCGCGAAATGCTGCAGGGAGCCTACCGTGGGCCGCGTACACGCAGCACAGCTATCAAAGACAAGCGCGTGATCGTCATTGGCGCGGGACTGGCCGGCACGGCAATTGCCGAGCGACTGGCCGCGCGCGGCATGCACGTGGAATTGCTGGAAGCACAGGAGGATGCCGCGCAAGGCGCCTCGGGCAATCTGGCTGGCGCTTTCCGCCCCTTGCCCAGCCTCGACGACAATTACCTGTCGCGCATCACGCGCGCCGGCTTCCTCTACGGACTGCAACATCTGGCCATGCTGGCGAATGCGCAACACCAAGTGTTGTGGGAGCCTTGCGGCGTGCTGCATCTGGCGCGCAACACCGATCAGGAAGGCAAGCAGCGCGCGGTCGCAGACGCCCTGCAGTGGCCCAAGGACTTTCTGCGCTGGGTTGACGCAGCGTCCGCCACGCGCAAAGCCGGGCATACCGCGAGTTTTGGTGGCTGGTGGTTTCCGCAAGGCGGCTGGATTCAGCCGGCCAGTCTGTGCAACGCCAATCTGGCGCAGGCCACTACTCGCGTGACGCTGCGCACCGGAATCAATGTTGCCAGCCTGCGGCGTGAAGGCGCGCTATGGCATGCACTGGACGCAGATGGAAGCATCATCGCCAGCGCGCCACAACTGGTATTGGCCAATGCCTACGACGCACGTCGTCTGGCCGATGCGGAGTGGCTGCCCCTGCGCGCGGCGCGCGGTCAGGTCAGCCACCTGCCGATGGCGCAACTCGCCCCGCTGGGCGTCGTGGTCTGCGGTCAGGGCTATATCACACCGGGCATCGGCGGGCACGCCGCACTGGGTGCCAGCTTCGTCGTGGATGACTTCGATCTGAGCCTGCGTGAAGCCGAGCACACCGAAAACCTCGCCAAGATCGAACACATGCTACCCGGCTTCAGCAACAACCAGGCCGCCGACGAACTCACCGGCCGCGTCGGGCTGCGTGCGATTGCGCTGGACCGACTGCCCATGGTCGGCCAGCTACCTGCAGTACTCCAGGGGGATGGCTACAACCTCGACACCCTGCCGCGTCAGGACGGGCTGTGGGTCATTACAGGCTTCGGCGCGCGCGGACTGGTCTGGTCCAGTCTGTGTGGCGAACTGCTTGCAGCACAAATGTGCCACGAACCGCTGCCACTGGAGCGCGATCTGGTCGCATCCATGGATCCTGCACGCTTCATCATCTCGCCACCAAAAACCCTGCGCTTTCCAGAAGAGTAAGCGCTAGGCTTATGCGATGATCCGGCCCCATAGTAGAACGCCCCAATCAGGGATCTGATTGGGGCGTTTTGGTTGAGGTAGTCTGACGATGACCTACTTTCGCATGGGCAATC